>JAHDDV010000316.1 GCA_020629205.1 Chitinophagales bacterium | reverse complement strand
AGCAAAGGAATATGATAATGACTGGTATCCGTAATCTCAAAGTAGATATAGACCACCGGATAGAAAGTCTCAATGCCAAGCCGGTCAAAGTATCCTGCCGTATCAAAAATCATGCGATAAACAGCATTGTCCAGCACGGTAGTCTTGGCCAGAAGATTGCCGATTCGGCCATCATCATCCGTTTCGCCATGGGCAATCTGCTTCCATCCCGAGTTTGTCGAGCGTTCCAGCACAATGGCAAGATCTGATGCAGGTGCACCCACAGTAGTATCTAATACGTGTGTCGTTATCTGACTCATGTTGTCTCTTCTTTTTGTAGTAATTTCTCTATTCGAATTAGGGTGATCTTATGTTGTTCGCCCATGGCGATTTTGAGTTCCTCTTCTGGCTCATTGTTTAGTCTGGCTTCCAGCAGAGCCAGCATCTCCTCTGCTGTCTTTCCAGTAGCACATACAATAAATATATAGCCAAATTTTTTCTCGTAGGCTTTGTTGCCCTTGGCCAATGCTTTGATCACCTGATCATTGGCCTCTTGCACACTTGCCTGTTCCTGCCCAGCCCACTTGCTGGTGGAGGCAAACTTCTTCTTAAGCGAGCGCACATCACCAATTTTTGGATGATGCTCAAAGGCTTCCAAATAGTCCTTTTCTTTGCACCGCTCAAACCAATTTCTTTTGGCCAGAGACAATAGCTTGCGCTTTGATGGAAAAGGGAAGTCCTTCATCATCAGGCGACACCACTTACCCGCTCCACAGCACTTTTCCAGCTCGGCCATGGCTTTGGTTTTGGGTAGTTTATTGAACTTTCTTAGCAGCATGTTTTCTGGCTGATTTTCAAGGGTAGAATGAGCTCGATTTCAGGCGCTAGCACTTGCATCCAAATAGTCGTAATCGGCTGATACCTCCGTCGGGATAGATTTTCAATCTCACATGCGTGATCGCCTCGTGTTCTTGAACCTCCGACTCAAAATAATGCTCGTGGTCTGCTTGTAGTTTTTGCTGTTCCATGAGTGGTCGCCATGTCGCAGAACTCAAATCATCATTCGGTGCATGACAGTAGTCCAAAGCACAACTGTCCGGGTAATTTCCCTTAAAGTGACAAGTATCAACCAGCACCTTTTGCACTGTTCCAGGTGTGGCCAATTTGATCACCACCCAATCCACATTGTTTGGTGTACGATTTCTCTTGGTTTCCCAGCCATCTCCCATATTGACACCACGACCAGGATTTAGCAGATTGCTCATATCGCTAAAGTACATGTCATTGCAATCAATGGCTCTAGCGCCATTCACAGCCGAAGCAAGGTCCAATACCTCCGCTGAAGCAACACTTTCCCAATCCTTACTCACATATCCATAAACCCGAAACCTGGCTACACCGCCATCCGGAAAGATATTCAAGCGCACATGCGTAAAGGGCTGATCATTGTCAATATCATAGAGATGCTGACTGCCCGGATTCAAGGCTGCATTGTCTTTTGCAAGCAATTCTTTCCAATCCACTTGTTCCCAATAAGCCGAGCTATTGTCAGCCGCTCCATCAATCCAGGCTGCAGCAACACTAGCATTAGAAGGGTGATTGCCCGTAAAGTGATTCGTGTCGATATCAAAACCCTTGATCACTCCGGGAGTAGCCAATTCGAGAACCGCCCAATCGTGGCCCGGAGTACGCTTACGGCGAGACTCCCAGCCGTCCATCCACTTCCCGTTTTCGGTATACTTGTCAGGAATAAAAATGCCCCTGCCCGGCTTGATTAGATTTTCCTTTTCCGCAAAAAAGTCATCCGTAGCGAATAGTACTTTTCCGCCCAATTTCTCAGCGGCCAAATCAATCCATTGACTGGAAAGGCGATTAGCTGGTTCTTTTTGATTCATGGTAGATTATTTTTCCTGCATTGCTTTGCACGATTTCATCCTGGTCAAATACCAATTCTCCATTCACATATGTTTGCAGAACTTTGCCAGACAAAACCTCCCCTAAATATGGACATGTATCCGGATGTCGAAACTTCAAATCCTGTGCTTCTACTCCGAAAATCCAATCGGGCTGCCAAATTACAAAATCAGCATCATAACCTACCTCAATCTTGCCCTTACGATCAGTTAATCCAAGAAATTGATAAGGCTTTGTAATACACAGGTCAGTCAGCAGTGACAAAGCATTTTCTTCTTTCCCAAGCAAGGTCCACAAAACCGGCAACATTAGTTGCAAACTCGCAATCCCACCCCAGGCTTTCAGAAAGTTTCCACTCTCCATCTGCTTCAATGCAGCCGGAGCCGGCGAGTGATCTGTACCGATCATACTGATAATGCCCTCCTTCACCGCCTCCAGCAAAGCCAGATTATTCTCGTGTTCCCGTATCGGAGGTGCACACTTATATTGTACCTCCCCATCCAGAATATCTTCACTGGCAAAGAACAAATAATGCGGCGCTGTCTCCACCGTCAAGGGCAAGCCTTGCTCCATAGCCGCGCTGATGGCAGGCAATGCTTCCGCTGCACTCAAATGAACAATATGAGTGCGACAATTGGTCTGTTTACAGAGGGCAATCATGCTCTCAATAGCGCTTATCTCCATCGCCTGTGGTCGTGAAGCTAACCAGGCATCAGCCGATTGTGGATCTGCATCAAGACCCTCCGTACTCGCCGTTTCATGTTCTAGTTCAGCATGCACAAGCAAAGGCAATCCCGCTTTTTCAATCACAGGCATTGCTGCTTTCAAAGTGGCCAAATCAGCATTCGGAAAGGCATCCAATCCCGAGTGTACCAGAAAAGCTTTGAATCCTAGCACACCTGCTTCTATCAACTTTGAAAGCTCTTCCAGATTTCCCGGAACGACACCGCCCCAAAATCCCACATTCACATGTCGCTTCCCTTCACTTGCCTGCAGTTTTTCCTCAAAGGCAGCAAGCGTTGTTGTTACGGGCAAACTATTCAATGGCATATCTATAATAGTGGTTACACCACCTGCTGCCGCTGCTCTCGTAGCCGTATCAAAACCCTCCCAATCGGTGTTTCCCGGTTCATTGATATGCACATGGATGTCAGCCATGCCCGGCATCAGAATCCCAAACTGCGGTACTTCTTCAGACTCCAGATCCCGCTCACCAATCCTAATAGATTTGATGCGACCATCCACAATCAACAGATTTGCCGCTTTCAATTCCCCATCAATCAGCACATTGGGATGATAGACTTCTTTTTCTCCTATATCCATGAGGACAATTTAGCGATAAATTCTTAACCAAAAGCGTACCTTTGAAGCTCATTATCAGACAAAAATCAGAACACTATGGCAGCTAAATTGGCTTCAAGTAGATATGGCAAAGGGGAGGTGAAAGTAAAGAAGGTAACTCGACACAAAGATTACCATGAACTCATAGACTTCGCGGTCAGCGTCTATTGCGAAGGAGACTTCACAGATGCCCACCTCAAGGGAGACAATTCGGCGGTGCTTCCCACCGATACCCAACGAAATACCATCTACATCTTAGCCAAAGACCATCCCCTCGACAGCATCGAATCCTTCGGCATATTTTTGTCCGATCATCTGCTTAAAGCCAATACGCAGTTTACATCCGTTCAAGTAGAAATCGCCCAAAATATCTGGGAACGCATACCGGTCAATGGCAAGAAGCATCCAACTACCTATCGCAAAGCAGGTCAGGAACAATGGCTCACCGCTGTCCATCGCACACACGATTCACTGGCTGTTCAATCAGGTATTCGCGATCTTGAAATTCTCAAAACCACCGATTCCGGCTTCTCTGATTTCAAGGTTGATGACTTCACCACACTCAAGGATACCGATGACCGGGTCTTGAACACAGTCCTAAAATCCATCTGGCCATATAAGTCTACCGATGTGGATTTTGCCAAAGAACGCCAAACAATCCAGACGACGCTGCTGGATGCATTTGCCGGTCATAAGAGTCTATCTGTGCAGCACACCCTTTATGCCATGGGCGAGCAAGTACTGGCCAAGACCAAAGCCATCGACAGCATCTCTCTCGAAATGCCGAACGTCCATAATTTACTATTCGATCTCAGCCGCTTCAATCGCGAAAACAAGAGCGAAATCTTCCACGTCACCGAAGAGCCTTATGGCATCATTACAGGTGTCGTGAGTCGATAGGTAAAGCTAGAAGAAAATGACCGATTCCCTAATTTGAGAGGACGGTGATCAACTTTTATTTCTAAGCAGATTCAGAAGTAATTTCGTTCTTATCTTTTGGAGCCCAGCAGATGGACACGTGGCAGCATGGTACCCGTGTTCCGCTAATACTCAGCACCTACCTGGCTGCTACAGCTCAGCTACTACCGTCTCCTCCTACGTCGGAGCCAGTATTAGCTGGCTTCCGCGACGCCATGTAGGCACTTCGTTCCGCTGCACCCGGGGCTAGTTTTCACCTGCATTCGCTCGCTCCAAGGGTAACAAAGCCAAATCGCCAACATACCAAGACAGAACTATGAAAGTATTCGGCTCGATTTATGCGATTCGATACCAACCCACCAGCAAGCTTCTTCTTACTTAACTGAAACCCTGAAACAGATGAAGAAAGTCTATCTATTGCTGCTGGTAGCCATTGTACTGCTCAACACCAATCTTAACGGACAAAACACCGCGGAGTGGTTTTCCACCCCGGGGCTGGTCATTGCCTCCTATGTCACATGGGATGAATCTATTGACCCCTATGGGAATACGAGTAGGGCACTAGAAGGTGACACGGTGCTCTGTGGTCGTGATTTCCTTGTCTTTCACAGGACGGGCAATACTGAGCATAAGCGTCTTCTACGAATTGTGGAGGATCAAGTCTACTTGCACGGCTTCAACAATGTCTGTGATGATGGCACACTCTTGTATGATTTTAGCATGGAAGTGGGAGATAGTTATTGGCTTGGAATGGAGCTAGTCGAAGAATTGGTTGTCATCAATAAAGGAGAAACTTACTTGGAAAACGGAGAAATCAGACCTTTTCTGGAGCTGGAAGAACCCAATGCAGCCTATCCACGTAGAGCCTACTGGATCAATGGAATTGGCGATGTGTTGAATGGCCTTTTTCATGACCTTGGCTCTGGAGAAGCCAAGACCTTCGTTTGTGCCAAAGCAAATGATGAGCAACTTTGGATGAATGCCGGCACAGAAGAACTCTGTGACTCCCTAACTTGCCCGGCAGTTAAGGCCGAATTTGCTTATACTTCCGAAGAGCTTGCTGCAAGCTTTACAAATCAATCAAGGTATGCCGATTCTTTTCATTGGGACTTCGGCGATGGCAATAGCTCTGAAGAAGCCAATCCCGTTCACTACTACACCAATCCGGGTTGCTATACAGTGACACTGACCGCATCCAGCAACTGTACAACACTAAGTGCGCAGACTGTATCAGAAGCATCTGTTTGCATGCAGGAGCATTGGCAATCAATGGACCATCCAATGTCATCGGTGATGAGCATTGACTTTGTAGATGAAAATCTGGGTTGGGCGGTCAATGCAGCAGAAGTATGGAAAACCGAAGATGCCGGGCAAAGCTGGCAAGCGCAAACCTATCCGGAGGCTTCCGACCCCGAAGTATTGAATGCTCTCACAATGGCTGACGAAAGTAGAGGCTTTATCCTGGTCCGGGCTTACGGCTCCGCTGATAACGCTATCTTTCACACCTTTGATGGTGGTGATACCTGGTTCACGACCCTGATGGGACAATACTTTTGGGGACCATCTGCTATTAGCACTGATGGCTTGGCTTTAGCCGTTACTACTTCAGGTGATGCTTTTGTTTCAGAGAATTATGGCCTGACATGGGTGGATCTGGATATGACAGATATGCCTGATGCTGTAGATTTGCAGTACTTGAATGACCAGCTCTTGTATGGCTTGTTTCGAAATGGTTCCTCCGGATCACTAATTCTTGGAAAATCCACCAATAATGGTCAAGACTGGCAACAGTTGGAAATTCCTAATCAATCAGGTCTGCCCGGCTTAGTCAATTCTTTCCATTTTGTTACCCAAGACTACGGCTTCGTAGGAGGATATGAAGGCTCGGTTCTGCGGACTACTGATGGAGGAGAATCCTGGACTGTGATTCCCATTGAAGCGGAAGCAGTGGTGACCGATATAGACTTTGCCGATGAAAATCATGGTTGGGCTACTGGATTAAACGGTCTCATGATTTTTACCACAGATGGCGGATTGACCTGGTCGCCCCGCGCCTGTGGTTTTGGCGATCAGATTCTAAGGAATGTGGAGGCAATTTCTCCGGACCTTGCATTGGTAGGAGGTTTTGGTTTCATACATCAATTTGACCATTTTGAGGCTCCAATTTGTGAAGAAGCCGCCTCTTTAGAATCTGTTGACAATGCCGGTGCTGAGCTTGTCAGTGTCCCAAATCCGGCTAGTGGCAGTCTTCGCATCATTATGGAATCTGGAGAAGAAATTCAATCCGGCGATGTACTTCAGGTACTGGATATCAATGGAAGAATAGTAGCAGAACTAGAGGGACAATCTGTTAATGCAAGCATGGATGCTTCAGTATTGGCGCAAGGGGTTTACACTATGCTGCTGATTCGGGATAGCCATACAATGGCCAGAGGACGACTGTTAATCATACACTAGTGGTGCGAACTTCGTTTGCGTTGCACAAGTGCCCTGGGACCTAATTCCTGAACATCCGCTACACAATCACTAAGCACTAAGCACTAGACACTAAAAACTAAGCACCAATCCTCGC
>JAHDDV010000315.1 GCA_020629205.1 Chitinophagales bacterium | reverse complement strand
TAGTTTTCACCGCCGCGAGCTCGCCCCGGCTTTTTTAATAGCCCATTGCGGAAAACTTCAGAGAAAAATATTTAAATCTTTCCTAGGCTACATGTCACATTCGTCCAATGTGAAAAACACCCAATTATGCGGCAGCAAATCTCGTTCCTCGCTCTGGCATTGCTATGCTTATTCAGCAAATCACTTCAAGCACAATTCGTTCTCACAACAGAGCAACCTGAAGATATTGAGGTCTGCAAAGAGGGAGAATTATTAGACATAAAGATGGTAGCAACCGAGTCCTTTTCCGGCGCCCTTAGTCTGGAACTGGAGCTGCCTGCAGGCATTACAGCTGTACTCGAAAGCGGGCTAGTGACAAACACTGCAGCAACCTTGATTAGCTCCAACTACAGTGACCCTGGTAGACCTTCCTTTATCCTTGAAACCACAACAGTCCTAAGCCCGGGCCAAGCTATCGAATTCCAACTCAAACGTAAAGGAGAATGCGCCGCTATTCAGGTGTTTCAAGAGGGCGGGATCTTCGAAGATATTCTTCGACTCTCATTTGATGGGGGAGAAGTGGAAGATTTTGGAAGCTCCTACGAGTTGCTCTACGGAGCCCTCAGCATCGTTGTCCCGGAGCCGCATTATTTTGCAGCAGGAGTAGTAGATACCCAAATGGTAGAAATCGCCAATGGCGGCTTGGCATGCGTAGAAAACTTCTTATACCAACAGACAAATCCAGACAACAATATTGAAATATTGAGTGTTTGGTTGAATGATCTAGAGTTGAGCTTTGACCTGGACGAGGAGTACCTGACTGTACCAATCACCTCGGAGCAGCTGACTTTGGCTGGATTTCCTGCTTGTTTTCCTGCTGGGTCAAGTTTGCAGCTAGACCTGGTGAAGCTTGCACCAGCTTGTACACCGGCAATTGATATTGATTATGTTGACTTGGTAGATTGGGGCTGTAGTGGCCAGGTGTGTAACACTGCCCAACCTCAAGTGAGTAGTATTCTTGCGACGGATCAGGATCTGTATGAAAAGGATTTGATCGTTGATTGGATAGTGGAGCCGATTGATGATTGCGGATATATGCAGCACACTATAAATTTGATTGACCCCTCTGTTCCTTCCAATGCCAATATAGAAATCCTCAATTTTCGATTGGGATATCATATAGAGGGATGGAATAGCAATATAAAACCCTATGAGCAACAATCCCTTGCTATTGATTCTCTCAGAATCAATGAAGTGGCAGCCAGTTTTGAGTCATTTAATCCTCATACGGTTGAGCTGGCAGAAGAGATGGGATTCTTGCCCACAGACACTGGATATTTGATGATGCAGGATTCTGTCTATCAAATCAAGTTTCAGACAGGAGTCTTGTATGGTGAATACCCGCTACGAAACCAATTTTCTGGCTGTCCGAAATTGATCATGAGGTATCAGTTTGAGTGCACAGAGGAACAAGCTTCCATTTATGAGGCTGTAGACTCAGGATGTGTAGATCGGGAGTACACAGATCACCATCATGAAAACCCATCTCCCATATCTGAAGAGACAGGCTTCGACTTCTACTTTGATCTGGAATTCACTTCAGATCGGAGCTGTGACAGCAGTTATATGGCTATAGCCTTTGACTTTCCTCCCGGCTTCAATTTGAATCATGATGCTATCACAGGATCGCAGGAGAATGGCAATTTATTATATGCAAGTCTGGATGCAGAGGGCCTTCAAATGGCTCTGCCTATAGATACGAATACCTACAATAATACACACATCTTTGGCACTGTGGATTGCTCCGTGTCAGGGAATTGGGTTGGTGACATTCCTTATGAGCTTCGATTGTATTGTGGGGAGAACTGTAACTACGATGTAGTTACCCGAGATTCCATAAGGCAAGTAGTTTTCTGCGAGCCTGAAGTCATTGGACCCGGAACTGGGCCATGCTTCGATAGCTGGGTGAATAGAAAGTCCTTTGGTTGGACAGATTACACGATGACCGAACGAGTTGATATTGATAGTGAAGATGATATAGCAACACGCACTGCTGCCGCAGGGGATACCCTGGAAGTTCAGGTACTATTTAGTGGCGCTTGCCTTCTTGATTCTCAGATTCGCTTGTCTCATAATGGACTTTCGGATGAACAGCCTGCTATTCGACCTTTGTCAGCCACCTTGTCTGATAATCAGGGGATCGAACTACTTGTGATTGACTCTTCGCAGATAGAGCTAGGGATGGATAGTGTTGATATCTTCTTTTTGAATACAATGAAGCTGGATTTGAATGAAATTTTGCTCGATACTGGCCAGAGCTACAGATTGAATATTCTCTGTCAGGTGGTGGATAATCATCCTGCAGCGCGTCATGACCTTAGCCCCTTTCTGATTTCTTTTGGCATTGATGAAACGGAACAGTCTATCGGTTCTCTTTCAAAGTTTCACACTTTGGGTTATGATCTTGGCTTTGAAGAACTAGCTGGAGTCGGGGAATCTGCTTGTGGCCGTGCTGAGATATTGTATAGATGGTATTGGGATTATGACGGAAACTATGATCATTTTCCGTTTGAGTATCGGCCTGTTGGAAGATTTGATACACTGACTATTGATTTGCCCTTAGGTATGCATTCTCCGGTATTAAGCTCTGATGATTGGCAAATTGAAGATTTATTGTTTCAGCAAGATTCCCTGATCTTTGATGAGTTTGTTCGTTACCAATTTTATGAATTTGAGAACTACGTAGTTTCAGATTTGGCACTAGATTCAATCGATCAGGAACGGAATGAGTGGCTCTTGCGTATGGAATGGACGGTTGACTGTCCCGGCACAAATCAGATAACATCGGGCTATTCCTATAAGAAAGATCTGTTCGATTCATCTAGTGCAATGTTTCAACAGCAGCAGTATGAGTTTTCGCTCCATACCTATTACAGTCTAGGTCAAAACAGTCAACTAATAGGGAATCCAAGCTTGCAAGCTCTCGAATATCAATTTGAATTGCCCATTATAAGTTGTGATGTTTTTGCAAGTTTCGATCAACAGACTACCTTCTTCCGCTTTTTTGACGATGAAGAAAGTTTGATTGACTTTGATCCTGATGACCTATATCCGGAACTTGATGACGGGAGTAAGATTGTGTCTATGGGAACGCAGGCTTTGCTCGATTGTGCCGAAGACTTTTCCCTCGAGTTTGTTTATAATGGATGTGACTTAGGGACTCAAAGCCTTTTCTTTGGATACAGCTGTGAAAGTGAAATCACCAACTTGAGTCAGATTTGTGAGATGGTAGAACACCTAATAGAAGTAGACCCGAAGAAGGCAGAAGTCCAATTGGAAACTACAGAACCTCAGGGGCCTCAACTACTTTGTAGTACGATTGATTACAGCTTCACCATTGCCAGTGCCCGGCAAGCTGCCATACTAAATCCACGATTGCAGATTGATTTGCCAAACCAGGGTTTGAGTATTGTTGATACTGCCTGGCTAGAATATCCGCTGGGCAGTGATTGGCGAGCCTTTGTTTTTGATTCATCAGATGAAAGTAATATTGTGTTTGATTTGGCAAGCATTGATCTTGAAACCGGCGGTTCCGGACAAATTGCTCAACGAGGAATGCCGGGAGTCTTTAATTCAGAGGAGCCGGAACGACAGGCTAAGATTCACTTACAGGTAACAGCTGACTGCCAATTCGTTTCCGGATCTCAAGCACGAGTTACTGTCTATGCGGACAGAGTCTGTGGAGAACCTGCAATTGGAAATGGTATTACTGAGCTGCTGCAACCTTTGTGGATTGAAGGGGCGCTTCCCTACTCCAGTGCAGTGGCTACTGTCGAGCAAAGGTCTGTTGATTATTGTGAAGAGACAGCCATTGTTGATGCCCAAATTGTATTTCAAGAACATAGTCCAGTTTCTGTAGGAGAAAAGTGCAGCATCCGTCTACCCAAAGGGGCCTTGTTGTTGGAGCAGAGCCTTGTGTATCCCCAGGATCAAATTGTCAATTGGTCTACACAGTTGATTGGGGATCAGCAAGAACTGCATTTGTATACAAGTAACGATATTGCTTCAGGAGATCTATTGGAGATTGAGTTTGCTGTAGATCTAAGCGAACACTTTTGCGATGGTACGGAAACCGAGTACTTTATTCAAAGCACTGAGCAACTGGAGGTCCTTTGCCAATCCAGCAATAGTCTTTGCGATCTGTCAGTAAAGAATAGTCTTGGTTCAGGTTTTCACGAGGCAATTTTGCAGAGATTTGAGCCGCAAATGACGGGTAATGCTGAAGCGAATTGCAGTGATGGACAGACAGCTGTAGCCCTTGATCTGGATTTAGCGCAATACAATTTAGAGATCAGTGGAACCGACCAATTTGCACTGTCGGTCTATCTGGATAGAAACAGTAACGAGATCGTGGACCCGGAGGATCTATTAATAGATCAACTGCAGTTGACAGACTACACCATTGTTAACACAGAGATTAGCATAGTTGAGGAATTATTCCTGGAGCTGCTAGACGCTCAATTACTGCTGCGCCTGGAATCACTCGATGAAAACAATTGCGCACTCCACTGCGATAACCTGACCTGGCCATTGACAGTTGATTTTGCCAATCAGTATCTCATCAGCGGACAGGTTTGGCTCGACAGCAATGGTGATGCGGTGGAAAATGAGCCGGATGCTGAGCTACCGGTATTCCAGGGAACAGTTTCCATTAGTCAGGAGGGAGAGATTTTGGGGACTGCTGAAGTTCTGGCCGGAAGCTACGAGTTTGTGGTTCCAGGAGTAGGTCATTATGAGGTTGAGATATTGGAAGGGGAGTTTATTGACCTTTCAGGAGCGGCCATTCATACGGAGCTGATTCATACCCCGAATCAACATTATTTTGATGGTAGTTGCTCCTCCTTGCGCTCCTTCGATCTTCCCCTTGAAGTTGCCTGTCTATTGGATGTACTTGACTACCAACATACCTGCATTGATGAAGGCCAAAATGTAGAGTACAATGTGCTTTTCGGCCAGTTCGCCAGTCCATTGACCGTACTGGTGAATGGAGAGCAGGCAGGCAGCCAACTGGAGGGAGCCGTGACCATCACCGTGCCTGCTCAAGAACCTTTTGCTATTCAGGTAATCGATGGCTTTGGCTGTATATTCACCTTGGCAAGTATGATTGACTGCGTCAGTTTGCCCATTGAACTATTGACTTTCGAAGCCCTTGCACTGGAGAGACACAATTTGGTGAGATGGCAAGTAGCGTCTGAAGAAGACATTGAAGCCTACAGACTTGAACGAAGCAAGGACGGGGTTGATTTTACCTTGATGACTGACATACCCGCACAACAGCAACAATCTACGATGGCTTATGAGCAGAATGATATCGATTTTCATACGCTCAGCTACTACCGGCTATCTACGATAAGTACGGATGGAGAGATGAAGCAACAGGCGCTGACCTCCGTAAGTCGAACAAACGATAACGCAATTGATGCAATACTCCTTGAAGGCAGTTTGCAGATCAAGAGCGAAATTGATTCTGAAGTATGGCTGTACGATCTTAATGGTCGTTTGCTCATTCAAGAAGCGATCACTATTGGAAGAAGGGAGATTGATTTGGGCTTTCTGAGTGCTGGGGTCTACTTGATGCGCATTGCCGGGCAAACCGGGACTCAGAAAATACTTATAACCCAGTAGGGCAATCGGCATGTAAAAAGCTGTGCTTATGCGATTACAGAATCAAGCCCAGTATCATTGATAGCTCTACCTGGCTAAATCAAGTGATCTTGTCGAAAACTTTCGGTTTATTTCTGTAGTATAGGAGCTGACTCGTCTAGCAAATCAAACACCACTCCTATGACGCGCAAACTGCTATTCATTCTAGCCCTGATGCTGGGTCATCTGTCAATGCTCACTGCACAATTCGTAATCAGCACGACCCCGATAGAAGACATAGAAGTCTGTAAAGAAAGTCAGACACTTGAGATTTCAGTCCTGGCCACAGAGAGTTATGCTGGATCCTTGTCTATCACAATCGATTTTCCCACCGGAATCTATGCGGAGGACGAAAGCGGACAAGTGACTACTGCCAATGCCAGCATTGTAGCTGCCAATTATGCTAATTTATCCCAAGCATCCTTTGCTCTGGAACTCGATGGGGAACTCAGTGTTGGAGAGGCGGTCACGCTAAGATTGGAGCAAGCTGCCAATTGCGAAGCAATTGAGTATGTGCAGGCGGGTGGAATACTTGAAGACCTTATAAGTGTGAATTTTGCGGGAGGGCAAATCGAAGACTTTGGAAATGTCTATGAGATTCTATACGCAGCCTTGAGTTTTGTTGTACCCGAACCAACCTATGTGACGGCTGGTACTGAAGGAGTGCAAAGCGTCGAAATTGTCAATGGTGGTTTGGCCTGTGTAGAATCCCTTACCTACAAGCAAGTTCGACCTGCCAATACGGAAGATCTGGATGTGTTGCAGGTGTCGGTCAATGGAGCAGAGGTACCCTTCGATCTTGATGAACAAAGTCTTACCATAATTTTCAATAGCAGTCTTCTTACTGCGGCAGGTTTTGCAGGATGTCTGGATTCAGGGGAGTCACTAGTGATTGATATACTGAAAACTTCTGAGACGTGCACCCCAGGAGCAGATCTAAGTTATTCGGAAACGGTGGAATGGGGCTGTCAAGGGCTCAGCTGCAATAGTTCAATTCCTCAGGAAAGCAATATTTTCCTGATCAACGAGCAAGAGTACATTGACGA
>JAHDDV010000314.1:3137-6736 GCA_020629205.1 Chitinophagales bacterium | reverse complement strand
CTCCCCACGCCCGAAAGACGGTGATCAATAGCCGTGATAGAAGTGGAAATGAAGGTGCACTGAGCGCCTGCCTGCGCCGCTGATGAGGGCTCGGAGCGAAGGCGGAGAGACCTCAGCAGTGGATGCAGGCAGCAGCGAAGGGTGCCTGAATTGGAACGGATAGCACGCAGTTGTCGCCACGAGTTTTACTGCTTTGCTCCAAAAAAAGATCAAGGTTTAATAGAGCAAGGAGCAAGGAGCAAGGAGCAAGAAGGGTTTGTATTCAATCTATTGCCTATTGCAATTTATCAGACTCATTCCTTCTCTTCTGAGAGAATAGCATCGATAGCGGCGGCCAATAAGCGATCTTTCTCCGTGACAATATCGCCGGCATCATGGGTACATAGATCGATATTGACCTGATTGTAGACATTGGACCAATTGGGGTGATGATTGTGCTTTTCGGCCAGAAAGGCCACTCTTGTCATGAAGCTGAAGGCCTCCGTAAAATCTCTGAAAATGAAGCTTCTACTTAGTTTGTTGTTCTCTTCTTTCCACATATACTCAACTTGTCGTTCCGGCATTTAACTATCTAGAATTTAGACCAAGATGCGCATTTTGTGCTAATTCGCCAATTTGTGACTGAAATTGATCCAAGCAACAGTGATTTGTCAATCATAAGTCAAACTGTACTTGTTAATGGCCGTCTTGAGGCCCCAATTTTGTAGTATCTTTAAGCTTCCAACAATTTGAACTGCCTGGTGTTAAGACATTGGAAAACATTGGCAATAAACAAAGAAACGGCTCAGATGAGAATACTTTTTATCCTATCGATTTTCTTATTTCTATCTGGATATGTGCAAGCGCAGGAGTGGGTTTGTCCTAATCCGGAGGACACGGAATGTGATTTGATTCCCGACATTCGATTGTCTAAGCCTCTGCTGCAGGATCCGACACAGAATCCTGAGATCTTGGGGGAATTAGGGGTTTCTCTCGGGACACCAAATCTAGGACATGGTCCTTTGCGCGTTGTGCCTACGGATAATTATATCTGTGGTACGGATACAATTTTTTCACCTGGGGGCATGAATGAATGTCCGGATGGTGAACTACCAAGACAGTTGATGAAACAAGTGATCTATCGAAAAGTGGGCGATGTGATTGATACTTATGAGCGAGATGCAGGGACGATGACTTATCATCCGACGCATGATCATATCCATGTGGATAACTGGGGTACTTATACCATCCGGGAAGAAATTGAAGGTGTAGATGATCCACGAGAATGGCCTATCATTGCGGAGGGATCAAAATTGGGCTTTTGCCTGATGGATTTGGAAACTTGTGCTGATCCACAGTTTGAGCAGGAATGTGAGGTGAGTCCGGGACAATGGGTTGATCCTGAGACTTTCCCTAATTATGGAATGGGTGGAGGCCAGTTCAATTGTGCTGCGCAGGCTCAGGGAATCTCTGTAGGTTTTTTGGATATCTATCATTACTATCTGGATGGCATGCAAATTCCGATCCCACCAGATGTGTGTAATGGTACGTATAAACTTGTCGTTGAAGCTGATCCACTAAACTTCTTTTTGGAAGAAGATGAAACCAATAATGTGCTCGCAGTTGATGTGACATTGACGGAGCAAAACGCCCAGCCAACAAGTATTGTTTCTGTTGAAGGTCCGACGACACTTTGTCCTGGTGAGACTGTGGAGCTTGTTTGTACATTCGGTAATGAGCCGCTGTGGTCAAACGGCGCTACTACTCAGAGCATTCTGGTAACAGAGCCAGGCATGTATTCTGTCTCTTCTGCCACTGATTGTGTGAGTGCTACTTCGGATGTAATTGAAGTGGTGTACAGAGAGGTGGAGCAGCCAGCTGCTTCTGCTCTAGAGCCAATTTGTCAGCAAGACAATGCAACGATCACCGTAGAGAATGCCACAGGTGATATCTTCTGGTATGACAATGCAGAAATGGAAGGAACGCCAATTGCGACTGGTGCTAGTTTTGAAACACCAGTGCTTGGTTCTACAACCTCTTACTGGGCGGTACAGGAATCTGTGTTTGAAGGGGCAGTAGAAAACAGCGAGCCCTACGACAATACCTTTGGCGGTGGCGCGATTAACTCACCACAGTTTAATGGTAGTCTGATTCTAAATGTACTGGAGCCCGTGACGCTACAGTCTGCAACAATGTATGCAGATTATACCGGCGTTAGAACAATTGAATTGACTACAGAAAATGGCGAGCTGATCACTTCTGTAGATGTTAATGTTCCGGCCGGGGAGAATAAGGTGGAAATCAATCTTGATCTTCCGGTAGGAGAGAACCTCCGATTGGGGGCCTCTTCTTCAAGTGGACAAGGCGGGTCTCCTGACTTGTTCCGAAGCAATTCGAACATTAGCTATCCTTATGGAATTCCAGCTACTGTGGAAGTAACAGGATCAACCTTTGGCGATTCTTACTACTACTACTACTACAATATGGAATATAAGAAGTCCGATCAGATTTGCGTTAGTGCAGCTCAGCAGGTAGAAGTGATTGTAGAGCCTTGTGGTGTGAATACCGAGGAAGCTTATGAAGCTAATTCTGTAGTTGTACTTCCAAATCCTGCAAAGGATGTGATTCAACTTCAGTTTGATATTGTGTCTGCTCAGGCAGTCGATATTCAAATTATCAATATGGCGGGACAATCTGTTTACCAACAACAGTTGAGTGCTTTCTCAGGTAAGTTTGATCAGCAGATTGCGGTGGATGAATTGCCGGAGGGGGTTTACATTGTGGAGATTGCTAAGGAAAATGGCAAGACGCAGAAGAAGTTGATTCTTCAGTAGCATAGCGAGAAAAATTAGAAAACAGGGGGCAGTGAATGGTGGCTTTTAGCTATCGATTCACTGCCTTTTTTGTTAGCACTATATGAGAATAACAACAATCCTACTTTTCATTCTGCTTTCCTGCCAAGCCATCATGGCTCAGGTGGTATTACAGCATTTTGATAGCAGCAATTCCCCACTTCCTGATACACCAATTCGTTGTTTGGCAGAGGATGAGGAAGGGGCATTGTGGGTCGGAACCGACTTTGGTCTTTTCAGGCTGTTTGGGGAAGAGTGGACGGTTTACACCAGTGAAAACTCTGGACTGGCTGATAACTTTGTGAAGCAATTGCTCTGGAAAAATGGTCTTTGGATTGGTGGATTGATAGGTGGCTTGCAGTTGTTGCAAGGAGAGCAATGGACCAGCTACAATACTCAGAATTCCGATATTCCCGGCAACTATATTACGGCTTTAGCGGAGGATGCTGATGAGGGAATCTGGGTAGGGACCACCAGTGGAGTGGCGAGGCTAAGAGCTAGTGAATGGCTGGTCTATGATGAGATAGGTGAGGGCTGGCAGCTAAATACCGTTTCTGCCATTGCTTCCGAGACAGCAGACAGAGCTTGGTTTGGCACCATAAACTCTGGTTTGGTTCTATGGGAAGAGGAGACTTTTACTATGTTTCAAAATACCAATTCCGGTTTGCCGGACAATTCTATAGTTAGCATCGCTATTGATGATGCCGGAGTGAAATGGCTGGCAACTCCATCAGGTGGACTAGTGCGTTTTGACGAGATTAGCTTTAC
>JAHDDV010000314.1:0-3037 GCA_020629205.1 Chitinophagales bacterium | reverse complement strand
TATCTGGTACGCTTGCAGTATTTGGGTTTTCGATACCATGGGTGGGCGCCACAGCCGGGGCTCAAAACCGTGCAGCTGATGGTGGAGAAGACGGTTCGGTTTGTCTTAGGTCATGACCGATTCAAGGTCCTGGGAAGTAGTCGTACGGATGCTATGGTCTCCGCGCTTGATGCTGCTTTTGAATTGTTTCTGGAGGAGCCGATTGACTGCGATCATTTTTTGCACCTGTTCAATCAAAATCTACCATCAGACATTCGTGCTTTGTCCATACAGCCAGTATCCAAGACCTTTAATATTATCCAATCTGCCAAACGTAAGCAATATGGCTACTTCTTCTCACAGGGGCGAAAAGCACATCCCTTTGCCTCCGCTTTGATGTCGGACTTTGGGGATGATTTGGATATCGAGCTAATGAAGAAAGGAGCAAAGTTGTTCGAAGGAGAGCATGACTTCAAGAAGTATTGCACCAAACCAAAGCCAAAAACAATCACTAAGCGCGTCATCTTGCGCAGTGACTTGCATGAGAATGAGCTGCTGCATGCGAGCTTCTTTTCAGAAAGCAGCTATGTGTACCTAATCGAGGCACGTGGCTTCCTACGGAATCAGGTTCGTCTAATGATGGGGCAGCTGCTCTTGCTCGGTCAGCAGAAGCTCACTTGGGAGCAGTTCGAACGCAACTTGTTGCGACCCGACGATCGTCATCTGGATTCGATTGCCCCTGCCTCTGGATTGGTTTTGTTGTCTCTGAAGTTTGAACAGGATCCAGATTAGTTGTCTGCAACAATATCAATTTCATAGCCCTGCACATTGGCCTCCAAAATCAAGGTGTTTTTGTCTAACTCGGAAATCGTAAACTCGTCAAAAGTGTATTCCTCAACGTTATCGGCAAGTCCATCCAGAAAAAGGTAGGTAAGAGCAGGTGTGTAATCGTCCTCAGTCGAATTGATATGACTCATCTTCAGTTTATCATCCACAATTTCCCAGGTACCATACAGGGTCAGAAAATCTACAGTCGTGCTAGCATCATCACTATTGGTGAGTTCCGTGATTTCTGTGTCAAAGTTACCATCCCCATAAAACTCGAATTCGATGATGAAGTCGTGTTGGCCGGCAAATTGAACATCGTCCAGTACATCCACGTTATTGATGGAAAACTCAGACAAAAGCCACTCTCCTTCTATCCGGTTTTGGTATCGATTTTCTTTGGAGCATCCTGAACTTATTGCAGTCAAAAGCAAGATGGCTATTAGCAAGTTGAAGGTATTATTCATGTTTCTGATTTTCAATCGAAATGCCAAGATAAAGCAAAACTGTTGCTTCACCATGGACTACTTTAATCCATGACAGAATCCACCACATAAATGCAAGCTTTCAAATTCGAGAATAGGGAGGAAGATTCCAAAGCAGCAAAGCTTTTCTTCAATGCCCTGGCAAGGTATCAAGCGAATTCAAGAGGGATGTTTCTACTAAAGATGGTTTCGAAAGACATCGTAGTATTAGTCCCCTCTACGCCCTCAATCACATGTATGTGATCGTAGATGACATCCCTTAAATGACGGTTGTGCTTTGCATAGATCTTGACCATGATCGCATAGCGACCCGCAATGTTCACGCATTCGACAATCTCCGGAATCTTAGCAAGCTTGGTTTCCACCTCCCGGTGATAAGAAGAATCGATCAACATGATCTGAGTATAGGCCGATGTTTGAAAGCCAAGCTTCCAGGTATCGAGGCGGATTGTCGTGTGGCTTAGCACGCCAGACTCCTTCAATTTGCGTAGCCTTTGGTGGATCAGTGTGTTCGAAACTTTCAGCTTTTTGGACAGCTTTACGAAGGAGATTCTGGCGTCAATTGTCAACTCTTGCAAGATCCGTACATCAATCGGGTCAAGTTGATAGGCACGTCCAGAATTTACATCAGGTGTATTGTCATTTTGATTCATTCTATCTGAATTTTGGTTTATTTTGACTTTGTGAGACTTCGAAAGGTGCAAAAATAGAAACTATGGCCTTTATTTGCGTCAAAATAGCAAATTGAAAATTATGAACCCTACAGCAATTCTATCGGTAAGTTTGATCTTGTTTTCCGTGATTGACATCATTGGATCACTACCGATCATTATCAACATGAAGAGGGATGGCGTTGATATTAAACCCGCTCTTGCCACTGGCTCCGCAGGCTTGATCATGATGGCTTTCCTCTTCTTTGGAGTCGCCATACTTGGTCTCTTTGGCATTGATGTGTCTTCCTTTGCTCTGGCAGGCTCTCTAGTTATCTTTTTCATAGGATTAGAGATGATTCTTGGCATACGAATCTTTAGAGATCACCATGACGATGGTGGTTCTGGCAGCATTATACCCCTGGCTTTTCCGCTCGTCGCTGGTGCAGGAACATTGACGACTATTATTTCCCTCAAAGCAGAATATGATACTTATAGCATCATTGCTGGAATCTTATTGAACCTCGGATTTGTTTACATTATTCTGAAGTCCACAGATTGGTTGTCTACTCGTATGTCGGCACAAGTAGCAACGACCTTGAGAAAGGTATTTGGTATCATCCTGATAGCGATTGCCATTCAGATGGTGAAGGAACACTTGTAGCAACATTTTCCCAAGGTCTAAACTGAAAATCATCTTCAACAGGGGGATGAACGAGATATCTATCTTGTTCATCCCCTTTGTTTGTTGTGATCTACGATATTGGCCAAGTAATTGTTTCAACAACCTACGTACACAGAGTACTACATCTCGGCAGACATTAGTCTACAATTGCTCTACAAGAAAGATAAATCGAATCCAATCATAGCTTTGGCATATTTTTCAATTGCAGCACAGCGAGATGAGTGCCATGGCGTTTGTATCAATGAACTGTCCAGTGGAATCGTTTGGCTCCTACAGCAAAGATTAGAATCCCTGGTCTGGTCAAAAGCAAGAAAAGCAATTCAAAATGGACAGGTATTGATTCTCTATCCCTTAGCACGATGAGTACCTAATATCTAATTGTAGCAGAATTATGAAGTACGAAAATGAACAAG
>JAHDDV010000313.1 GCA_020629205.1 Chitinophagales bacterium | reverse complement strand
ACGGGTACCATATCACCACGAGCTGACACTGTTGGGCTCCAAAAAATCAACAAAATTCAATTCAGGAATCAATTTTGAATGCATACACTGAGTGTCCATAATAAAGGCTAATAAGGAGTTGAGTACAAATAGCAAGGAAAAAATCTTCAGATCAGAGCTACCTCTTCAAGGAAAAACTGATACCATAAATACACTTAAGGCACTGACTAACAGCAAACTATTGGCGCAAACTAGCGTAAAATTCGATTCTTTGTCGATAATTTGTACATCATTTAAAGAGCGCAACAAGGCATATTTGTAGTGTTAAAAGCAAAGAAACCTTAATCGAATATCATGAGAACTAAATTTAACAGCCTTTACACCCTATGCCTTCTGCTGGTTTTCCTTGCCTCGCAAGGAGCCGCAGTAGGGCAAACTATTGACCTTGAACTAGACATAGATGCGCCGGTCTTGGTCGAGACTAATCAGCCAGAAGAAGTGGTCTTTACGCTAAGCAACCATGGCCCCGATACGGCTACAGGTCTGGCCGTATCAGTGTCCCTTCCTCCGGATGCGATCATCGAATCCAGCGACCCCAACTTCGACACGCTGAATAACATCATCCTCTTCGAAGATCTTGCTCCGGGCAGTGCAGCAATCTCAACGCTTATGCTGTCTTTCCCCGAAGGCAGCAACACGATAGTTGCAGAAGTGACCAATGCGGTCGAAGACGACATTGACAGCTCCCCAAACAATGACGACGGCGACCAAAGCGAAGATGATGAAGCCATTGCGGAAATCGTCTCTTCCTGGGAAACTGCAATTGTTGACCTGAGCTTATTCGTTTTTGCCGGTTCATCAGGAACATTTCAGATCGGCGACACTTTTACTTATACAGTTGAAGTGAGCAACGACGGCCCCGATGATGCCCAAAATGTTGTCGTACAACATTCGATTCCCCAGGGCACTACTTATGTATCGGATGCACCAAGTCAGGGTGATTTCACTCCTGCGACTGGACTCTGGGAGCTCAACGAGCTATCTGTTGGCAGTACAGCTATCATGCAGATTACCGTTACGTTTGAACAAGAAGGAGAGATTCCATTCATAGCTCAAGTTGTTTCCTCTGACTTACCTGACATCGACTCCGAGCCAAACAATGATGACGGCGACCAAAGTGAGGACGATGAGGATGATCTTGTGATCGAGGTGACTGGAGCCTCTGGTACAGCCGATCTCGAAGTAGACTTCTACTACGAGTATGATGGCTATCAGACGCTTACCTATTTCTGTGAGGTATCCAACACCGGTACTCTCGAAGCAGAGAACGTAGAAGCCCTGCTCGACGTACCAAGCCATCAAACCTGGGTTTCTTCCTCCGCTACTTCGGGTACTTATTTACCCTTAGAAGGTAAATGGGAAATCGGGACTGTCCCTCAGGGTATGACTACAGTCATGGAGGTACAATTTGTTCCCACAGAAGCAGGAGAATTTACAGCTAGTTTCCAAATCAGCGAGTGCGCTACTCCCGACTCAGACTCCAGCCCAGGGAACTCTTCAGGAGTAGAAGATGACGAAGGATTGATCTCCGATAGTATAGAACTGCCTGCGACATACATCGACTTATCACTGGAGCTGACAAGTACAGGATCCATAGCGACCATAAACCAACAGGGCAGTCTGGTAATTGAAGTAAGCAACCAAGGCCCGGACGATGCAAGCGGTGTAGCCATAACCTGTACACTGCCAGCTGACCTTATATTTATCTCCGCTACCGATGGACAATATCAGGCCCTGCAACATCAATGGAGTATTGCCAATGTATTCCTGGCAGCGGGTCAAACTAATCAATACATCATCGATGCGGAAGCGATCAACGCAACTGGAACAGCATTGGTGCTGGCTGAAGTAACTGCCTGTGATCAGGAAGATGTCGATTCCAACCCCGGAAACTCAAATGGCACAATCATAGAAGATGGTGAAGATGACGAAGCAGGATTGGAATTGCAATTCACTCAAGCCATCAATGATCTTGACTTGTCCGTTAGTAGTGCAGTTACTGAAGTCGAAGTGGGCTCTTACTTTGACTATGTCATCACGGTTACCAATCAGGGACCGGATGATTGCTTCGATCTTGAGTTGTGGATGGAGCTGCCGGAGGGCATCAGCTATGTGGGTGGTATCGCCTCCACAGGTCTCTACCTGCCCGATGAACATACCTGGGAGATGGACATGATGGCTGCTGGTTCGACAGAAACATTGGAGATGACTTTGTTGGCAGAAGTGGGTGGCTCATATGAACTCACATCGGAATTGATTGCGCACAGCGGGGCCGATATTGACTCCACGCCTGGCAATAATGACCCATTGGAAGATGATCAGGATCAACTTTCCATCACCTGTTTTTATCCGCCATGTAGCGAACCAGTTTGGCCTGGAGATACCAATCACGACGGAGTAGCAGACAACTTCGACTTGCTGAATCTTGGTATCGCTTACGGCATCACTGGTCCAGCTCGTCAGCAGATTGGCATCGACTGGCTAGCCTATGAAGCCCCTTGCTTCGATGGCGAGTTTGAGGATGGTATCAATCACAACCACGCAGATTGCGACGGCAATGGTATTGTCTCCAGTCTCGACGAAGTAGCCATTACACAAAACTACGGACTAACACATGAAAAGAATGGTAGTGAGCAAGAAGCAACAGAGGATGATCCACGGCTCTTTCTAATCGAACCGGAAGAGTTAACTGCTGGCATGTTTTTATCCCTTCCCATAGAATTGGGGACCGTCGTAAAACCGGTTGAAGAAGTTTACGGCCTGGCTTTCACGGTTCGCTTTGAAAACATCACTTTCCTTCCCGGCACTTTCGAGGTTGACTTTGGTGATTGCTGGATGAGTTCTGAAGGTTCAGAATTACTGACCCTGGATTATCTGATTCAAGAAAATTTTGAAGTAGATATTGCGCTGACACGGACTGATCTGGTGGACAAAGGAGGCTTCGGTCCGGTATGCTCGATCCACGGAATGATTGACGATATCGCTGGAAAGCAAAATGCTGATTATAGCTTCTCGATTGTCGACGTACAAGCGATCACTTCTAAAAGCGAGACGAGTCCAATTTATGTAGATGCAGCGACTTCGAATGAGCAGCCCGAATTGACTCCTAATCTGGCTGTCGAAGTCTATCCAAATCCAGCCGCCCAGCATTTGATCATCAATGCCAATGCAAACACATATCAACAATACACCCTATTTGATAGCAATGGCCGTGTGGTCAAAGAGGGCAATCTAGGCGCTGTGATTACAGAGATCTTTGTCGAGGATTTACTCGACGGTCTCTACCTTTTGCGCTGTCAAGGAAAGCAATCATCGACTTCAGTGAGCATTGCGATTCTGAGATAAAATTAGGTGTTTACTTTATAGGGCAAGGGCTGGAAGAGGAATCTTCCAGCCTTTTTTTGTCTCGGTATGATTGGGACCTTTTCTCTTTCTGGAGCCGAGCAGAATTCGCTTATGGCAATGATCTGCTCGCTATCCGTTGCAATGCGGAGACCAGGCAGGAGCTTCGCTGCAGCGCTATTGCTGTCTCTTTTTGGAGCCAGCACTAGCGCTGCGCTCAGTCTCCTGTCTGGCCTCCGCATTTCCACTTCTATCGAGGCTATTTAGCACCGTCTTTCGATCTGGTGAAGAAGGCCCTGGCAAATTAGTGGAGACTCAAGAAAGCATGTGTTCCACTAGACGCCCATTAGGGTTTTAATATCTCTAATGGCGCGTTTCATATCTGTTTGCAGGGTACCATTGTAGACACCGCGAATTCGCTTTTGCTTATCTACCAGAATAAAGTTCTCGGTATGCAAAAAGTCATTTTCATTTCGCTGCAGCCCGATCTCCTCATCTGCAAAGTAAGACTCCCGCGCGATTTTATAGATCGAGGACTTATCACCAGTTACCAAATGCCATTTGCCATCAACTACCCCTTGCCACTTTGCATAACGCTTGAGTGCAGACACATCGTCTATCTCCGGAGTAACCGTATGAGATAGAAACATCACCTCGGAATCAGTAGCAAAGACCTCTTGCAATTTTGCCATGTTTCTGGTCATATCCTTGCAAATGCCAGGACAAGTTGTGAAGAAAAAGTCTGCCACGTATATCTTCTCCTTGAAGCTTCGATCCGTGATTGCTACCCCATTCTGATTCGTGAATTGGAAAGCAGGTATCCTATGTATCTGATCATATGCAGCATCTTCTTTGCTGATCCAGCTAGGACTGAAATCCGGCGTATTGTAAAAGGGGAGCTGGGATTCCTTCAATTGTTTTTTCGCCAAATCATAAGGCTGGCAAGATGCAAACAAGAAGACCAGAAGCAGACTCGCAAGACTAATAAAACTATTGTACATTACATATGAATTTTTGAATAGCAAGGTTTGGCCCCTGTCAGTCCAAATCGTCTACCGTCCTTTATTGCATAATTGGCTCGAATCTTACCGAAGGCATCCCACATCTTGTGTCTGCCTACTTCTGCTCCTTCCTTGAAATGGCCCAATTTCGAAGGGCTCCCATCTGGAAACCACTCCTGATAAATACCATGATAATTTCCTTGCCAAAAATCGTAGGAGAACTTTGGTCCACCATTGGCAAAGTAACCCTTATGTGTACCTGTCTTCAAGCCCTTGTGGTAAAATCGTACTGACTCCGTTTCACCCTCAGGATACCATCGTGTTGTAGCCCCCTCAAGGCGTCCTCGAAAGTAAGATTGCAATTGCTTCACATTGCCATTTGCATAGGAAATGAGTAGATATCCAGAATACAATTCCTCCCCTTCAAAGAGTACATTATTAACTCTACGCAGAGCGGGATCTTTCTCGGCAATTGTGTCTCTGGGAATTTGCACCATCAATCCGTAGGGCACTGCTTTGGGAACCTCTGACATGGGCTCATGGACCTGCCGCTCCTGTTTGCTGCAGCAGGATAAGATCAACAAGGACAAAAGCATCACTAACAATCTCCCCATGACTTTAGCTATTGTGTGACTGTGCCAGGAATACCATAGAACTGTCCTCCATTCAAATAAGGATCTGTGTCGGTAAAATGATAATGATAGATACCCTCCGGATAATCAGCAGTTGGGCCGAAATGTCCGTGAAACTCATCCAGATCAGCATTGCTGATCGTTTGACCATTCTCTTCAGGTCCATAGACAGGAAAGCCATCTAACAAGAAACCTATGAAAGCGTCTTTCCCGTAAGTATTGGTAATGCTCAGGGGTTCGATATGGTAGTGATATTGTCCCGTGTTCTGGGGATGTCCATTGTACTGATCAAAAGAATCAATCTCATCGGTCAATGGTTGATTATTGGGACCGGCATATTGATTATAAAGTACCACCCCATTGCGAGAAATCCCGATGGGCCCCAAGGCCGTATCTTGATGGTCGCTTGTCTCCGTTGGATTCAGCGGCAAACAAAAGGTGATATCCTGCTCGCTAATACTATTGGGGTTTTGATTCCAGGCTGGATTATCTCCGTTATAAGCTTCATACATCACATTGCCTTGCCCCCAATATGGACTGCCATGATCTGGTAAATCATTTGTCTCAATCACCAGACAATTGGCAGTTTCGTAAATATTCATACCTCCAACAAAGTAATCCAGCACTCCTCCCCCACCAGAGCCAGGTTCAGTGTCATCATTGTCAAAGTCATTATCAACATAACCATCTGGTTGCGTGCAGGCCATTGTGCTGGTACCCGGATCTCCAAGTCCATCGCCATCAAGATCGGCATACCATTCCAACAGCCCGGGTCCGTCACAGACACCGCAGACATCTTCAATTGCTGTGCCATCACATGCGCCCAGACAATCATAGACTTCTGAAGCACATTCATAGCGAATCGGCTGCACACCAATTGCAGAAGCATGATAGCGATAGAGGTTGTAGTCCAGCACCGTGACATGAGTATCAAAAGTCAAGTCTGGATAATTGTAGGTCATCAAATCGGAAGCATCTCCTATATACACGTTGTAATCCAGATAAGAACAAATACCATCTCCATTCATGTCCCCGGCAACCATCGCATAACTACCACCCATATCCATCAGTTGCGTAGTGCCCCCCAATACATTATTGGGATCTGTCAAATCCAACTCTGTGGTATTGGGAATAGCAATTGGATCAGCAGAAATAATATCTATGTGATTGCGATGTCGAACGACCACAAAGTATGTGCCTGCTCCAACAGCATTGAATCCTACCACACCAGGGCCGATCCCAGCACCGGGAGGCTGAATCAAGGTACCGCTATTAGAGACCAGTGCCGCAGAACGATCGACCACTAGATTTGCGTTGTTTGCGTCTCGCAGCTCAACCAACACCCAATCGACCGTACCGGGAGGTGTATCAATATTGGTGTTCTCAGTCCCATAATATTCCCATGGGAAGGTGCCGTAGGGTTGCAGTGCAGGCAATTCACCCTGGTCTACGAGGGTAGTCACCATAGTTCCACCACTCATAGCACCCTCTAGTTGCACCTTGGCGGTCAAGGCAATTTGTGCGAATGATAGATCAGGTAGCATCGAAAATCCAAACAGAAATAGTAGGAATCTTAGCATATCACGAAGTGTTTTTGGGTTTGCTTGATAAGTCTAAGAGACACCGATCGACTCTGTGTACTCATTTGTAATCAAAAATTTTTGGGTTTCTTTCTTCCCCATTGAATATCAACATGCTACTTTGGGAGAAATAATAGCAAGAGTGTTAA
>JAHDDV010000312.1 GCA_020629205.1 Chitinophagales bacterium | reverse complement strand
TTGATGACCTTGATCACCTTATAGAAAGACTGTTCAGGACTTTCAATTGCCTGCTGAAGAAAATGTGCGGCAGGTTCTTGTACTTGATAAATGTACTCCACAAAGGACTTACCTATTGCCTCCTCAATGCTGAAGCCAGTCATTTCTTCCCATGCTTGATTTAGAAAGGTCCAATTGCCCTCCATGTCGGTTTGGAAAATCACCTCTCTTACATTGTTGACCACCCGTTCAAGACGCAGGTTGACCTCATGCAAATCTTTGCTCTTTTGCTGAATATCCTGCTTCAGCAGTTGATTGGCCTTAAAAAGTTCCTGGGAGCTCCTTTCAAGCACATTTTCGAGGTTCTCCATATCTACGTCAAAACTCACGTAGGCTTCATTGACCGCGGCCAATAGAGGCCCGACCTTCTCGATTGTCTGCTCGTCCAGACCTGCTTTGCGAACCTGTCGTCGGAGTAATCGGTGGAATTCTGCTGAACTCATTCTGAGATACTTGTTAAAGTCATTGTTTGGTTGTGTAGCTGGCAAGCTGAGAATTCTCCGAAAGGAGCAATCTCACCATAAGAATAGAAGCCGGTAAAAGTCGGTTTAGGACCCAATACTTCTCTCACAGCTTCAATTTCCTCTTCTACCAGTTGCTTCAACACCAGTCTTCTACCCACGCAACTGATAAGTATGACCAACTCTGCATCTTCTTTGAGTACATCGTTGGAGATTTCAGCTGACTGTTCTGCGCCCTTAATCAGTCGGTCAACATTGGCCTTCATCAATCGTACATAGGAGCCTGTCGGTATATCTCCTGCAAAAGTCAAACTCTGGGTTTCCTCATCTATACCAAGGATGGTTCGTACAACTGGTAATTCGCTTTCTCCATCCCGCATACTTAGTGGAAAGAGCAATCCGGAGCCAGGTAGATCTTTTGCCTTCTCACCCAAAAAATCCTTATAGACTTCAAGAGCAGGTACATTATCCAGCTCGTAGAGCACATTGCTCACAGACTTGGTTACCACTCGCTCCATGCCAAAACTATCCCATCCACCTTTGGAGCCAAATCCTACTTTTAGGTCTGGCCCATAGAGCCCTACAGCCACAACACGGTTCTCCAAAATTTCCCGATTCTCTATCACAAATGTGCTTTCGAAGTCAGGGCCATCTGCTGCCAATCCGCCCGTAAGACTCACCCCTTTGGGCAAAGAAGACTTGAGTCCATCTACCAAATTCGCCCCGTTGACATGTAGCCCATCGCTAAAGACCAATAGATGTCGCAAACCTTCAGGATCAAAGGATTGAGCCAGGCTGGAACCTGCGGCAAAACTGCTTTCGCTGCAGGCAATATCTACACCTGACATAGCCACCTTGGTAGAGTCAAAGTGCACTGTAGTCAGTGAAACCGAATTGTCATTGACCTGTTCCTCATATATTTCTCCCGCTGTGGAACAGCCGCAAATGGAGGCATTGGGACATAGCGAGGAAATTGCTTCCACAAGTTCTTTGGTATGCGCAAAACCTGGAGCCACAAACAAGAGTACTAGCTGAGCATCTTTGTTTAGGTCCATTGCATTTATCTGGTCAAAGGTGGATATGCTTATCTGTTGAACGTTCATTTTCTGGTATTTCCCAAAGGTAAAACATAAACTAAGCCAAGCTCAAGCTTTTCAGTTTGCAACAATTCCAGCGACTTTTTTACAATATTCAGTCATAAGAGCATTAGCGGCCTTTATTCATCAAAATGAGCGTCTTATGATGCGAAATCTCTTCTGCTTTATTTTCACATGTTGTGCTTTTGTAGCCCCTGCCACAGCGCAGGATCTTTTTCAAGAGCTACTGAATCCTGAGGAAGTGTTGTATTCCTACAAGGGCATGCATGAAATTCACGTCGGTATCGGCTGGCCAAATCTCATCGGAACCAGCATTTCTGCCTTTGAAGCCATCCCAGATGAAATTCTGGGAACCGTGATTGAGGAAGACGGAAAATCCAGCCCTCAATTTACCATCAGCTATGACTACGGAGTAACAGAAACGGTAAGCATCGGCCCTTATTTGGGCTACATGACTGCCAGCACACCGAAGTTTAGATGGAGCTCACCAGCCATTGAGCCCATTCCGATCCTGTTGCCGAATGGTCTGAGCGAAAAAGATGGCATTTATTCCTATGATGTCACGGTGCTGTCTCTAGGTGCACGGGCTTTGATTCACCGGCCTTTTTCAGAGCGCTTTGAGCTTTACGGTGTTTTCTTTTTTGGCTTTAATATGATCGACCTGGAAGAACAAGGCACGCAACCCGGTGAGCAAGGGTTGTTGGAAGAAATCGGCATTCTGGGCATTGGTATTGTAGATGTACCAGTACCCGAAATATCCTACTCAGCACAGCTGGGCGGACAGCTATTTTTGACAGAGGGATTTGGCATTTATGCAGAGGCCGGCTACGGAGTAACAATAATCAATGCGGGCTTGGCACTTCGTTTTTAGCAGCTTCTTTTTTTGGAGCACAACAGAATTGACACGTGGCAATACCCGTCCCGCTATCCGCTGCAATGGCGGCACTATGCAGCGGCTTCCTGCACCACTAGCAGCGTCTCTTTTTGGAGCCGCCGCTAGTTGGGCAGTCAGTCCGCTGCATAGCACCGCCATTTTCGCTTCTATCGGGGCTATGTGCGACCAGCGCTGGCTCGCTCCAAAGTTTCATCTATCAGTACTGAAGGCTGCTGACAGCCAATCGATCGTAGTTTGCTTTGTATAAATTGAAATCCTCCACAGTGGTATGTCCATCCAGATTACAGTCGTTTTGCTCGTACTGGAGAATGTTTGATGACTGTAGCAGGTAGGCATTATAGTCCCCATAGGTAAAGACCCCTTCCGCAGTAAAATCTCCAGCCAACATTGCATACTGCCCCGCAGATATCTCCTTGAGCGTGCTGGTGCCCATCATCACATTGTTCGCCTTTGTCAAATCGTGTAGAATTGTATTGTTGACCGATACCGGATTTGCAGTGATGATATCCATATGATTTCGATGGCGAATCACCAGATAGTAGTCGCTGTCTGGATCGAGGTCAGGCAAAACTACGCCAGCACTGCCATCGGTATGCATCAGTGTTCCATCGGTTTTCAGCAAGCATACCGCTGAAGACCTGACCTGTGTAAAATCCGAGGCCTCTCTGGCTTCTACCAAGACCCAATCTACAGCATCTGGCGGGATGTTGGTCATGCTTGTTGCCAGGGCAAAATCCCAGGGTGCAATATTGTAGGGATTGATCAGCGGAAGCAAGCCAGAATCGACCAATTGCTCTGTCATTTGTGCAAGTGAAGGCTCCATGGCTCCTTCCAGCCACACCTTGGCCTGCACAACTACATCCTGGGCCAGAGCGCCATCAAGGGAAATATTGTCCAGATAGAAGTTGTTGCCCCATCCATTCACTGCCACAAAGCGCAGGGTGAGGGATTCACCAGTAAAGGCGCTGAGATCAAGATTGACATTCTGCCAGTTGTCGCAGTCTGGGACATGTGGATCTCCGTTGTCTGCTCCTGTAGCGAGGTCCACACCAAATGCGTCGTAGAGCACCGTCCAATTGGCCCCACAATCCGTAGAAGCCTCCACCCTGAAGCCATCTTCATAGCCATTACCGTAGCGCACATAGCTATAGTCATAAGATAATGAAGGGTTGCTCAAGCCGGACAAGTCATAGGGATTACTCGTCAGATAGTATTCTGCCCCTACATTGTCGATGCTAAAGTGATCCACCCACATGGCATTGCTGGAACTGCAATCGGCACCAAAGGTCAAGAAAGTACTTTGCCAAACTGCTCCACCGGAGCTACTGGTATTGGTCCATGTCGCAGGTAGAACAGATGCAGAATCAAAATCTTCTCCTGCAGGTGCCGCTGAGGTCTGATCCAAAAACGCTACTATCGCTGTCACTGTATGGCTATCAGTTCCGTTAGCATCAGTAATAGTCAAGGTAGCATCATAGGTGCCTGGTGCATCGTAGGTCACCAATGGATTTCGATCGTTTGAGCTAGCCGGTGTACCACCGGGAAACTGCCATGACCAAGAAGCCCCATTGATGGACATTGCGGAATGATCAACATATTGAACAGTACTGTTTAGGCAGGTGATCGAAAATCGATCGACTGCCATTCTTGCTTGTGGCTGGCTCTGTTCGTAGAAATCACATTCATAAGCAGAGCGATTGGAACCGTTTCGGATCTTCTCTCCCCCGTAATAGGGAACTAACTGTGTCGAGAAAGTGGATACAGGCAAATCATTATTGAACAATGCCCAATCGGCCATTGTATTGTTTTTGTAATAGACAGCCCGTCTGGTCCCTACGTATACTCCTCCGTCTGTGCCACGCTGGTGAACAATATTGCTTGGAAACTCCCCATCCATTGCTGATCCGCTCACATTGGTCCAGTTGCTGCCACCATCATTTGTGTAGTAGACCATCTCACCGTTCGTAGCTGGGTCTCCTGTTGTATGTCTAACCCGCAAGGCCCAAAGTTCATTGTCATTTGTGCTGCTCACTACTATATCCCAAGGGTACCAATTGCCTGCCAGGGGAGGTGTAATCTCCGTCCAGGAAGCTCCCGCATCGGCTGATCGCCAAATCTTTTTGTCTGCTCCCCAAAATGATCCCCAGGTGCAGACATACATGATGTCTACATTATCCCAGCCCACCTCGATAGAGGTGACTTTCTCTCCAAAATCATAGACCAAACTAGCCCCTGCCCCACTATTGTCTGTTTTCCATAGCTCTGTATCTACACCTGTCCATACAATATTATGGCAACGAGGGTGAAAACGCATATCGCTGGATTCCCCTATAATGTAGGAGGCATTGGGTAGTTGAGGGAAACTGGTAACCTGAAGATCGACGGTCCGGTCTCCTGAGAGTGTCACAGTACCCTGATCGTGATAGCAGGTATTGCGATCTCCGAAGTTTGTAAATCCACGGATATTATCCCCTCCGGCTGTACTCAGCCAGCCATTGAGATAGGTATTTCCGTCTTGTAAGAGCGTACCATTATGGTAGGTTCCTCCAAGCATGACATCTCCATCTTGAAAGCCTGCTCCAAATCCCCAAAAGTCGGTCGCTTGAATGCCGTTCATTCTCACCAGGTAGTTGGCTCCTCCATCCGTAGAATAGAAACCTCCACCGTCGCTGGCAATCCAAATATCTGAGCCATAGAATCGAATATCGTGAATATCTGCATGGATATAGTTTGGCTTCTCACTGTGGCTCCATTTGGCTGGGCAGGTGAAGGTATTTCCCCCATCATGGGAGACCCAAAGGTTTACCCCTCCCACCAGCATATGATCCGCATCTTGTGGATCCACATCGAATGCCAGATCGTAGTAGTACTGACCGCCGTCATCGGTACCTTCGTCCGACCATCCCATGAGGTTCATGTTTGAGGCGCTTGGTACCCCAGCCACTTCGGGTCCGCAACAGTTTCGCGTCCAGTTAGCTCCCTGATCTGTCGATTTGTATACACCATAGAGGCCGCTGCCGCCATTGGCAGCACCGGTAGCCAGTGCAAATACAGCATCTGGTTCATCAGCAGAAACGGCAATTTCGGTTCGCTTTTGTTCGTCACCTGCGGCAGGAATTGGCCATCCATTTCCTATCATTGAGAAAGTAGCTCCAGCATCGGTAGATTTCCAGAATTCAGTACGATCGCCTGGCTGCTTGAGGGCATATACTATGTCATTGTTGTTGGGATGAAACTCTAGCTCTAGCCAACGCCCGGACTCAACACAATTGAAAGAGGCACCGGAATCGGTGCTGCGATACAAGCAGTCATCGGCACAAAGGAAAACGACAGAGCCATCGCCCGGTGCGCATACTATGTCTTTGATTTCATGTCCTACAGCATTCCATGCTGCTGAACCAAGCGTAGCCCAGCTGGCTCCTCCGTCAAGTGTTTTGTAGAGACTCCCGCCCGATTCGAAATATACGATATCTTCATCGCCCGGATCAATCTCAATCGACACAATGGAGTTGATCATTTCATCCTTTGTGATCAAATACCAATTGGCCCCATTATCATCTGTACGCCAAAGTCCTCCGGTGGCGGTACCTGCATAAAGTCTGTTGACATCTGTTGTAGCTCTCTCAATGGTGTAGATATGTGCTGCGCCAGCAGCATAGCTAGAGCTATTGGCCAGTTTATCAAAGTCAAATGGACCTATTCCTTGCCAGGCGGAATTGGGGCCTCGCTGCTGCCGGAGCTGCTTACTTCGCGCTATGAACTGCTGTTGCTCTTCGCGTACCTTTTTTCGGTCTTGTTTGCCATGCAGACTGCCATCCATATCACGGCTGATGGCTCTGGACCAGCGCTTGAAATATTGCGTATAGCTGTTCTTGACGAATGGATGTTGCCGATAATAGGCTTGCTTGGCTAGACGCACCTCTTCATAGTCTGCATTAGGACTATACATTAAGCTCACCCATTCAGGTAGATTATCAGAGGTAGCGTTGTGCGGCTCTTCAAATACATTAGGACTGTGGCTATGTTGCTGTATGCCGAAGAGTAAGAACAGAAGGAGAAAGCTGGCCGATTTCATAGTCGTTTATTGTTGTTTGAATCCAGTGTGAAGTTACGTTTGTTTGTGGGGAATGTTTGTTAGGTCTTTTACATGAATGCTTGATTTTTTGGGCCGCCCCCACGACCTACGATCGGTGAAAATTAGCCCCGGGTGAAGCGGAACGAAGTGCTCAGATAGCGTCGTGAATGCCGGAGCG
>JAHDDV010000311.1 GCA_020629205.1 Chitinophagales bacterium | reverse complement strand
AGTGCCAGCCTGTGGTGGCTCGACGATAGGAGAGACGCAACAGGCTGTGCAACGAACAGCTAGCCGGGTGCTGAGTATTAGCGGAGCACGGGGATGCAGCTAGCGCGACCTAGTACTGCTGGGCTCCAAAAAAGCATCCTTATTCTGACTCAAATCGCAACAATATGCCATTTCTTCCGACAGCATAGCCCAGGCTATTGTCCAGCAGGTGGAGATCCAGCAGATCATGAGATTGATCGCCAACATCCATCCAATCAGCTCCGGCATTGGGGGAGTACTTGAATAATCCCTCGCCCGCCACAAAGACCTGATCAGGATCACTATGGGCAGCAATAGCCTCCATCCTCCACCGAGTCTTCAGGAGCTTGTTTCCATCTCTCAATACTTGCCAGGGCTCATATTCGCCCAGATGACCCTTTGCGAGTGTACCGAAAACACCGCAGACATATATGTGATCTTGTACGATAGCCAGATCGCTGAAATAGTCATCGGACACATTGTGCAATTGCCATGTTTGGCCTTGATCATCGCTCTGCAAGACCTCGCTAAAACCGGCCAGCACCAGTTTATTTTCGATTGTGGCCAAGCTACGGTATTCCAATTCTTCAGACCAGGTGGTGGTCCAGGTATTAGCCGAATCAGTGCTGATGGCCAATACGCCCGATTCGTAGCCCACGCCTCCTACAGCGACAATGGTATTTTGATTCAGGATCGAGACAGATCTTAGGGGTGTATAAGTACCAGCGGGAAAGCCAAGGTCAATCAACTGCCAGCTCTCTCCCAAATCAGTAGTCTTGACTAGCAGGCCTCCATAGGCGACAGCGATGCCTAAACTGTCATTGAAGAAGTCGATATCAAAAATACCTACTGTGAGTCCTGTCTCCAGGCTATGCCAGCTATTGCCTCCATCCTGCGTTCGTAGCATCTCTGCTTTCGAATACCTTGCTCCTCCGACTGCAAAGCCGGTGTCCGTATTTAAGAAATGTACGGCCATCAAATCGCTGTCTGTTCCTGAATCTAATGCTGTGATATGGAAGGGAGCCCTTTCTGTCTTGTCGCAAGAACAGAAGGAGATCGCACAAGTCATCAGGCAAAGCAACAGGATCTGTTTAATGGCAAATCGAGACATGGCAAACAGCTAGTATGTGATCATCTGCTGCTCCATCTCCGGAATCTCCCGGAAGTCGTACTTCTGTGTGCGTAGACGAGGAGTAAAACCAGCCTCACGGATGGCATCCTGAATACCATTGGAGGTAAATCGGTGTGGGGCACCGGCTGCCGAAACCACATTCTCTTCGATCATGATAGACCCGAAGTCATTGGCTCCTCCATGCAAACACAACTGTGCGACTTCCTTACCAACAGTGAGCCAGGAGGCCTGTACATTGATCACATTTGGTAGCATGATTCGACTTAGGGCAATCATTCGGATGTACTCATCGCCTGTGACATTGTTTCTGATTTTGCGGATTCTACGAAGCAAGGTGCCTTCATCCATGAATGGCCATGGGATAAATGCCAAAAAGCCATTGCTTCCCTCCGGTTTTTCTGCTTGCACTTCACGCAATCGCACAAAATGATCCATCCGCTCTTCGATTGTTTCTACGTGGCCAAACATCATTGTAGCCGATGTCGTAATATCCAGCTGATGGCAGGCGCGCATCACATCCAACCACTCCTGTCCTCCACATTTACCCTTGGAGATCAGGCGACGGACGCGATCGCTCAAAATTTCGGCACCTGCGCCGGGGAGAGAATCAAGGCCAGCTTCCTTCAAAGCTGCCAATACTTCTGTGTGCGTAGACTTTTCCAGCTTGGTGATATGTGCGATTTCCGGAGGTCCAAGAGCATGCAGCTTGATCTCGGGATATAGCTCTTTGAGTTGCTTGAAGAGGTCTACATAAAACTGCAATCCCAAATCGGGATGATGGCCCCCTTGCAAGAGCAGCTGATCTCCGCCATATTTGATCGTCTCTTCGATCTTGACCTTATAGGTTTCAATATCAGTGATATAGGATTCCTCATGGCCGGGCTTTCGAAAGAAATTGCAAAACTTGCAATTGGCAATGCAGACGTTGGTGGTATTGAGGTTTCGATCGATCATCCAGGTGACAATTCCCTCTGTATCCTTCTTGTGGTACTTGCGGATTTCGTTTCCTACATACATGAGATCGGCAGTCGGCGCCTTCTCAAACAAATGTACGCCCTCTTCGATGGAGAGGAATTCGCGGTCAAGCCCGCGTTGGAGAAGCTGATTAATGTCCATAAGACGATAGAAATTGTTGATAATGCTGCAACAAAGATAGCCTACTTAAGTTGTAATGGAATGAGAATTGTGCCGCTGAAATTGATTAATTTTGCACACATTTTTTTGAGATGATTCAATACAACAAATTTACGCTCGACAATGGGCTGCGCGTGCTGGTGCATGAGGACCCTTCCACCCCAATGGCTGCGGTCAATTTGGCTTATGATGTGGGGGCCAGAGATGAATCTCCGGATAAAACCGGCTTCGCTCATCTGTTTGAACATTTGATGTTTGGAGGATCCAAAAATGTGCCTGACTTTGATTATCCGATCCAGTTGGCTGGAGGAGAGAGCAATGCTTTCACCAACAATGACTACACCAATTACTATGAGGTACTTCCTGCCAATAACCTAGAAACGGCATTATGGTTGGAATCGGATCGAATGCTGGCTCTGGATATCAATGATCGTTCATTGGAGGTTCAGAAGCGGGTAGTTTGCGAAGAATTTAAGGAAAACTACATCAACCAGCCCTACGGTGATGTCTGGCACAAGCTGCGTGCGCTATCTTACCAACGTCACCCTTATCAATGGCCGACGATCGGGAAAGATTTAAGCCATATTGAAAATGCTGCTCTGGATGATGTTCAGCATTTCTTTGATCTACATTATCAACCCAACAGGGCTGTGCTGGTTTTGGCTGGAGGTGTGAAGACCAGTCAGGTAGAAAAGGCGGTGCGCAAGTGGTTTGAACAGATCCAACCCAATTTTACCTACACTAGAAACCTGCCAATCGAGGCACCGCAAACGGCTGATCGAAATCTGATATTGCGCAGCCGGATTCCTGCAGATGCCATCTACATGGCCTTCAAATCCACCGAACGCCTAAGTCCCGATTACTACACGACGGACCTGATCACCGACATTCTGGCGGTCGGCGAATCCAGCCGCCTTCAACGAATTCTGATCAAGGACCTGCAGCTCTTTAGTGAGATCGATGCCTACATAACCGGCGACATTCACCTTGGCTTGCTGATCGTCACCGGAAAAATAATGCCTGGCGTAAGCATCGAAAAAGCGGAAAAGGCGGTCTGGAATGTGTTGGAAGATTTGGTGCATCGAAAAGTCGATGGTCAAGAGATGCAAAAGGTGAAAAACAAGATGGAGGCGCATATTGAGTTTTCGGAAACCAATATCATGAACAACGCTATGAATCTGGCCTATTACGAGTTGCTTTCCGATGCCGAAGAAATCAATTTGGAAGTACACAAGTACCTAAGTATTGAAGCGGAAGATGTGCAAAGGGTGTCCGCGGAGATCTTCAGAAAAGAAGCCTGCACTACGATTTATTACCTAAAGCAAGACTAGAAAGTTATGGCCACCTTGGATAGAAGCATTGCGCCCGCCTTGCAGGTGCCCGAACATATCAGTTTGGGCAACCCGAAGCAGGTCAAGTTGGACAACGGCATCCTTGCCCATGTCATCAATATTGGTCAGCAAGAAGTTATCAGTGTGGAATTGGTCTTTCAAGCAGGAAAGACATGGGAAAACAAACCTGGACTTTCCATGGTCACCAATCGCATGATACGGGAAGGCTCCGCACAGCTTGGTGCAGAAGAACTAGCTAAGCAGGTCGACTTCTATGGGGCAAACATCAAAACCAAGGCTGCTTCGGACAATGTATCTGTGACACTCTACTGCTTGCGAAAGTTCCTTCCCCAGGTTTTGCCCTTGTATAGTCAGATCATAAAAAGCCCAAGTTTTCCGGATCGGGAATGGGAGCGTTTGAGGGCAACTACCATACAGGGTTTGTTGATCAACCGGGAGAAAGTAGAAACGATAGCCAGCGATGCATTCTATGAACATATCTTTGGGGCGGATCATCCTTATGGCTACGCCATTTCTCCTGAAGACCTGGAAAGTATTTCCGTCGAAGACATGCGCGTCTTTTATCGCGAACGCTACCATGCGGGAAATGCCATTATGTTTGTTGCCGGTAAGGTAAGCACTGATGATCTGTCGATGATCAACGAAGCCCTCGGACAGAATGATTGGAATGCCAGACCGCGTGATACACAGAATGAACTTCCCGATTTCCATTACTCACCGAGGGAACTCAGAATTAACAAAGCCGATTCTGTGCAATCCGCCATCCGAATCGGACTGCCCTTGTTCAATAAGAAACATAAAGATTACCACGGCATGTATATGCTCAATACCATCTTGGGAGGCTACTTCGGCTCTCGGCTAATGAGCAACATACGCGAAGACAAAGGTTATACCTACGGCATTCAGTCTATGTTAGTCTCCTTGCAGTCCAGCGGATACATGCTCATTGCTACAGAAGTAGCCAATGAGCATAGTGAAGACACCCTTTCCGAAGTCTCACTGGAATTTGATCGATTGAAGAACGAGCTTGTTGGTGAAGAAGAGCTGGCATTGGTCCGTAACTTTACACTCGGAAATGTACTCAACCAAATTAATGGGGCGTTTAATAAGACTGCGATCCTCAAAGGTTTATATCTTTATGGCCTCGAAATTGCTCATTTTGACCGATTTATACGCGATATCAAGGAGATTGACGCGGCTGAAATTCAGCGATTGGCACGTATCTATCTCAATGATGATCTCATGGTTAAGGTGATCGCCGGTAACTAAATGAATTAGTTTTGAAGAATCTATTGGTCCTATTACTGTTGTGCTTCTCTGCTACCTTATATGGGCAGAACCCGAGCCCTGTACTGCATTGTGTGAACAAGAATCAAAACATTGCTGATATAGAATGGTCATGGGATGGTACCTGTGGACCCTCCTTTACTGCCTGGAATATCTATTTTTCAAACAACCAGAGCGGTCCCTGGACCTTGCTTCACACCATCGACGATAGCAATAGCGCTTTTCCCTCGCAAGAGACCAGCCACACAGATAATACCGTCGGGACGGATGCTCGCTACTATTACGTGGAGTCGGTCTGCGGTGGCTCTACTGCGCAGTCCCAAGTAGTAAGTACAGAAGAAACTGCTCCACCTGATCTGGATTTTGCTACCGTAATCGATGATTTCAGCGTCACCGTATCCTGGCAAGCCACTCCAGGACAACCCAAGGTGCACGGCTATGTTATCTACCGAGCTACGCCCGCAGTCACACCTATAGAGACCGTCCTCTTTAGTGATCCGGAGTTCAGCCCTCCCAGTACCTTCATTTATACTGATACAAATGCCTCCCCTGGTACTCAGGCGGAGACCTATACCGTAGCAGCTATCGATAGCTGCGAGAATGTCAGTCCATATAACCTGACTGGACACACAACCATATTCCTAACTGTGGGCAATGACTCCTGCGACACAAGAGTGTTTTTGGATTGGACCGATTACTTCGGATGGCAGAGCGATGAACTGATTGAGTATATAGTCTACACCGATGATGGCCTCAATGTATTCACACAATTGCCTCCGGATCAGACATCGATGATTTACGACCTTCCTGCTGGGCTTACAGCGGATTGTTTTCGCATAGGAGCCGTCAAAAACTCTGGAGAAATCGTTACCTCCAATAAGGCCTGTATAGACATCTCGATCAGTCAGGGACCTGAATACATCTACCTCAGTCATTTGACCGTTAATGAGACCAACGATGTTCAGATAGATTGGATGCTGGATACAGGTGGAGATATCACGGAAATCAACGTCCTGAGAGGGGAAAGCCCCACAGATCTTATAGAGATTGAAAGCATCGACGACGGCAGCTATACGGCCGAAATGAGCTTCATCGATACGGATGTAATACCAGAGAATTTTGCCTACTATTACGACGTAGAATCCCTCGACAGCTGTCGACAACAAACCATTGCCATCGGCGGAAATATCATCAGCCTGCAAGGCCAGGGAAGTCTGGATTTGCTCAACAAGCTAAGCTGGAATGCCTTTGAAATGGGTTACAGCACCGTGCTATTTCAAGAGCTCTACCGTGTAGAAGACAATGGCTTCCTCAATCTAATCACCACTTTGCCTTCCAATATTTTTGAGTTTGAAGAACAGATCAGCGCGGGCTCTTTATCAGAAGGCCAGTCGATCTGCTATCGTGTAGGTGCGGTCTACGACCTCAATCTACCCAATGGAGTGAGTGAGACGAAGACCAGCTTCTCCAACACCTTCTGTGTCAATCCAATTTCCAGAATTTATGCTCCCAACGCCTTCGCGCCCAATGGGATCAATAATATCTTCAAACCAGTAATTCTGTTCCCAAACAAAGACAATTACCAAATGGTCGTCTTGAATCGATACGGAGAAGCGGTCTTCCAAACCACCGATCCCGATGAGGGTTGGGATGGTACTTTCAAGGGAGATCTAGCTCCACAAGGAGTATATGCCTTCATCATCAGTATGCAATCCGCGGCAGGTCGAGACATCGAAGAACGAGGATCGGTGCTACTGATTCGCTAGTGCTAATTAAAAGGGCAGGTGTTCTTTTTTGGAGCACAGCAGCATTCGATCTGGCACTGATCTAC
>JAHDDV010000310.1 GCA_020629205.1 Chitinophagales bacterium | reverse complement strand
GATTGTTGATTATTAATAATACATTATAAGCCTTCTTCGTATTGCTTTTTGTTCGAGCTATTGACCACGTTTGCTCCTTGATCGTATCGCTACCAGCTTGTACACTTGACTACAAGAGCTTATTACGTTTCAGACTTGACCAGAGGTCAAGCTGAGCCACTAAGCACCAGACACCAGACACCAAGAACTGCGAGTAAAAAACAATCGACATTCTATACCCAGTCATGCTACTCCGTTAGCCTCAGTTTATAACGAACATAGTGAATACTCTTGACAGCCCGGCCATCCTTCAGCGCCGGCTCAAACTTCAAGTTTGCCATACTGGCCTTTACCTCCTCATCCAACCAGGCATTGTCTGCAACGGCAAACTTTACATCAGAGACATCCCCCTTTTCATCGACAAATACATAGTAGCCATAAGACATCACATGATCATCTCCATATGCTTCAAATAAGGAGGCCTCTGCTTCGAATTTCGATGTCAGCTCTTCATCGTTAATCGGCATTGGCCTGTTGTCAGGCAAAACATAATCATCCTTGTCCACATAGCATCGTTCACACAGCACAGAGACCACATTTGTCACTACTTTTGGATCTTTGAATTTGGCAAACTCCTCTCTGGAAACTACTTCTCCATGTTCATAGATTAGACGCTTTTCAAGATTTCCATTCTCGTAGTATGTTTGAGTAATGCCATGTGCTTTACCATTCTCAAAATGGGCTAGACGAAGCAAGATATCCCCCTTATGCTCCTTCCAAACACCATGGGCCTCATAATTTTTGAATTCCCGAGAATAGAAGGTCGGGACTTTTTCACGACGCGAAGGCTTTCCATAAAATGTCCAGGTCCCGTTGCCCTCTCGTAGTGTTTGCTCCCCGGATTCATTCCAGCTATTGATCAGTTTTCTCTTGCCACCCACATAGGTAGCTTCGAGTTTCTTACGACCATCATCGTAGAACTCCTGCCAGTCCCCATCTCGATCATGCTTCGCATTATAACTACCCGCCTGTTCCAATTGTCCATTCTCGTGCCACTTCTTATACTCGCCAATCTTATCATAGCCATCGACTATCGAAGTCTCCAGATTCTTTGGATTCCCATTCTCATAATATCGCTGGTGTGTCAAAAAGTTTTTTACAGGACCTTTGCTCACTTCATATTTCAGGTTGCCGTTCTCATAGTATTCCTTGCGCTCGCCAGTTTGCTTTCCCTTGATATATTCTATTGTTTCCTTTGACTTTCCGTTCTCATGGAAGGACTGAAATGTACCATGAATGGCCCCACTTTCAAGGTCAAACTCTTCCTTCAGCTTACCACTTTCATAATGCGTCTGACAAGTCCCTGTAAAGCTGAGATCAAAGTCCTTTCCCTCTTCATCGAGACATATCTCATTTGGGTGCTTACGGATATAGGCCTCGATCAAATCCATCGTCTGTTCATTTATTCCGTAATAGTGATCATCCAATTCAGACAACTTATCCAGCCTTTCATAGAGGTCGCTTCCAAACAAATCACTCTCCTGTGCCTTGTCCATCAGCTTCTTGTTCTTCAAGTACACTTTATGTGCCTTCTTTGCCAGACTAGCCATCTCTTTGTCTCCGATATGTTCTAGTCCTTTGATGATCGTAGGCATGTACTGGCCATATGAATTGTAGTAGAATTGCACAAAGCCGCCATTGCGAACCTGAGCATCCAGGTACCACCAATAGTACAAAGCCTTCTGCCCATAGGAAAGAGCTTTCGCTCCTTCAATCTCATTATCTCCTTTGTTTACAAATCTTGACAAGGGCTCCAATACAAACCAGCCAAAATCAAAACCGCTCAATTGAAAGAAGCCCCCCTTGCTAAGCTTAGGACGAAAATGTGCTTGCTCATCAAATTCCCAATAAGGGTCCTCTTGCTCTTGCTTTCCAAAGCCAAAAAAGTCTAGTATTTTCATATTTGTCAGGGCTGATAAGTTGGTTCGCGTCTCTATAGAGGTAATCTGCTCCAATCGAAATATACTGATTATGGCGCTTGCCACAAAGCGCTGCTTCAATTTCAATCTTAAAATCCAATATCCGTTTCCTGGCAAGCCTACAGCAAGATCAACTATCTTACCAGCAGCGCTTCGTGTCACCGGGCTATACACTCTCACTCACCTTGTCCACTGCGGTTCGGCTTATGCCTACTGTGGTCTCCTCCTATCGTCGGAGCCCCCATTAGGCATGCCTCACACGCAGTGGCCGGCGGCTCGTACCGTTTCTATCCCTAGCGCGGGAAGAGTGCAAGCCTAGCATTATGATTCAGCTTTCTTGCATCTTAAGCGCAAATCGGCTAAATAGGAACTAGCAGATGTAAGACTCAGAATCAAACAAATAGCATTGAAAAGTCGTTTGTTTCGAAAGGTACTAAGCAGATGATCTGACGACTGAACGGAGCTCAATCAATCCTATTTAGTAAGGGAGAAAAATCAACAATACAGCATAAAATGGAAATAAGACTAAACTGCGAAAACTGTGATAAGCCATTGCCTAACCACAGCGATGAAGCAATGATCTGTACATTGGATTGTACTTTTTGTAAGGATTGTGTAGATACCGTGCTAAAGAATGTCTGTCCAAACTGTGGGGGAGGATTTGAAAAGCGTCCTACCAGGCCCAAAAAGTATTTGGAGAAGTATCCTCCTAGGAAGGACAAGGTATTTAAGCCGGTGCTTGAGAACAAGTTTCTTGAGAAGAATGTAAGTATTGATCCCAGAAAGCGTTAGGTGGACAATAGGAGCTTAGCTCAGTTAGTTTTCTACGAGCAATATGTGTTCTTTTTCCGAAAGAACACATATTGCTTTTCCCCGCACAGGAGTCCTTTTTCTTTTCTGGCACAAACTCAAGCCCCAGAGGAATTCCCTTTCGCAATCCGATACACAGCAATAAATGCCAGGATCTCTACAGCAACGATCACGACATGTATCCAAAAGTCAGCGGCAGGAGAGACGGGAGCATTTAGTACTGGGAAGAGAGGATCGATAATCATCTCCTGCCCTTCGCGAACAATGTTCATGAGAAGGACCACCAGAAATTGCCTGGGGTCTTGGGTGATCATCACAAAGATGGAAGCGATGACCATTACGAAAGTCCTCGCTCCCATTTCGTAAACGAGGTTTAGCATTGGGTCGCCGGCCACAGTCACACCAGTATCAGCCATCATTTGATGGTTAAAGAAGTACATGTACACCTGCGCAAGCATGATAAGGATCAGGATGGCCTGCATTATGTTTACCCATATTGGGATGCCTGATTTTCTAGTATTGCTCATATGGTCTTAAATTTTTCAAAGTTGATCTAGCAACCCCATTACATTAATACTCCATTCTTCGCCTGAATGGTCGGAGGCAGGTCTTTTTCACCCAGCATCTCCCGAAGGTCGATTTCGATTGTTCTGCAAAGAGCCATCATTGGAATATCATACACCAGTCCCTGAAAAGGATTGGCAGTATTTTCACCAACAATCTCCATCATTACATAAACCCAGGCAATCAGCGCACAAAGTGGGATGGAGATCCAAATCGCCCAATCTCCAAGTTTTGCCAGTTCGGGGATCATGCTGAAAGGGAGGAGAAACACAAAAACAGCTACAAAAATGCGGCTCATATGTGCATACTGTCTGGGCAAAGGAAATTTCTTGATCCGTTCATTCTTCCCCTGAAGATCATACAATTTCCCAAGCAAGTTTTTCATTTCCACATGGCGAAAATCATCCAGCAAACCTAGTTCTCGAAGGTTCCTGAGGTCCCGTGATTGCTCGTTGATGATCTGTGTAGCCGTGTTGACATATGCAACCAGACGGTCGTGTTCTGCTTCGGGCAAAAACAATTTCAATTCTGTCCTGGTGAACTCATCATCGACCAAGCCCAGACCAAATTTTTTGCGTTCTTTGATCTGGCTAGTATTCTCCCAAACAGTGGGAACCAGAAGCTGACTTCTATGCGCATAGATCCAGGCGATGTGTCGATAGATCAGTCGCTTCTTAGTTTCGTGTATTGCCTCTACTCGCAATGGCTGCTCCACAAACAGATTGCTAATGTAACCATCCACCATCATTCCCCAGGTCCGGCTATTATTGATAATACCACCCCAAACCTTTCGCGCCTCCCACATTCTGTCGTAGGCTTGATTATTTTTAAAGCCCACATAAAAGGCGACAGCGGTTCCGATTACAGATACTGGAAGCCAGGGAATCTCGAAGTCAATCAAGTCGAAATAGTAGAGAAGAGCTATGGCCCCCATGAAGGCCAACAGCCATAACATATGCTTGCCTCTCACCTTGAACAAGGCAACGTAATTTATGTCTCTTGATATAAGCATTTTATTCTATTCTTAATTCTGTCAAAAAGTCATTCTCTCGAACACTAGACGCAAGACGCAACACACTAGACACTAGACACTAGACACTAGACACTAGACGCAAGGTAAGAGAAGCAGCAGAGATTGGAAGGTACAAATGCTCCTTTTTGAGGTCAATATGGCCCTTGTCCCAAAGGTCGGTATTGTGTCGGCTTACACAATTAAGATAGCTTAAGAAATCATGTTGATGTCGCTTGGTCCCGGAGCTTCCGAAACTTGCGAATGCGTGAGGGATAGAAGCGGTATGAGCCGCCGGCTGGGGCGACTGAGGCATGTGCTATGGAGGCTCGGAACGCAGTGGAGAGACTACAGAGCGCATAAGCCGAAGCGCTCCAGACAAGGGGAGTGAGAGCGGATAGCCCGGCCCGGAGCTGGCTGCCTCCCCATGTCGTAGGGTCAAATATAAGTTGACCCTACGACATGGGGAGGCAGCCGGCGGAGGGACACGCCCAAAAGAACAATCGATACTTATTTCTCCAACAAAATCAACTCCCCCTTTTTTGTAAGATTGAAATCCCAAGGACGTTTTATGCAAAGCAATTTATCACCACCCTCAAAACCCCACATGCGATTGAAGACAAGGGGGACGACCACCTTGCCCTGACTATCTACTACACCGTAGGGGCCGTACCGACTCTCTTTGTCCATGACCATGAAGTAGTCCTTGTGATCTAAGTAACGATCGACCTTGTAGTCTCCCAGACCAGTCTTCTGAATGCGGCCGTCAGGAAAGGCGATATGACTTTGGCCATCTTTATCATTAAACAGGACAAGATTGCCGACTCGTTTGAGCAGGCTGAAAACCGTGTAGGTCTTGCCTTCATCGCTTATCGTGTAGACTTCGCCCTTAGTATTCAGAAAACTGAATCGATCATCGGCCGCAGTCGGGTAGGCTTTGAAGAAATAGTCTGTGGGGCCATTCCTGTCATAAATAACCTTGACATAGTCTACAAACATCTGCTTCATCTCCAAGTCGTAGATCGCTGGCTTTTCACCTTCTTTACTAAGGAACTGCTCCTCTCCCATTTTCAGAATCTTGACAGCGCTACCAAGCTCCGGATCGGTGATCAGTTCCTTACGATTAATATCATAGATGCCATTCTCGTATTGCGTCTGCTCATTTCTCTTGAAGCAAAGTACTTTGCCTTCATTTGCAGGGCTCATGCCAGTGTATTCGAAAGGAAGCAGGATTTCTCCTTGTGCAGACTGAAGCGAATATTTGCTGCTGTTATTCTTTACTATGAAAACCTCAGGGTTTTCTGTTGGGATAATGCTGCGAATATCTCCCTGGATCAGCACTTTCTCCGACTCATCAATCAAACGCGTAATCCTACTGCGCTTACCAGTAGGACTTACTTCCTCATGTTCCACAACAAAGTATTTGCCCTTGAGTGGACGAATTCCAATGTATTGTTTTTTCAGCACGATATTTCCTTCGAAATCGATGAGACAATAGAGATGTTCTCCCTTGCGTTTGGCTATGAGCAAGGGGCGACTCTTCTCCGGCTGATGGAGGCTGACATCTCCACTACATAACAGTTTGCGCTTCTTCTCCAAGTCATAGAGATTCCTCGTGCCGGCATAGCTTGGTGAAATGGCATATCTGCCAGAGACCAGCCCTTCCTCCGCCACCTTATTGACATCCTCAAAGGTCCTTCCATCAGGCCAATGTACCACCAGACTTTTGTAGCCAGGATTATAGGCGATTGCATAAGGCTGCTCTTCTACTCCCCTAATCTGCACTTTTGCGTACCTGGCAGGAGCTAGCTCTGCTTTTGTCTCAATATTGATTAGCCCCCACTTCTCCGCTTCTTCAAAAGGCAAGAGACCAAACTTTGGCTCATGTAGTTTTTCATAGGAACGACTCAGCAGGGCTTTGCCATCCAGGTCATACAGATTATGTGCATTGGGGTTTTTGCCCAAGACCAATTGCAAGTCAGAAAAGTATCTGGCAGACTTCCAGACCTGTGTGCCAATAGCATTGCCTTCGCTATCTGTCAAAAGCCAGCCCTCCTTCCGCTTCTCGAGATACTTGCCACCCGGCAATGACTTCTGTGTAGCCATACGGCTGTAAGTCTCATCAACTTCATCCCATTCCTGAAAGTCTTTTACGTCGATAGCCTGACTGATCGAGTCAATGTATTGCTCTTTTTTTCCAGGCTCTTCATAGGGCATTGGCTCCTCGATCATCATTGGCTCCTCGGCGATTCTCTGCTCCATTGCGGCACCCCCATAGTCACATGGACCGGTTATTCCGTAGACCTCAAAAATGGTTTGTTGCGCCTGCAAGGAGCCAGGACTTAAGCAGCATAGCAAAGCGATCACATAGTAGTATTTCATCTTCAATTTATTCATTTATTTTTCTTTTCCCAT
>JAHDDV010000309.1 GCA_020629205.1 Chitinophagales bacterium | reverse complement strand
ACTGTTGCTCCCGCCGAATGAGGTTGCCATTGAACAAGTTCGGCGACATATCCATGTCGGAGGATCAAGAGCTACGCCACTCCTCAATGCCTGATAAGTCTGTAGCCCTACCATAAAAGCAAAATTAAATTGAACAAAACAGGTTATCCTGCAAAAGATCACTATTTTCGGATGTGCAGTCTTACCAGATAAATTTTCGCCTGACTCTTCTCCTTATGTTGTCACTTCTTGCGCATTCGGTCAGTGCTCAGAGAAGTATTTCGGGAGTAGTAGTCGGCCAGGAAGATCAGGAGCGACTTCCTTTTGCTAATATTGTGGTCGATGGCACCACTCAAGGAGCTTCTACTAATGTAGATGGCTACTTTTCGCTGTTCGATGTGACAGAACAAGCTTTGACGCTTGAGGTGTTATACATAGGCTACAATCCGATTAAGATTCCTGTTGCGGCTGGTAGTGAAGATATTGAAAACCTGAAAATCGAATTGCAATCCGGACTGAGTTTGCAGGAAGTGATCGTGTCTGCCAAGTCGTACAAGGTGATGAATGCTTCGGAGGCGGTAAGCGCCTTGCAAATCTCTCCAGCTCAGTTGTCGCTGCTTCCAAATGTAGGAGAAGTCGATATTTTTCGATCACTACAACTTCTGCCAGGGGTAAGCGGTAGTAATGAGAGTTCGTCTGGATTGTTTGTCCGAGGGGGAACACCAGATCAAAACCTGGTCTTGTTGGATGGGATGACGGTGTACAATGTTGATCACTTCTTTGGCTTCTTCTCTGCCTTCAATGCCGATGCTGTCAAGGATGCACAATTGTTTAAAGGCGCATTTCCGGCTAAATATGGGGGACGACTATCCAGTGTAGTGGATTTGACCGGAAAGACCGGCAATCCTACTAAGTTGCAAGGCAATATCGGGCTCAATTTATTGACGTCTCGGCTGGGATTGCAAATTCCACTTTTCAAGAGAGCTTCGCTTTCTCTTAATGCGAGACGATCTTACACCGACATCATTCGAAGTCCAGTTTACAACAACATCTTCAATGTTTTTACCCAGACAGAAAACCCTCCTGATATCGATGGATTGGCTGTGAATACGATCGAGCCGGACTTTCATTTTTATGATCTGAATGCTAAATTGAGTTTCACTCCTAGCGACAAAGATGTAGTTGCTTTTTCCCTTTACAGAGGAGCGGATCATCTGGTGGAACTGAATGAAGCTACCATCGAGAGAGAGACCCCGGCACTATTGGCAAAGGTAGATGTTGATGAAAAAAATGATTGGGGTAATAGAGGCTATAGTGGAAAATGGGCCAGACAATGGAATGCAAACTGGTATTCCAATATGCTGATTGCAGGTTCCAGGTACTTTAGCAAGTATGATCGCAAAGTGGACATCTTGGCTAATCTGGTGGAGCAAGATTCCGTTTTGGTGGATCGAACTGACCTGAGCTTTGAAGACAATGATGTGCAGGATTTGAGTTTTCGCCTGGACAATGAATATCTAATCAATGGCAGACACAAAATTGGTTTTGGTGGCTTGGTGACACAAGCGATTATTGACTACGAATTTACGAGAGATGATACTTTGACAATCTTGGATGTGGAACAAGAAGGATTGTACATTGCTGCCTATGCTTCCGATACCTGGACGCCCCTGACGGGATTGACAATTGATGCAGGGATCAGGACTAGCTATTATGATATTAGCGATAAATGGTATTGGGCTCCTCGATTCTCCTTTCAGTATGCTCTGAGTGGGGATATAAAAATCAAAGGCGGCTACGGAAAGCACTATCAATTTGTCAATCGGGTAGTGAATGAAAATGTAACAGAAGGTTCCAGAGATTTTTGGTTGCTGGCCGATGATGAATTGGTCAAGGTGAGCACTGCGCAACACTTCATATTGGGAGCAGCATATGAGAGCGAGGGTTACGTTTTTGATGTCGAAGCTTATCGCAAGAACTTCGACAATCTTGCAGAGTTTTCTCTTCGTTTTCAGCGCAATGATGTGGATCTAAACCAGTTGTTTTTTTCTGGCAGTGGCTATGCTCAAGGCATAGAATTTTTGCTTCAAAAGAAGACTGGAGCCTACACGGCTTGGATCTCCTATACGCTGTCTCAGATTCGACATACATTTCCTGAACTCAACGATGGTTTTGAATTTAGCGCCTTGCACGATCAGCGCCATGAGTTTAAGTCTGTTCACTCGATTGAGGATGGCGATTGGCGATATGCAGCGACCTTTGTTTTTGCGACAGGCAAACCCTTCACCGAACCTGCTGGTCAATACAGCATAGATCTGCTCGATGGAAGTAGTTTCAACTACATCAGCGTAGGTGCCAGGAATGCTTCGAGGCTACCTGCTTATCATCGCTTGGATCTCTCGGTGCATTATCTCAAAACAGTGGGCCTTTTCGATTTGGATGTAGGTTTGTCAATCTTCAATTTTTATGGCGCTGAGAATGTGTGGTACCGGGAGTACGACTTTTCACAGACTCCGCCAATCATTTCCGAAGTGAGCTTTCTAGGCTTCACTCCGAATTTGTCCATCGATCTGAGTTTCTAAAATCATGCTCTGGCAAAATAGCATTACACGTCAATTATGAAACAGCTGATAAAATGTCTACTTCTGCTTAGCTTGTTCTTCTTCTCCTGCGAAGAAGCGCAACAGAATGATATGGCCGAAAAGCAATTGGTAGTGGAAGCCTTTCTATTTGCAAACGAAGCGATAGATGATATACGGATCAAGACCACCTTTCCATTGTCTGCAGAGGAGGATTTGTCTGTCCCGATCAATGATGCAATGGTCACCCTGATCAAGGATGGGCAAGAGTACGAACTCACTTCTCTTAATGAAGAGGGAAACTACCACTACCCGGGCACTGATCTGCTAGTAGAAACCGGTGATGTATTTCAGTTGGAGGTCATACACGATGGCATTTCTGCATTGGCAGAGACAACAGTTCCGACTCCGACGACTGGTTTGCACCTTTCACAGGACACACTGCATGTCCCTACTGTCCAGCTCTTTTGGGGAGCGGATTCCATTCGGACAGTGATACAAGAATTTCTTGGTCAATCATTCATCCAAGCCAACTGGGACAATTCGAATGAGGATCTATATTACCTGGTCGTGGAAAGTGTCAGCGATACGCTCTACCCTATCTTTCCTTCTCAGTTAGCGGAAGTGTTGGCACAATTTAGATACGTGTCTGAACCAACAGATGCCTCCTCTCTTACTTTCCTGGCAGGTACGCTTGAGTCATTGGGCACCTACTCGGTCAAGGCCTATCACATCAATAAAGAGTATGCAGACCTATATGAAAACCGGGAGCAGGATTCACGTGACTTGAATGAGCCTCCTTCGAATATCACAAATGCTTTAGGCGTGTTTTCGGCTTTTAATGGCGATGAGGTGTTTTTTGAAGTAGTACGAGAATAAAGATGTAATGTGGGGTCAGAGATGTCATTCGTTGATCACAATATCAACGAGATTGTGTCGTTTACTATATTTCGGGCTTGTCCCTCCGCTATCTTCAGCCTGTTTAGTCAAGACGGCAATGGCATGCCTTTGATCAGCGCCTTGGCCTAACAGAATTTGGAGGGCGAGATTTGTTTTAAGACTTCGGTTAAATGATGATATTAAGAAATGAAATTCAAAATACTTGTACTATTGTTGATTACCTTAGGACTCGCAAGCTGCAATAAGGATGAAGAAGATTTAGTGGTTTCATATGAGGAAATGAATGACCTGTTTGTACCCCTACTGATAGATAGCAGGATGAATTTTCAGCCTATACAATTAGACATTCAGCATGGAACACACGAGTTCTTTCCTGGGGTCCCAAGTCAAACTAAAGGATTTAATGGGAGCTACTTAGGACCGACCATTAAAATGTATAAAGACGAAGATGTGCATCTTCAGTTTACCAACAATATCGGGGCAGCGACCTCGGTACATGGTCATGGACTTCATGTGCCCGGGCAAGTTGACGGTAGTCCACACAACAGGATTGAACCAGGGGAAACCTGGGATGTTACGATTCCAATTCGTCAAGAAGCATCAAGCAACTGGTACCATCCTCATCTCATGGGCTCAACCGCTGAACAAGTACATGCTGGCATAGCAGGCTTCTATATTGTTGAAGATGACAATTCTCAGTCACTTGGTATACCGAAAACCTACGGAGTCGATGATTTTCCAATCGCAGTACAGGATAGAGCGTTTGTAGATGGAAGAATGGTTGATTACCCAATTGGGCGAACAGATGATTTGCGTGAGCCAACTCTTGTGATTAATGGGACAGTTGATCCATTTGTATCTGTTCCTCGAAGCAATGTGAGACTAAGGTTATTGAATGCCTCTAATGCCAGGTCATACGAATTCTTTGTTGAAGGCAATCTTCCTTTTCACAAAATAGCTACAGAGGGAGGTTTTCTGGAATCACCTGTTGAACTCACAAAACTGAGAATATCACCAGGAGAGAGGAATGAAATAGTGATTGATATGTCCAATGGAGATGTTGAATTAATGGCATCTTATCTGCCTACAAGACTAAACAATGCGAACCCAAATTCTGACCCAATAAGTAGGGTGCTATATCTGGAAGTGGATGATAACCTAAGCCCCCTTAATACCAATCTTGCGCAAAATCTTAACACTATTCAAAGGTATAATGAAGGGGATGTGGTCAACACACGAACCTTTGATGTATCTGATGGGAAAATCAATGGACAAAAGATGGACATGAATGTAATCAATGAGACTGTGAATAGAGGGGAGTTGGAGAAATGGACAATAAAATCAGGTCGACATCCTTTTCACATGCATGGTGTTGCTTTTCTTATTTTATCAGTGAATGGTGGCCCTCCAAATCATGAAGACGTGGGCTGGAAAGATACTTTTATGCCTAATGGAGAAGGAGAAATTTTACTACGATTTGATTATCTAGCGACAGAGGAGTACCCGTATATGTATCACTGTCATATCCTTGAGCATGAGGATGCAGGAATGATGGGGCAATTTGTTGTTCAATAATATATTATCTCATGACATTAAAGATGTTTATATAATGCTCCCAGCTTAAAAATGATTGGATAAAAAAGGTAGGGAATATATTGGACCTTACCAATTGGGAACAATACGAAGTACTACTCTCAAGTGCCTTTGGACCAAAAATTTTTATGCTGAGAAAAATGACCATTCAACTTTGGAATCGGAAAGATGAAGGAAAACCAGTCTTCACAAAGATTTAAGTGTTCAATATGATCATTCAGTGGAAAGAATGAAGTTAATATCACTACGATTAGGACTTACTTGGCTATTTGCCGCAAGTGCATTCTTCCTGGTGACGATGCCTTCCTGTCAAAAAGCCGAGGACTTTAAATTTGAAAGGGGGATTAAATCATCGTATAAGTCGGAGTATCGGGATACGCTGAACAATTTGATTTTTTCAGAGATCATCGAGATAATCGGAACAGGAGAGAAGACACACTTTAGTGACAGACAAGAAAAGATATTTTATCGATTCAATTACAGTAGTGAAGATTCTGCCAGGTTTGTAAACGATCCAAGACTTTATAATGAGTTTACCTATTCAAAGTCATGGCAAAGGACATTTTCGCAAGGAATCATACAGAATGAGGAGAGATTGTGGATGCATCCATTGCGAGCAAATCAATATCGATTTACTCAGGATAGTCCATTCCCTGAAGTACGTTTTCCCCTGGCAAAAGGCAAGCAGTGGCAAGGGGGTTTAAGAAGTGGTACACAAGTGTACAAGAACATTTATACGGATTATGAAGTGTTGGATAGAGGAACATACAAAGGACAATTGGGGTCAATAGCGGACTGTTGGTTCATCCATTCCAGCTCAGATTATCAAGGGATAATAAACGAGCTGAATATGGTTTATCATATGAAAAGAGGTTTTCTCTTATTCGATTACAAACTACACAATGGAGATCACATCAAAATTGAGATGATCGGAGAAAATGAAGCAGTTACCGATCTGGATTATGAGAAGTATGAACAATTGGATGCGCGAAATCGCTAGATGTCGGGTAGACACAAATAACAAGAGGCTTTTTGGGAGCCGAGCAGAATCACACGTGGAGACATGGTACACGTGCTCCGCTAATACTCACCACCCAGCTAGCTGTTCGTTGCACAGCCTGTTGCGTCTCTCCTAACGTCGAGCCACCACAGGCTGGCACTCACTACGCTATCTGGGCACTTCGTTCCGCTGCGCCCGCGGCTATTCATCACCCTCATTCGCTCGCGCCAATCATCCCAATCCAACCGTCGTAGAGCAAGTTCACGAACTTTCTATCGAACTGCAACCCCAAGATGTAGAGAAAGTTCACGAACTTTCTATCGAATACCCTTGCTACGAAGGATCCATGATGCCGCGCGTGACCTCCGGTCACGTGCAGGAAATAAAAAGCAACCGTACTGCTCCGTACCAATTCAGCAACAATACGAAGCATTGCTCTCAAGTTCGGCGACATATCAATGTCGGAGCCAATTCCTCTGGTTACACAGTGCATCTGCTCCCGCCGAAGCAATAATAAGCACAGGTGCGAGACAGCAAAGTCATCCTCGGGAATGTTCGGGCGCACCTCAATCCAACCGTCGTAGAGAAAGTTCACGAACTTTCTATCGAATACCCTTGCTACATTGGATCCATGATGCCGCGCGTGACCTCCGGTCACGTGCAGGAAATGAAATAAGAGCTATCGTGATCACTTTCTGAATGGGATCGACAAACTGTTGGCCAAAGGTAG
>JAHDDV010000308.1:2112-6791 GCA_020629205.1 Chitinophagales bacterium | reverse complement strand
TTAAGTAAAGGCTAGTCCCTACTTGAACGGTAAAGAAGTCGGAGGCCAACATTTCTTCTTCGGCAGTCTGGGGAGCTTTGACTCGGATCTTAATAGAATTGGATGGGATCAAACGATGATGCTCATGGTAGACCGCCACGAGTTCGTAGCTGCCCGGTTCATCAAAATAGAAGCCATCCTTACCATAATGAATAAAGAGTTCAGAACTAATTCGGTCTCTGCCCTCTTCGGCCATTGCATCAAGGGAAACAGTGTCTGAAATGCTCAGTATCTTTGTCAAGGGCTGATATTGTCTTACCAGCCCCTTGGGCCCTTTGATGAAGAGACGAAGGTTTTGATTGGCTGGGTTTAGGCGTAGGGGAACGTCAATTTTGCCCTCGCGAGATAATGACTTCAGACGTACTTCTATATGTACGGGCTCCATAAAGGCATAGAATTGTTTGGAGCGAAGCAGCAACTCGACTTGAAAGGCATTTCCATGGAACATCTCAGCAACTTCCCGGAACTCGGAGGAGGCGTGGGCATGACTAGCATTGTGATGCGAGTGGTCATGGGAAAAGGAATTTTGTGAGCCCATTATGACATCCTGACGATGAGCATGACGTAGATGTGTCAATTCATTACTTGTGAAACTAAACATGAAGTTCTCCCAAAACTGATCTAGCTTTGGCACATGCATCCATGAGGAGCCCCTCATGAGGTGACCCAGATTGAAAACATGGCCGAGTTCATGCACCCAGGTGTGTAGGTATTCTCTTTGCGCCTCTATTTGACGTTCTTCAACTTGGCTGTCGAGATCCTTAAAACGATCTTGGCCGAGAAACACGGCAAAGCCTTGTCTCAATCCGCCGTTTTGTGCATTGGTATCAAACATCACTCCTTTGTAACTGTCCTCTTCATGGTGATTGGTGGCTAAGCCCCAAGCATACCACTGGGGATTGTCACGCATAGCCTCAAAGCTAGCTTCCATGAGATCGTGCAATTCTGCATCACTCCATTTTTCGCGGCTGTCTTGAATTCGTTCATCGCTTTGATGGATACGCAAGTCTATGCCAGCCTCCTTGAAGCAGGCCGCCAAATCCAGTCGGCGATCTACGAAGTCTGGTGGCTTGACTGTGATGGCAGAGGTGTGTAGAGAAGGCAGCACAGCTTCTCGCTGAACAGTATCGCAAACATCAATCTCCAGATCCACTTTTCTAAAATTCCTGGACTCCCTTTGGCAGCCAATGGTTTCTTCGGGGCTGTCTGGCCAGGCTATGGTCATAAAGGCATAGTACGCCCCGTGCACCTCCCGAATCTGGACCCTTGTTTTGGCTGGTCTTTGATCCGAGTTACTAACAGTAGTCCAAGCAGTGAGTTCGAGATCGTTTGGGCTGATTTGCCTACAGGTAATCTCACGCATCGTGGCTGAATACAGGTAAGTTAGATGGTTGATTGCGACATCATTAAACAGGAAGACATCAAAGCTGGCATCCTTGATTTTGAGCGCATCTTCCTCGGTCGTGTTAGTGATATCAGGCACAGCATCAATACGTAATTCAAAATGATGTTGCTGAGGATTGGCCTGAAGACTTTTGTATGTTCCGCTAGGACGTAACATAGGCGATCGTTTTGTTTGGTGAAGACAAAATGGGAAGGAAGTCTGCCAGTGACGGGAATCACTGGCAGACGATAGACATTGCTGAGCAACTTGATTCGCATCCGTCTTTGTCGAATCGAAAGTCATCGGCTTTCTGGATTCAGTCTCTTCCATTGGTAAAAGAAGAGACAAAAGACGTGCTCATTCGGGACTTCCCAACTAGTGCGTACGGTTCCTTCGTTTGGCTAGTATTCTACCTGTATTGATCGCTGCAGCCGCGGCGGGAGAGGCGGTTAACTCTTCCAATATGACTGCTCGGTTTTCAAGATCTGAGAAAAATCTTGGCGTACCATCTACAGGGTCGGTAACACATCCACCGGTTAGGAAAGAGGCCAGTCGAGCTGGCTGATTAGCTTGTCTGGGTTTTACTTGGGTAAAGTCAGTGTCAGATTCCCCACCGTGGCAACCATTACAAGTATTTAGGGATAATCGATGCCTCGCTAGGTTGTTTGTAACACCAGCAGGATTCCAAAAGAACGAGGGTGTTGGGGTCAGTACATTTCCCGCTAGCATATCGTCCGGAAGCGCCTCATTGCCAATGACAATATCCTCGGCGTTGTTGTTGATAAAGTCGCGAATCTCAGCACTGTTTGTTACGAAAGACTGGTCTGGATTTCGCTTTCGCGTTACTTCTTCAAAGGATCCGGTACCGCAGTTGATGTGCAGCTCTCTCAACTCCCATGCGCTACCTGAAAGCAGACCAAGAGAAATCTCATTGGTTCTCATCTGATTGAGATTCTCACAGGTGGCAAAGTCATCGGTGATATCAGAGAGTGCGTTGATGTAGGCTTGATTGAAGGATGGGAAATCCTCTAGCGTCTTCCAGCGATCTGCCCAGGACTTAAGTTCTGCTTCCGAGCTTGCTGGAAGTTTGTATTCCAAAATAATGGTGAACTGCAGAGGACTACCGTTACTAGGATCAAGCAAACCAAAAACGAACCTACCTTCTCCAGCATTGAGAACATTTCCCGCACTGTCTCGTTGATGCAAATCCAGACGATTGACGATGGCCAATAGCCTGAAAGGGGCATTGTCAAAATTCATATTCCAGGCCACATCTGAGACACCTGACTGGCCATCGCGCGTTTTCCACTTGTCTATGATAAGATCATCGATTGGTCTGGCTGGCACAGTAAAACTGGCACTTCTGTTCGGCCGTTGTACTTGTCGCCAGGTTGAAAGCAGACTTAGCATAACCCCCTTTGCATCCTGGGTAGGTGAGAACCGGGAAAAGAGGGTACGAATATGGAACTTTCCATTTGACAGTCTTGCTTCATCTGAGCGCTCCACTACGTCAAGGTCGCGAATCATCAGGGCCATATCTATGTTAGTCGTTGAGCAGGATTCTTCACAGCTACCGCCACAGTTGACTCCGGTTTCATCTCCATCTTGATCACAATTGAAGCAATGGCAAGGGGCACAGGGGCCTCCACAATCGATGTCACTTTCGCCAGCTGTCAGTTGTCCATCATAACAAGTGCATGGGCGACAATCGTTACCGCCACAATCTACACCTTCTTCTGTACCATTCATTACCCCGTCATTACAGTTTCCGGTGGGGCATCCTCCTGGCGGTGTCGGACAAGGCCCTCCACAATCGATGCTCAATTCACCGGGCCCAGGCTCTCCATCGATGCATTGGCACAACAGGGCGCAAGGTCCGCCACAATCTATGCCTGTTTCCTCTTGATTTTGTATGCCGTCATCACAAGTCGGACATGGTGGGCAAGGGCCACCACAGTCCGTTTTTTCCTCCCCTTGGTTATGAATATCATCATCGCAGGTACAGTCGTCACATTTACCACCGCAGTCTACGGTGATTTCTTTCTTGTCGAGTTTACCGTTGTCACAGCAACTTCTTGGGCTGATGGAGCAACAAGCATTAATAAGCAGAATGAGAAGTGATAGGGATAAAAATATGCTTAGTTTTTTCATTGCTGATATTTTTTTGGAAGGGTCTCCCTGGCGGTGCCAGGAAGACCCATTGAAACACAAAACACTTCTTTTAACCAGGGGTATGGTCAAGTCTTCTTTTGCGTTTGGCGGCTATCGGTTAGGATTTGTCGCGAGCTCCTGGGGAACGTCCTGCCAGGTAATCATCGCCGGGGGTATTTCCGTAACCATTGCCCTTTCCAATGACGACGGTGCTGCCGTCAAACTTCTGCAATGACATGGAGAAGTCTTCGAGGTAGGTGATGCTTTGTTCTTCGAGGATGCCGATGGCAATCTCCTCTCCCATCTTGAGGGATTCTGTATAGTCTGAGAAGTAATGTACACCCGCCCAATCACGTCCAATGGAGATGTTTGCCGCTAGCTTATTCAGCTCACCGACTACGGACAGCGGTTCGCTGTGAACCAGCTCTAGACGGTCACCATTTGGATTGGCCACAAAAGCTCTGTTAGTAGCCGCAGATCGATCCGTTAGACTGAAGCTAGCTCCATCTGCTGAGATATTGAGGTACAAATCATTGTGGAAGAATGCCTTCAAAATCGTCACACAAGCTCCTGCCACCGTTGCGTGTCCTGCACCATAGGAAGGGTGCATCGGAGAGCCTTCACAGAAGGCCATTGGCAAGAGATAATTGTATGCTTCTTCGACTGCTTGATGGCCAACAGCATCATTATTGTGTTGATTGACCAGTTCCAGGATTTGGCTGAGTTCCTCGACCATGGTATCCAAATTCTGGGAATGGTCCGCATGTAGAGTATCTCGCAAAGCGTCTGCCTTGTGAATACGGGCAGCCAGTGCCTCTGGTCTTAGTCTTAGGTGGTTTTGAAACTTTTGGTACCTGACTGCTTTCAGAGCGCGAGTGGCTACTTCTGTAACCAGTGTAAGAATGTGTGGTCCTCCAAAATGTGCAAATCCTTGCTGTCGATCAAAGAAATCTGGCCCCTGGAATGGAATCCCTTCATCAAACTTGGTCACCGTGCAATCTGCATCGATTCCAGCACCAAGCAACATGATGCATGCATTCAGATAGGCCTGATAGAGCGCATCATAATGTACATAGGTTGACAGATCTCTTGGTGTTGTGATGAA
>JAHDDV010000308.1:0-2012 GCA_020629205.1 Chitinophagales bacterium | reverse complement strand
TGGTAAGCCATGGATTTGCATAGCGCTCTATGACTCTCTACAGTTCCACTGTCGATAGCAGCTTGCAGGGCTTCCTGATCTTCATTTCGTTCTACAAGACCAGTTTGCTCATTGTGTCTAATTCCCTTTGAAAAAGTCATCAGATAACTCTGACTTCCGTCCTTTTTCCGGATGTTCTCCTTTTCCCCATTGGTCTGATGTGGCTGGAGTGGTCGGTCGTGTGCGATCTTCGCTGCTTTCTCTCTAATCGCCTTTGATTGATCTTTTCTTTCTTGACTCATTGTCGACTTATTAGTGGTTAAAAAAAGATGTGTTTGGTTGTTGAATCACTTACAGGTCGTTCATTGAGTGAATTGTTACGCTGTTTTTTCTTGAATAATTTGGGAGAAACAGGCACACAACTGAGTATTTGCATGTGATGCCATAGCAGGCGGTGGATTGCAGCAATTTCTGGTTGATTTTGAACAATAAGTGGCAGGCCTAAAAAGAACTGATGGAATTGTTTATTTTGCAATAACAAAATCTAGAAGCCATTAATGACCCCGCATAGTGATCAAAAATACATTGATGCACTAAGACAGCAAGATGCAAAGCTTATAAATGAGATCTACGCCAAGTACTCCAACTTGGTACAGTCTATTGTCACCAGCAATAGCGGGTCTGTAAGTGATGCCAATGATGTCTTTCAAGAAGCACTCGTAGCACTATACCACAAGTCTCTTGAGGGATTTCAGCTTGAGAAGTCCTTTAAGTCGTACTTCATCGCCATCTGCAGATATATTTGGCTGGACAAGCTACGTGACAAAAAGCGAAAAAATAAGAAAGAAATTTCGTTTAAGGACGTAACAAATCCATCAATTCTGGGAGCTGTGAGCGAAGAATTTAAGGAGACATTAATCAAGGAAAAGCAATACAAGATCTTTCAGGCCAAGTTTGCCCTGCTGTCACCGCACTGTCGGGAGATTATCGGATTGTCGCTTTTGAGCGATGAAGACACGGGAAAGGTGGTATCTCTTCGTAAAGTTGCGGAGCAGATGGGACGGGACTATGGCTATATCAGAAAAGAAAAGAGCACATGCTTGAAGAAACTGATAACAATGATCAAGGAAGATCCTGGCTATGAACCTTACTAAGGTTTGAACTTATGGGAAAACATTACGAGAAAATTCTACAGTATCTTTCGGGCGAGTTGCCTGAAAGCGAACTGCTAGCATTTCAGCAACAGTTACAGAAAGACCCTTTGCTTGAAACAGAGCTAAAGGAAGTAATGAGACTGAGAGAACAGGTAGAAATGCAGCACAAGTCAAGTGACGGCGAAGGGAAGCTAAAGGCGATTCTGGGCGATTTGGGCGAGCAGTACTTTGATGAATCGAAGGCAGCGAGTATCGAAGGGGAGGAGTCCCCCTCAGATCCATCAGCAAATCGATTGGATGGCAATAAAGGTGGAAGGGTGTCCAAGCTAAAGTGGTTGCCAATTCTGGCAGCGGCTTGTCTGTTGGTTCTGGGGCTATGCGGGACTAGCTATTGGCTCGAACAAAACTATGGGCAAGAGCGGCTGGCCAGCAGCTATTGGCAAGATATCGGCAGTTTGGAAAGAAGTGCGAAAGAGCCTATTGTGGGAGAAGAGAATGCGGATGAACGCAATCATCTAAATCAGGAGCTCATAAGGGCCGAACAGTTGTTTCTATCCGGACAATACGAACAGTCCCTAACATTGTTAAAACAAATAGAAAAGGCCACCGGCAATCCCAAATACGATAGCAGTAAGATCAATATTGAACGACTGCAATGGAACAGGGTACTCTGTTATGTGGCAAAGGGGGAGGATCTAAAAGCAAAGAGTAAAGCCCAGATGATCCTAAAGACCCCCGGCTCGAAGAAGTACAAACAGCTGGCTGAAGAGCTACTGAAGGATCTGGAAAGCCCATTTTTTGGTTTGGCAAATTAGGTTCGATTTGGCTTATCTCCACGAGCTATGCTGGTGAAAAATAGCCGGGATAGCAATGGAAATG
>JAHDDV010000012.1:13412-37383 GCA_020629205.1 Chitinophagales bacterium | reverse complement strand
TTGTTTTGCTCTTGTTCCGGATCATCATTGTTTGGATCAAGTTCTTCACAACTAAAGAAAGAAAAGGCCAGTAAGGCTAGTAGGAAAAAATACTTTGAAAGTTTCATAAGGCAAAAATTTTGAAGATTTATAATGCTGTCATTTGGTTGTAATGACAATGCTAAGTTGGGGCAAAAAGAGCTCAGATTTCGGCCATTGTCATGGATGATATAGAGGATGGCATGAGCGGTGTGAATTTTGTCATGAACGGAAAAATGCTTTGGAGCCGAGCAGATAAGGGCGTGGCAAGGACCGTCCTGCTCTTCGTTCCAATAGTGGCACTGTGGAGCAGCTTCGTGTATCCGCTGCCGTCGTCTCTCCTGTCGTCGAGCCATCGTCAGCGGCACACTCCGTCTGCTCCACAGCACCACTATTTCCTCTGCGATCAGGGCTAGGATTCACCAATCGTGGGTCGTGGCGGCAGGATGCTTGGATCTATTGATTAGGGATGGTCCCAATGGGAGCCAGTGAGGCTGTTGGGAGGCACTAGAGATAGTCAAGCTGAGAAAGAAACTGTTCTCGGTTTCGCTTGCTGAGTGGTACCTGCTTTTCAGCCAATAGTATCAGGCTCTGTTCGAGGTCCACACCATCCACTTTGTCTATATTGACATAGAAGCTGCGATGAGCGTGTGCAAACTTTTGGGAGCCCAGCCTTTTGAGTAAGTCGGCCATCTTGATTCGAATCAGGAACTTCTTTGTAGGCAAATGCACTTGACAGTAGTGCCCGTCTGATTCCAGATAGAGGATATCATTGATCGCCACTTTTACCAATCTTTGCTTGACCTTAATGAACAGATGGCCATTGTGCAAGAAGTCCTCTTGCCAGTCTTGATTTTCTGCCGAAGCATCTGCTGCATGTAGAGACGCAGCCTCGATGTTGACACTATTCTCGGACTGTCGATTCAATTGCGAGACCGAAAACTCGATTGATCGTTGAAGTTGGCGTTGATCAAAGGGTTTAAGCAGGAAATTGATTGGATTAACTCTGCTGGCTCGCTTGAAGGTGTGGCGATCGTCCAGAGAGGTGATGAAGATGATTGGTATAGGCCATCTTTTGTGGATCATATCCGATAGCTCAATGCCATCATACTCGCCCTCGATTTGAATGTCCATCAAGATCAAGTCAGCTTGCTGCTTTTCAATGAGCTCCAGCGCATCGTCACTATTATCTACAGTTCCCAAATGCTCATAGCCCAGCTTGTCCACCAGCATTTCTAACTGGTCGGCGAAGAGATCTTCGTCTTCTACGATGAGCACTTGTAAGGTCATTGGCTGTTTTTTTGGTCCTTGCTTGCTTCGGGCAAATGGATGCTGAAGATGCTGCCGATCTGAAGGCGGCTTTCCACCGCTAGATGGCCTTTGTTTAGTTTTATCAGTTCCTGCACAAGACTCAGGCCAAGACCAGTTCCACGTTCGCCAGCTGTTCCTTTTTGACTTTTTGCATTCAGGGAAAACAGATCCTGCAATTTTTCCTCTGATATTCCTACACCAGAGTCCTTAAAGCTGATCTTGACCTCTTCGCCATGTTCACTTGCCGAAAGATAGACTTCCCCATTGACCGGAGTGAATTTTATGGCATTGCTGAGCAGGTTGCGAAAGATTGTTTGCAGGGAGGAAGGATCAGCAAAGGCAATGATTGAATCCGCTATATTGTTTCTTAGTTGAATGTTCTTTAGGGCCGCATGCTGCTCAAACATACCTATCGTTTCTTCTGCCGTCTGCCGAATCGGAATGCTTTCAGGATGATAGGGGATCACCCCTTGTTGCAGCAATGCCCAATTGAGCAGGTTGTCTAGTAGCCTGCTGAGCCTTCTTGCAGTACTATCGATTCGATCGGAGAGTTTCAGCAGCTTATCTTGTTTCCCTTTTTTCAAGTAGTATTGCATCTGTTCTCCCACGCCTTCTAGGGCGACAATGGGACTGCGGATGTCGTGCGCGATGATGCCAAAGAACTTGTCCTTGGTATCATTGAGTTGCTGCAATTGTCGGTTTTGTGATTCGATCTTTTCAGCTTGAGCAACTTTTACTTTTAGGGCTTCATTTTCTTGCTCCTTACGCTCCGCATCAAATTCCACACGCATTCTGGCAATGGCCTCTGTAGTTTTTATGTCATGCAATGCTCCTTGTAGTTCCAGTCGTTCTTGCAGTAGCTCGTAGGCCTTCTTATGCTCCCCTTTGCGCAAGGCCAGCTGCTCCAGATCCTCGATGGCAATCATCTCGTCAAGATGATTTTCAGCATCGATTAGTTGTCGAGCCTCTAGTAGATACTGCTCAGCCAGCACGTACTGCTTCAGCTTCAAATGAGCGTGACCCTTCATCATCAGCGTCCGTTTGCGATGCATTCTTTTCAGCTTTGCCTCCTCTTTTTCCAGGAGCGAATCTGCTAGATTCAGGCAGTCCTGATATCTCTCTTGTGCAGAGTACAGTTCCAGAAAGGCGATGCTCAGTTGGCTCTGGAAATGTTGGTGCTTTAAAGTCTTGTTGAGATTCGAAGCAGCTTCAAGATGATTTTGGCTCTTTTCCAGTTCATTGCGCATAATTTGGCAGCCACCGATGTATAGGTGATTCCACATTATGCGTTCCTGATCCTCTTGCTCAAGGGCAATCTGTTGGGATTCCTCAAAGTATGTCATGGCCTTTTCCTGATCTCCCTGTGTACTCATTGCATTGCCATAATTGCTTAATTGAATGGCTAGAAATTTCAGATGGTTGCATTGTCTACTGTATCCAATAGCCTTTAACAGAAAGGCAAGGTGGGTTTCCCGATCATCATTTTGATAGCTAATGGCCAGGTTATTGGCGATGGCCGAGCACATTTCGATATACGCTTCCTGCTCAGCACGCTTCAGCAGCTCCTTAAGGCCCGTTCTCGCTCTGGCTTTGTCACCCAGGTATAGATAGGCGATATGAATCTTGTTCCCAGATAAAATCTGCTGAAAGGAGTCTTGATGATCGATGGCTAATTTTTGCCAATCTTCAGCAAACCGCAGAGCAATCTTTGCATCCCGTCGTAACCACGCATTGACGAGCTTCACATAGCAGTCAAAACGTTCTACAATATCGGGGCTTTCCAAGAGCGCAGTGAGCTTCTCTAGCTCTTTGTTATCCGGGGCCTTTGCAACAGGCATACTGTATACAGTTTTGCGAAGACAATTGGGTTAAATATTTGATCGAAGCTTAAATTGTGATTAGAGCTAAGTTAAGGCTAAATGGGCATTTTTCATATTTTGATGGCTCAAGAAAGAGTAAATGAGAGCAAAATGAATCGGATCAGGGAGCCTGAAGAAAATTGTGTAAAGCACTGCTGACTCCGATCAATAGGGGTCTACATCGACCGATACAAACACCGACTTATATCGGGAGTCGCCTTTCAGTTTTCGGGCATTACTTCTGATGGAGTTTTTAACGGCCAGGTTTTCCTGGGCCCCTTTTCCCATTTTGATGATAATCTCCCGAAGGTAGTAGTTTCGTACCCAGGATACAGAAGGCACAGCAGGGCCCAGAACTCTTGGGCCTAGATCATCCATCAGTACTTCCTTCAGCTTGAAGGCCGCATCGTTAATTTTATTCTTGTTTCGGTCTTTCAAGGTAAGTCGGATTATCCGATGATATGGCGGGTATAGGAACTGCTGTCTCTCCCACATTTCTAATTGAAAGTAGCCGTTATAATCAGCACGTAGTACATGGTCGATTACAGCCTGATTGGGGTCGCTGGTTTGTATCAATACCTTTCCTTGTTTTTTCCTTCGTCCTGCCCGACCACTCACTTGTAGCAATAGCTGAAAGGCTCTCTCTCCAGCTCGGAAGTCTGGATAGTTGATACTCATATCGGCATTGACAATACCAACGAGACTGACATTATCAAAGTCGAGTCCCTTGGTTACCATCTGCGTGCCTACGAGCATATCCAGCTTTTGAGACTCGAATTGTCCAATGATCTCGGCGTGCTTGTTTTTGCCTCTAGCCGTTTCCAAATCCAATCTTCCAGCCTGGTGATCCGGAAAGAGAGCATTCAGTTCTTCCTGAATCTTTTCCGTACCGTAACCTTGAATTTGTATCTCCTCTGACCCACATTCCTTGCATGTGGCAGGGATGCGCTTGCGGTAGCCGCAGTAGTGGCACTTGAGTTCATTGATGTATTTGTGATAGGTCAGACTAACATCACACTGCACACATTGCGGCACATAGGCACAGACTTGACAGACCATATAGGGAGCATAGCCCCTGCGATTTTGAAAGATAATAACCTGCTCTTTTGCATCTAGCGCCTCTTGTATGGCATCGATCAGCGCTGGAGCAAACATGGTCTTCATTTGCTTCTGTCGTCTGGCCTCCTTTATGTCGACTGTTACAATCTCCGGAGCTTGCACACCACCAAAACGCTCGTGCATCTCGACGAGTCCATACTTTCCTTTGATGGCATTTTGATAGCTTTCAAAGGAGGGTGTTGCTGATCCCAGAACCAGCTTTGCTTTCATCTGGTGTGCTAGATAGATGACAGCATCTCTACCATTGTAGCGAGGTGCGGGATCTTGTTGCTTGTAGGAAGGGTCGTGCTCCTCATCCACAATCACCAAACCCAAATCCTGAAAAGGAAGGAAGACCGCGGATCGGGCACCGATGACAATCTTGTACTCGCCCCTACGGATCTTGTGCCAAATCTCGACTCGCTCCTGGCTATTGAATTTGCTGTGATATACGCCAACTTCACTGCCAAAGACCTTCTTCAAACGGCCAATCATTTGCGCCGTTAAGGCAATTTCTGGAAGTAGATAGAGGACTTGATGTCCAGCAGCAATTTGCTCCTGAATCAGTTCCATATACAATTGCGTTTTTCCGGAGGAAGTGACTCCATGCAGCAACACTATTTTATTTTTGGCGTGATGTTGCTTGATCTTCTCCAGCGCATTTTGCTGTAGTTCTGTCAGCTCATAGTTTATCGTGTCTTCCGCCTGCTCTTGCTTTATTCTGTCGACGACTTGCTTACTTTCGACAAAGATCCCCTTCTTGACCAGAGACTTGAAGATGCCACTGGTCGCCTCTGCCTTCTTCATAACTTTGGACTTTTCCACTTCCTGTCCGGGCTGCCGGCTGAAATGAAAGTAGGAGAGGAGAATGGCCAATTGTTTGGGAGCTCGATTGAGTTCATCGAAGAGTGTCCTTTGTGCCTCTTCCTCCATAAAAGCATCAGCCAAGCGTATGAAGGAGGCCATTTTGGGCTTATATCTGCCCTTTAGCTCCTCCTTGACGGAGAGCACATTCTTTTCCAGCAATGAGCGAATGATATGGTTGACATTGTTGATTTGCAGAATGGCTTTTACATCTGCGATACTCAGTTCTTCCTGAATACTGAGCGCTTCAGCAATCAGGTACTCCTGATCATTGAGAAGGCTAAAATCCTGATTGAAGCTCGGATTCAAAAGCACTTTGGTTTCGCTGGACAAACGAAAGGCCGTAGGTAGGGCAGCAATCATGATTTCCCCAGGGAGGCACATGTAGTAGTCCGCCATCCAATGCCAAAAGTCCAAATGTTTCTTGCCTAGCAAAGGCTCTTCATCCAGTACATTTAGAATGGATTTGCTGGCAGATCCACTGGGGTCTTCCTCAACAATAGCAGCAATCAAAGCGGAGTACACGCGTTTTGGCCCAAATTGTACTTCGACCCGAATACCAACTTTTACCTTGGAAACTAATTCTGCGGGTATTTCATAGCTATAAGAGCCAGGGGCAGCCAGTGGTAATATGACTTTAGCGTAGGGCAAATTCTCCGATTTTGATTGAGCATTAGATCTTTGGGTGTCTCTTAAAGGGAACAGAATCGTCAAAGAACATGCGATAGGTATGATGGGTCTTGACGATATCAGCCTCCAATGCCTTAACAACGCTAATCATTTTTGGATTAAAATCACCAATCCAATTCATTTCCACAGTCTCATAATCGAGCGCTTTTGTTTCGAGGATATTCTTAGAGGCGGTAATTAGCGCGGCCTCACATCCCTTGTTCTGGAAACGTGGTATGACGCCGAAGATCAGTCCAATCATCTTGGTGTTTCGCTTGGTCTTTTTGTACCAAAGAAACTTCAGTTTTCCCCACCAATTCAAATTGCCATTGAGGTATTTGAATATTTGATTGAGGTCTGGAATATTGATATACATGCATATCGGCTCCTCCTTGTCGTAACCAAAGACACAGATGTTTTCATCCAGTACAGGTTTGAGGGCTTTCATCATGTTATTGGCCTGTGCCAGCGTCATCTTCTTGAAGTTCTTATGACTCCCGCCCCAGGCCAGATTGTAGACATGAAGAAAGTCCTTGGCGTACTTTTCCAGTTTCCCTCGCTCGATCGTTCTAAAGCTGATATTGGGATCCTTGGAGAGTCGCTCTGCCTTCTCGTAGAATTTGGGATCAAGAGCCGGAGCACAGGGTCTACCAAAGGTAAACTGCTTGAAAAAGAGCTGAAAGCCATAGGATTCAAATAAATCCTGATAGTAGAAACGATGGTATGGCATCGAATAAGCCGGTGGCAGGTCACCATCGACCAGCAAGCCCCACCACTTTTCCCGACTGCCAAAATTAATCGGTCCATCCATGCCCTCCTTTCCTTCCGCTTGAAGCCACTCTTTGCAGGTGTCCATCAAGAGATGTGCAGCACGCTTATCATTTATGCACTCGAAGAATCCCATGCCTCCCATCGGAACAGGACTTGGGAGGGAAAATTTTGGACTGTGGAAGGCAGCGACCCGACCGATTACTTTGCCGCCTTCATCCAATAGAATCCAACGCTTAGCATTCCCCCCATTTCTGAAATATTTATTCTTATCCCGATCGAACACCTTTTCGATATCCTGATCTATAGGGCGTATATAATTGGGGGAATCTACATAGAGCGGTTGCGGCATCTCCAGAAATTGTCGCACCCTTTTGTGGTCATCAACTGGGGTAATTTTCATGCTGGTAAATTTAGCTAAAAATGATCAAAGCCAGCAGTCTAACAATCTCTGATAAATTTGGATTGGTTTTTGAATTAGACGCAGCAACCATTAAGCTTTGGATTGAATTTGATTCGTAACGTTGCTGTACCGCCAGCAATTAATTCTGAATGCCAAAAGCTTTCACCTATGAGCTATATGAAGTTGTGCCTCTTATCGGCACTGATGATGCTTGGATATCTGAGCGCAGTGGGGCAATGTAATACACAGGCAGGAGCCCTTACTCACGACATCTACAAAGTATGTACCGGTGGTATGATCAAAGGTATTACCACCGTTCAACCTGTTGTCCCTGATGGATATCAGGTGATCTATGTACTAACAAGTGGAGAAGAACTGACGATCCAAAATATTAGTCCTGTTCCTAGTTTCGGTTCGATCTTCGAGGCCGGATTTTACTTTATTCATACCTTTGTTTATCATCCCGATGACTTTGATCTCAGTATGCTCGAATTTGGCCTGACCAGTGCCTTGACGATCAATGCTATGCTGGAGCAGGGTGGAGGCAATGTTTGTGGATCACTCCTGCTGGATGCGCCGGAGTTCAAGCTGGTCAATTGCAATTTTCCGCCGACAGCAGTCGATGACGCTGCAGTCACTAATATCGGCACGGCTGTCACTATCGATGTCATGATGAATGACTATGACTCCAATGGTGCTGATGTCCACATCTGCGGAAATACCCAACCAACTCATGGCAATGTGAGCAATTTTATGGGACTCTTTACCTATACACCAAACGCTGGCTTTGTAGGTACGGATGTGTTTTCCTACAGCCTTTGCAACGAATCCGGACAAATGGACTACGGAAATGTCGTGATTTATGTTGGACAACTAGCCGGTGGAGGCAATGAACCCAATAATCCATGTAGCGACATTGGCAGTTATTGTACAGAAGCTTCCACATCTGTCACGATCTGTCCTGAATTTTGTGCCCTTAACAGCGAAATTGTGCTGACAAATGTGACAGCAGTCTACAGCTGTAGTGTAGTGGAAGACAACGGTTGCATTGTGTATACCCCACTACCGGGCTTCATCGGTGATGAGACACTCAGCATTACTTCCTGTGATGCGAATGGAGCTTGCGATACCTACTATGCGCAAATTAGCATCGGCAACTGCGGAAACATTAACCTTCCTCCAGTGGCAGTAGATGATAGTGCCAATTCAGATGGCGGGCCGATTTCGATCGTCATCCTTGGCAATGATAGTGATCCCGAAGGTGGTGAACTCAGCTTGACGAATGTTATGCCGCCAACTTTCGGAACGTTTACTTTGACGGGAAATACGATCAACTACACACCAAATGAAGGCTTCGTAGGAGTAGAAACAATCTACTACGAGATCTGTGACGACCTGGGAGCATGTACGATGGGAATGGTTACCATCACGGTAGATGCTCCGGTTGGACCTGCAGGTGGATGTGTTACTGAACAATACTTTTGTACCGCTCCTGTAGTGCCTCTGGAAATCTGCGTGGACATTTGCGACCTTGCCCCCTCTGCTGCCATCATGGATGTCCATACGCTATATGAATGTAGTCTTGGAGAAACGCAGACCAATTGTTTCACTTATACAGCCTTGCCAGGATTCCTTGGGCTAGAGACCATTACCATTGATGTATGTGACGCGGCAGGAAACTGCCTTGAGTCTGTGGCTTATGTAAATGTAGGTGACTGCGGCGATGGTGATCTAATCGGATGGCAAGAAGGTGCTCAAAGCCATGGACCAGTTCAACTCGAAACAGAAGCAAGTATTTACAATGTTAATGGAGAGCTGTTCACCGACTTGTCTGCTTTCTATGAAGAAGAGGCCATCAGCGGTGAAACCAAAGTTGCCTTACGTTTCTTCGATACTTTAGGCCGCCTTCTAGGAGAGCAAAGGGGCAGTCTGGATCAACTCAGACAAAGCACAACCAGCTTTGACCATGCTTCCCTTGTAAATGGGATAGTGATTTATTCTCTTCAATTTGAATCAGAGACTAAGATCAGCAGAGCTGGAGGTACGCTGCTATTGAGTACTGGTTTCTAAACCGCCATAATCTTAAAAAGAGCCCTTGAAACACATTGTTTCAAGGGCTTTTCTTTTTGGTGCGTACCTGGCATTGTTGATTAAAAATACACAATACACAATACACAATACACAATACACAATGAACAATACACAATTCAACCAAAATCAATGAGCAGTCTTAACAATATTCAAACCCATCAATTCCCCATCCACCAAAATATCCGTGTACCAAACAGACCGAAGACCCACAAGCCGCGAGGGATTGTCCGTAGCGGTCGCTATAAGCCTGCTGAGCTCTCCGTAACCAACATTGGTTAATCCTTCCACTTCATCAATATTGAGCTGTGCAGGCCATTTTTCAAGGGCTTCTCGCAGACCATCAGCTTCAACCTGGGCAATATAGGTGCCTTCCCGGAAGGACATTACGATCGTGTATAAGTTCACCATACAACATAGGATTGATGGTCAGAAAATTGAGTGAGAATCTTCTTAGTGCATGTGGTGCCTCTAAAGTCTAGAAAATAATCTAATTGGCCCAATTGTCCGGCAGAATATCAACAATATCCGCTCGTGATTGTCTCTTGACTGCAAATTGGCCGAATTTGATTGTCCTTCGTAGCGCGCTCGAAAGACTGTGCTTACTAGCCCCGGACGCAGCGGAACGAGCGCCGCTGATGCCGTGGCGATTGCCAGGCTAGTGGGGGCTCGGAGCGCAGCGGAGAGACCGCAATAGCCCGGCAAGAGCAGGCAGCAGTGGTGTGAGTATTAGCGGAGTACGGGTAGGTCGCTGCGACGGCCCAAACTGCTCGGCTCCAAATAAAAAATTGGCTGCCCATCCAGGATAGGCAGCCAACACGACATATAATTCAGTAAACTCTAAAAGTTTTTATTCTACCCAGATTTTATCATCCGGGACCTTATGATCGTCGATAATTTTTTTGCGTAAACGGGCGACCGGAATTGAGAGCTCCTTGCGGTAATTGAGCACTGTTCTGCGCGAAACCTGGAAGCCCTGTTCCTTGAGCATCTTCTGCAACTTCTCATCTGAATAGGGCTTACGTTTGTTTTCAGCCTTGATCAGTTCAATCAGCGCCTTCTTGACTCCTGCCGTCGATACTACCTTGCCGTCGGCAGTCGTGATGCCCTCCGAAAAAAGCTTCTTGGCCGGAAAGTAACCGTATTCAGTGTAAACAATCTTATCATGCATGGCACGTGAGATCGTCGCAATATCAAAGCCCGTCAACTTGGTGAGATTATCCAGCTTCATTGACTTTAGCTGAGCATCATCACCGGTGTGAAAGTAAGCCCGTTGATAAGCATAGACCGCTTCGCCAACGATTTGCAGGATATCAACCCGACGTTTTAGTGCGTCGATAAATTTCTGAGCTTCATTGATCCGCTTGTGGATAAATTTCAACGCTTCCTTCTGACGCTTGCTCTTGTTGGCCGACTTGCGAAAGTGATTCAACATGCTTTTGTAGCTGTCACTGATTTGTAGCGAAGGCAAACTCGATGGGTTGACCGTAACGATCACATTTTCAAAGTCATCTGTGAAAAACAGGTCCGCCACGATCTCTTCGCCAATGCGATGGATACTGTGCTGAGCACCGGGTTTTGGATTCAATCGCACGATTTCATCGATCACCGTACGAAGCTGCTTCGGATCAATCTTGTGTCGGGTACAAATCTTATCATAGTGCTTATTGCTAAAGGCATTGAAGCTGCGCTCGAGTATATCGCAGGCGATGGCCAGCTTCTTTTTCTTCGGCGCACGTACCGATTTGATCCGCATTTGAATCAGCAAACACTCCTGCACATTACGCGTCGCGATGCCATATGGTTTGAAGGTTTGCAAGACCTCAATGAGTTCTTCCAACTCTCGGGGAGTGCATTCCAATCCTTTGAATTTCAGATCACCAAGGAGCTTTTCAGCCTCCCTTCTCAGGTAGCCATTTTCATCAAGTGAACCTATAAGAACCTGTAAAATTTTGATTTGCCGTAGCTCAAGACCGAGCGAAGAAGTATGCAATTGCATCAGCAGGTTTTCCTGCAAACTTTGATCGGAGTGAATCTCCTCCCATTTGTAGTTCGACTCGTCGAATCCACCATCCTTACTCTCAAGGGTGAAGGTTCTTTCTAAAGCGGGGTTACGATTTATTTCAGTCTCAATGCGCTTAGGTAGAGTAGAGCAGGGAATTTTCAAGAGCTCCCTTATTAGGGTAGTTTGATGTTTCATACGTAGCATTTTCATTTAACCTCTGCGCAGTCATAGACTACGCTCTATTCGTCTCCATAACATCATGGAAAATGCTCAACGGTGTGCGGTTTGCGCTGTTGGTGGCAGTGCTGGTTGTGGTGGATTACAGGTAAGCTTAGCGCCAAAACCGTACCAAGGGGGCCAAAAAAAGCCTTTGGAGATAGCAGTATCTGCAAGCATTTATTTGCTACACGGGGAATTGATGACACACACTAAACGACAAAATTTTCACAAGAGACAATTAGTGAATAATTTGAATGTGTTGTCTTGGAAACCTCTTTTGACTATACGTTGTTAAGTTTTTTTAAAAAGCTTAAGCTTCAGTTACATGCAGACAGAATTCCTTTAGAAGGGTTAATAGTTCGACGAGTAATTATGAACAACGCCTCTACAATTGTGTAATCGTGCTTGCAAATGGTTCAGTATATGAGTGTCGGGAACACATTTTGCAATAGTATTTCCAAACTTGCAGGGAATTGGAAGACGAGGTGGAAACTAAATAGTCCAATCTTTAAGATAGGGGACAGGGATAATCTAGGACAGAATAGCCGATCGGCAGTAGCAAAGATGGCAAGCTCTTTGCCCTAAAAAAAACCAGGCTATTGAGGGGCAATAGCCTGGCAAAAAAATAGCATATAAGGTAAGAACCTTAAAAAGTTAAGACTAAATATACACATTATTGTCAAGAGTTACAATATAGGCGCTGTGCGCAAGTTCTTCATAGTGATTGAATTACTATGTATCTGTAAGGCACTCACTGAGATTTTCCGGGACTTGCATTTCTTTGGCACAGCTTTTGCATTATACTTAACAACGACGCGAGTTGATCTTAGTCCTGTAATTCCACCGAAGCAGATACACTATTAAGCAGTTCAACTTAAATCGTTACCACACAATTGCCAACCATTGGCGGGGATTCCTTTGGAATCCCTTTTTTTATGCCCTGACTGAAAGCAGGCTTGAGCTACCTATGAGAAATTGTGCTATCAATGTGATCATGATTTGGGCATCTCCCTACGTTCTCTTCGTTTGCTATCGCAGCACTTCGATCACTTCGGGCCGCGCTATCCGCTAATACTCACCTTGTGGGCCGCGGTTCGGCTTATGCCGGCTGGAGTCTCTCCGCCAATGCTCCGAGCCTCCATCCGACATGCCTCACTCGCTGCCCCCGGCGGCTCGTTCCGCTTCTATCGCTGATGCAAGAAAGGGATTGAAAGTCAGTGTACTTTGTTATGTAAGCCCTGAATCACAAAGTAATGCAAAATCATCACTTGCTATAAGCCCACAATGGCAAGATAATTGCTTCCTTCTGCCTGTCTGAATCACGCTCAGATATTCTGCTTTACCTAAACGAAACACACCATCATGTTCCACGTCAACCTTTCTAACTCAGGCACGGACTTGACCTCCGGAAAGTACCGGAGATTATTGGAACTATCAATCACATATTTATTGATTGTATTGCTTATGTGCATGTCTTACCAGACAAGTTCTGCGCAAAGCTCCAGGCGTATTGTCAACGGACTCAAATCCGCAGGATTGAGTGGTCAGCTATATCTCGATCTAAATGAAAACGGAAAACAAGATGAAGCTGAACCGGGATTGAACAAACATGAATTGCGTTTGATCAATCTAAAGGATCAGTCCTCAAGCATTACTCGAACCGATAATGAAGGGGCTTATACCTTTAGTAATCTGGAAGCCGGACAGTATAAGTTGGACTTTCAGTTTCCGGATGGTGTAATCTGTCCTATCGAGGGAATTACATCAGAGACTATTGGACTGCGTTTTGAGAATAGCGAGGGACTGACCGCAGCCATTGAGCTGAAAGAAGGTGACTACATATATAATGTAGAGATTGGTCTGCGTGCAGCACCAGTGGCAAGTATTGAAGGAATGCTTTGGAACGATACAAATCGCAATGGGAAATGGGAAGTTGAAGAAACAGGTATCAAGAATTTTACTGTCCAATTACTAAATGAACAAGACCAGGTAATACGCGAAGTAAAGTCTGATAACAAAGGTCTTTATCGCTTCAAAGCACTTTCAGATGGTGAGTACAGATTGAATTTCCCCTGGAACGTTGATTATACCATCAATCGGCAAGCAAGAGTCAAGGGTTTTGGAATTGACTTTGATACTAAAGAATCTATTTCAAAAGTGATTACTGTTGAGAAAGGGAAAGATAACAGTGATTATAGCCTGGGGCTGTACATGGAAGGTGCAGCAGCAATCAGCGGGCAGCTTTGGAAAGATCTCAATGCCAATGGCATATTGGATCAAGGCGAGCCTGCGCTTTCGGGAACACGTGTTACACTTCTGACAGTAGACAATCAACTAGTAGATTTTCGAATTAGTGGACCGGATGGGCAATATCTATTTGAAGACCTCATGCCAGGTAGCTACTATTTGGAGGTGACAGATCCTAATGGATTGGTTTTGACAGAGGCCAGGAACCTAACACAAAAGGCAAGTAGTAAATTCATCTCAAACACCAGACAGACGAGGGTCATGCAGGTGAGTGCCAACAAAACCCAGGAGAATATTAATGCCGGTTTTGTAGCAGCATCTGCCTTGCCAGGAACAATCTATGGGCAAGTTTGGGCTGATCAGAATACCGACGGAAGAAAGGACAAGGGGGAAACTCCGGTCAATGGTCTTCAGGTTGAATTGCTAGGCGAGCAGGACTTCAGTCTAGTGGCGCTCACGGATGCCACAGGTAGTTTTACTTTTAATAATGTTCCTGCGGGAAACTATCTGCTTCAACCGACGGTATATTCAAAGGGGTTTTCAATGTCAGGTGCTCAGCAATTGCTCATCGAGCTCCAGGCAAGTGAAAAGTCCTTTGCCAATGATTTTGGAATTGTGATTCAGGAAGACAAGCCTTGCCCAATTCCAGAGCTGATTTGCGCAGATCCTTTTGGGATCACCGAATATTGCTTGTCCGAATCAATCGTTCCCGAGACCTATAAGCTGAGTTCTTTGGATGGAATGCTCTCAGGCGATGTTAGTAAAGTTGCCGATCGCTGTCTGACTTATACACCTGCACCAGGAAGCATAAATCAAACAGAACTTCTCTATATTACTTATTGTCGAGCAGGAGGCACTGATTGTATCGAGCATTGTCTTGAGTTCTTTGTAGGGGAATGTCAAAGCAAGCCGATTGCGAAGGACGACAAATTGAAGATTCGGTGCGGCGAACAAGCTCTTGTTGAAGTATTGGAAAACGACAGCAAAGCGCTACAAGGCGAGTTTTTTATTTCGGATCACACACTGCCTTCAAATGGAGATATCAGCAAGCTGAACAATGCTTTTCAATACGCTTCTGCAAGCGACTTCGAAGGAGTAGATTTCTTTACTTATACGATAAGCGACGGAATCGGAGGCTCGGATAAGGCAACAGTGATGATCGAAGTTGAGGATTGTGATTTTGCCCCGGTTGCACAAGACGATCAGATTCGGGTGGATTGTTCATCGAGCAAGACCTTTTCGCCCTTGGCAAATGACTATGATCGAAATCGGGACCCCCTGAATATCTGCTCAATTACTCAGCCTGAAAATGGAAGCCTCAGTCAAAAGGGAAATCAGTTGATTTACACTTCAACAGAGGGGTTTGCAGGTCAGGATCAGTTTAGCTACACAATTTGCGATTCAGGGGGGAAAGAAGCAAATGCAATGGTAAAGGTACATGTGAGTGCCTGTAATACCGCTCCAAAAGCTGAAGATGATAGCGCCAATATTAGCTGTGAGCCAGTAAGGTTTCATGTAACAAGAAACGACTTTGATGCAGATGGAGATAAGCTAAGTATTTGTGATTACGAATTGTTTGGCCCCGGTAATCTTCAAGTGCTTGGGGAAGTATTGGTTTATGAGCCGATAGCTGGCTATCAGGGCAATGTGAAAGTATCCTACAAGATTTGTGATGGAAGGGGCGGCTCTGATAGAGCGACATTGGATTTGGCAATTGACTGTGAAGCAAGCCAGACTTCATTACTTGCTCAAAGCGATTCCTATCAGGTGATCGTTGGCCAGGAAAAGACCTTGGCTGTCCTGGCTAATGATGTGTGGTCAGATGGCTCGATTGTCGAGATCTGTGACTTTGAAGAACCGGCTCATGGAATGGTCGTGCAGGATGGAAATGTGCTCACTTATGTACCGGAGACTGGCTTTAAGGGAAAGGACTCTTTTCAATACATCCTCTGTAACAAAGAGGGGCTGCGAACGCGTGGAAAAGTCGAACTTGAAGTATTGGCCCAAGCCAACTGTGATAACCAATTGGATTTCTGTACGCAAGTGAACGAACCGATCGAACTTTGCGTCGAAGTTTGTTCATTAGGTAAGGTTCAAACGATCACCCGATACGAAACAAAAGAGGCATCCACCATCAGTAATCGCGAATTGAGCTGCTTTCTTTATACGCCGCCTGAGGCTTTTATCGGTTTAGATCAGATTGATATTACGGCTTGTAATGAACTAGGAGATTGTAGTAGTGTTCTGGTTAAGGTCTCGGTGGGTGATTGTGAAATGCATGCTCGACCGCTAGGGACAACAACAGCTAATTCAAGTCCCTTTGATACCATGTTCATTCCTACTGGTTTCTCTCCAAACGGAGACAATATGAACGACTACTTCCTAATTGAAAAACTAAGCGAGTTATCTCCTGAGGCATGTACCTTTGAAGTCTTTGATGGCTCCGGCAAGCTGGTGTATATGGACACAGCTTTTCATGAGACTGTAGATGGTTGGAATGGTGTCGATGACAATACTAGCCAATTATTGGATAATGGGACCTATTACTATGTCCTGCGTATCAGTCAGGGTGCGAAGCCCGTGGTCAGAAAAGGTACAATTCTGCTAAAGAAGTAGATATGTATCGCTACAAATAAATGTTTTTTTGTCTGGTTTCAACTTAGTTTGGTACTAGAACCACCCTCAATTGCCCCGAACTTTCAGCAGAACCGGGCACTGATGTAAGTCCTTGATCCTTATTGATCAAGGACTTACATCATTTGTTTTGCTGCCTCCCAAATTTTCTCTCTCCTCCTTCAAAATTGGCAAGGATTTTGGTCTCTCGCACCTTGTTATAACAAAGTGTGTTCGACGATCAATGGCAGGTCATTTACACAATCTGTTGTACCACCAAACACCATAATAAGCAGATGTCTATTTGGTGGCCGCTTTGCATACTGCTTAACAAAGTGTATACGATTTAATTGCTTCAACACAGAGCCGGAAGAGACCATTTCATTTTCCCGATCGGTCTCTTGCAGATGGAGGATTAGAACGCTGAGTGTAGCCACTAGTTAGAATCAAAACGTAGAAAATCTAAAATCACACAAACAAGTTTTATGGAATTTAATTCTAGACGAACATTACTTGTACCTGTGTGGATGCTCTGCCTCTTTTTGGCAGCATTGCATCCACTGAAGGCAAGCAGCCCCCCTGAGGAGGAATCGTCGGCTACCTCGATTGAGGAACCGGCTATGCCCGTCTGCGAATGGGGTGAAATTATCACAAACAAACTCTATTGTTTCGACAATGATACGCCACTAGATCCGACGGATGATACCTGGTCTTTCACTTTAAGACTTTGGGGTACCGAGCTCGGAGAAGCCTGGTACGCAGATGACCCGCTCAACAGTACAGGTTTAGTACAGCCAGAAGTGACATTGGGACCATATCTTATCGCAGATGGACCTTTTGAGTTTGGAATGTACGATGCCACTGGCACTGGTTGTGACTATCCCGAAACCTTGACAGCTACACCGCCACCACCTTGCTCTGGAGGAGAGTATGATCTTGCTCTTCGGAAGGTAGTGGACGCCAGCGGTACTAGTTCGCCACTACAACCTGGGGGTAATGTCACTTTTACTATTTCGGTTTTTAATCAAGGAACGATTGGAGCGGATGACGTCCAGATTGTTGATTATCTACCAGCTGGGCTGACGCTCAACGACCCAAACTGGACCGACAATGGCAACGGGACAGCTTCTTACAATGGAAACGTCGATGTAGTTGCTGGTGGTAGCACAGATGTCTCGATTAGTTTCACCGTTGACCAGAATGCAACAGGTTCAATTTCCAACCATGCGGAAATTAGCGGCTTTGCTGATCCTGGCAACCTGGGATTGGTGGATGGAGATTCCACTCCCGACATGATCAATGATGATCCCATTGTGGATGATCTTATCACGCCTGGCTCCAATGATGAAGATGACCATGATATAGCAACAATCAATATTTTGGATTTTGATTTGGCTCTGCAAAAGACCATCGATCCAACTAATACAGACCCAATTCTGATTCCGGGTTGCGTAGTGGTTTTCAACATTGAAGTCTATAACCAAGGTGGTATTGCAGCCACGGCAGTGGAGGTGACCGACTATATACCCACTGGCTTGATTTTGAATGATGCTAACTGGACCGACAACGGAAACGGAACAGCTACCTACAATACTCCTCTGTCGATCGCCATTGGTCAAAGCCAGACGATTTCCATAGAAATGCTGGTTGATGATGGGGCTACAGGCACAATAGTCAATACCGCGGAAATTAGTGCGGCTTCCGGGCCGGATGGCACTGCTGTGTCTGATATTGATTCGCAGCCCGATACCAGCAACACGGATCCAGTGGCAGACAATGAATTGAATAACAACTTTGGTGATGAAGATGACCACGATATAGCTGCAATTCAAGTAGACATTTTTGACCTGGCTCTTAGAAAGACGATCAATGCCAGCGGGACGGACAGTCCCTTATTGGCGGGAGGCACCGTCACCTTTAGCATCGAGGTTTTCAATCAGGGAACCGTTGATGCGACGCAAGTTGATATCGTTGACTATCCGCCTGCCGGACTGACACTCAACGATAGTAACTGGTCAGGAACATCGACATTGGCCTACAATACACCACTTACTATTGCGGCTGGTCAAAGTGAGGTGATAGATATTACCTTTACAGTAGATGCCAATTTTGTTGGCACTTTGGACAACTATGCAGAAATTGCGGACGATGCAGATGCCATGGGATTGGCAGTTGTTGATATCGACTCTGCGCCCGATAGTGCCAATACCGATAGCATGGTCGACAATGAAATCAATAATGCAGGCGGTGACGAAGATGATCATGATATTGCCTCCATCGTCATCGATTCTTACGATCTTGCCCTAAGAAAGACAATAAACAGTGGAACTGACAGCCCATTGCTGCCAGGTGGAACTGTTGTTTTTGATATTGAAGTGTTTAACCAGGGAACCCTTGATGGAACACAAATCGAAATTACTGACTATTTACCGCAAGGTTTGACTTTGGCAGATGCAGCCTGGAGCAATAATGGCAATGGTACAGCAACATACAATTCTAACCTATCAATTGCTGCCGGAAGTTCACAAACGATCACAATCTCCTTTGTAGTAGATTCTGGTTTTACCGGGCAGATCAGCAACCAAGCCGAAATCAGCAACGATGCTGATGGTAATGGTAACCCGGTGGCTGATGTCGATTCTCAACCAGATACCATCGATAGCGATCCCTTGATTGATGATGAAATCAACAATGCGTCAGGTGACGAAGATGACCACGATACAGCCCTTGTTTCAGTTGCAACATTTGACCTTGCTTTGAAAAAGGTCGTAGATATTGCGAATACGGATCAGCCATTATTAATCGGTGGCGATGTGAGCTTCACCATCACCGTTTACAACCAGGGTAGCGTCGATGCTGCAAATATCAATGTAATTGACTACATACCTGCAGGATTGACACTAAATGATGCAAATTGGACGGATAACTTTGACGGGACAGCAACTTATAACACTCCATTAAGTATTGTTGCTGGTGCTAGTCAGGATATTTCTGTATCCTTTACAGTAGACGCCGATGCGCCTGCTAGCATGGACAATTTTGCGGAAATAGAAAGTGCACAGGCAGCCGATGGAACTTCGGTGACTGACGTCGATTCTACTCCAAATGCCAGCAATGAAGATCCTTATATTGACGATGTCACTAGCCCCAATCCGGGCGATGAGGATGATCACGACATCGCAAGCATTGCTATTTCCACCTTTGACCTTGCCTTAAGGAAGACACTAGATGCTGTAGCAACTGATAACCCTCTGACTACAGGGGGAACTGTAGTGTTCGATATTGAAGTCTTCAACCAAGGAAATGTGAATGCCAGCAATGTAGAGATTACCGACTACATTCCTGCTGGCCTTATCTTGAATGATCCAAGCTGGACAGACAATGGAAATGGCACAGCCACGTACAATAACACCTTGTCTGTAAACACTGGGGCTTCACAGTCGATTTCTATTCAGTTTACCTTAGATGCTGGAGTGACAGGAAGCCTCGATAACTATGCAGAGATCAGTGGAGCTACAGGCCCCGGAGGTGTTGCAGTAGTTGACATCGATTCCACACCGGATACTTCAAACACAGATCCTCTTGTGGACAATGAAATCAATCCAAATGCAAACGACGAGGATGATCATGACATTGCTTCAGTAGCTACAGAGGCTTTTGATCTTGCGCTTCGAAAAACTTTTGCAAGTAGTGACGATCCCCTGCTTGTGGGTGGAAATGTCACCTTTACCATTACCGTTTTCAACCAGGGAACCATTGCTGCATCAAGTGTGAAATTGGTGGATTACTTCCCTCCTGAATTGACGCTCGATGACCCAACTTGGTCTCTGTCCGGTGCTGGTGTAGCCACCTATAATTCTCAATTGATCATCCCTGTTGGGGGTTCCGCCTCTGTGGATATCACATTTGAACTCAATACTGGACTTAGTGGCCCGATCGATAACTTTGCTGAAATCAGCGATGCACGAGACGGAGATCGCAAGCCTGTGGTCGATGTGGATTCTACGCCGGATACCACAAATGATGATCCTTATGTTGATGATGTCATCAATAACAATCCCGCTGATGAAGATGACCATGATATTGCCACCATTGACCTATCGAACTTTGACCTCGCCTTGAGAAAGGTGGTTGATGTAGCTGGAACAGACAATCCACTGGAGACTGGTAGTAACGTTGTATTTGAAATTCAGGTGTTCAATCAAGGCACCATGGATGCGACCAATATTCAATTGACAGATTACCTTCCTGCTGGATTAACACTAAATGACCCAAACTGGACAGACAACGGCAATGGCACAGCGACACACAATTCGCCCTTTAGTCTTGCTTCTGGAAGTAATACGGCAGTGTCTATCGCCTTTACAGTTGATGCTAATGCAACGCAAATCATCGATAATTACGCGGAGATTTCTGCAGCAACCGGACCGAGTGGAGAAGCTGTAACAGATATCGACTCTACACCAGATGCAAGCAATACTGACCTCTTGCAAGATAACGTGATTACCAATGATCCTCTCGATGAAGATGATCATGATATTGCAACTGTCACGATCTCAGATTTTGACCTTGCACTACGAAAAACAGTCAATACAATTTTGACAAACACTCCATTAACAGCGGGTAGCGCTGTTGTGTTTGATATAGAGGTTTTCAATCAGGGTTCCCTGATTGCAACTGGGATTGAAATCACCGATTACTTACCAGCTGGGCTGAACTTGAATGATGCTGATTGGACTAATAACGGAAACGGCACGGCCACATACAATACGCCAATCATGTTGGCTCCGGGAGCTTCAGAAACAATCATGATCCGATTTATTGTTGCTTCGAATGCCGATGGTCAAATCGACAACTTTGCGGAGATTAGTGATCATCGTGACCTAAGTGGAAATCCTATCGCTGATGTGGATTCGAGTCCTGATGCAAGCAATAATGATCTTTTGGTCGATGATGAAATAAATCCCAACACTATGGATGAGGATGATCATGATATTGCCTCAGTACAGATTGTAAGCTATGATTTGGCACTAAGAAAGACGCTAAATGCTGCAGCATCTGACAATCCAATTCTTGAGAATGGTAATGTGACTTTTGACATTGCCGTCTTCAATCAGGGAACTGGAGATGCAGATCAAATTGTGATCACTGACTATATTCCTACTGGTTTGATTCTAAACGATGCCAATTGGAATAATAATGGGGACGGAACAGCCTCCTACATTGGTGGTACAGCGGCCAACAGTGGTTTGACACTGGCAGCAGGTGCTAGCAATACAATTTCGATTAGCTTCCTGGTGGCCGATGGTTTTTCTGGCCCTATTGATAACTATGCAGAAATTAGTGCCTTTACAGATCCTGCTGGACAAGCCGTTGATGATGTGGATTCAGTTCCAGACAGCTCTAATTCGGATCCGCTTGTAGATGACGAGATCCTGAATAATGGTGGAGATGAAGATGACCATGATATTGCTGGTATTACAGTGGAGGAGTTTGATCTTGCTCTTCGAAAGGTGGTAAACACCAACCTAACTGATGCTCCCTTGCAGGAGGGCGGTAGCGTTGTATTCGATATCGAAGTCTTCAATCAAGGCACGCTAATCGCTAATGACATCCTTGTTACAGATTATGTTCCTGTTGGCTTTACTCTGGCTGACTCGGGTTGGACGGACAATCTGGATGGAACTGCTGACTACAACACTGTTTTGACGATAGCGCCAGGCCAAAGTCAGATAATCACGGTGGCAATGATAGCCGATATGGGTACTTCGGGTCAGATAGATAACTATGCGGAGATTATCGCTGCTACAGGACCAAACGGCCAGGCAGTGCAGGATATTGACAGTACCCCTGATGCAAACAACTCTGATCCCCTGACAGATAATGAGACAGATAATGCAAATGGAGATGAAGATGATCACGATATTGCTTCGGTCAACGTTGAGTTGCTTCCAGAACCGATCGTGTTTGACCTTGCTTTGAGAAAAACCGTTAATCTGGCTGGCACTGACAGCCCTCTATATGAAGGCGGGACTGTAGTGTACGACATCGAAGTATTTAATCAGGGAGACGAAAATGCTACAGGGGTGCAGATCACGGACTACCTGCCAAATGGTGCAACACTGAATGATAGCAATTGGACGATCAGCGGTAGTACAGCAACTTACAACTTGCCATTGAATATACTGGCAGGTCAAAGCAAAGTTGTATCAATAGCCTTTACAATTGATGCTGGCACGATAGGACCAGTGGAGAACTTTGCGGAAATCAGTGCAGCTCTGGATTCAAATGGTGATGCAGTTGTAGATGAAGATTCTACACCAGATACAATCAATTCCGATGTGTTAACCAACGATGAGATTTTGAACACCAATGGGGATGAGGATGATCACGACATTGAAGTGGTGACCGTCATCGAGACGCCGCCTGCTTCTGTATTTGACCTCGCATTGCGCAAGACAATAAACACTGCCGGGACAGATGATCCTTTGTATCAAAATGGTGCAGTTGCATTCGATATTGAAGTATTCAATCAGGGTAATACTGATGCTACTGGAGTTGAGATTACGGATTATCTTCCTACTTCACTTACGCTCAATGATAGCAACTGGACTTCGACAGGAGCTTCAGCTACATACAATACATTGCTAAATGTCCCAGCAGGGCAAAGTACCACAATTACAATTCATGCCACAGTAGTGGCTGGAACAGTGGGTATAGTAGATAATCTAGCAGAGATCAGTGCTGCTCTGGATGAAAATGGGGCGGCAGTCACAGATGTGGATTCACAGCCCGATGCAGTGAATACAGATGTACTTGTAGACGATGAAATTTTCAATGCCAATGGAGATGAGGATGATCACGACATTGCATCAGTTACGATATTGGAAGAGCCGGTAACCACCTTTTTCGATTTGGCACTTAGAAAGACCATCAACACTGCTGGATCTGATAGCCCTCTTTACGAAGGGGGAACAGTGGTCTTCGATATTGAGGTCTTTAATCAGGGTACTGTGAATGCGACTGCTGTGCAAATTGTAGATTATGCACCAGTCGGGCTTACATTGAGCGATGCAAACTGGACTATGTCCGGCTCAAATGCTGTCTACAATAACTTGCTTAATATTGCCGCTGGAGAAAGTACAGTGGTAACTGTAGCGTTCACAGTTGATGCAGGAGCAATAGGAGGACTGAAGAACTTCGCTGAGATTTCTGAAGCCCTCGATGCAGAAGGTAATGCCGTTACAGATACTGACTCCACCCCTGATGACCTGGTTGGAGATTCAGTAATTGATAACGAGATTCTGAATGCCGATGGAGATGAAGACGATCACGATATTGCTTTGATCGTTGTCGAAGAAATGCCACTAAACCCAATATTTGACCTTGCTCTTCGCAAGACCGTGAACACAGCCAATACGAACAGTCCACTCTATGAGGGAGGTACTGTAGTGTTTGACATCGAAGTATTCAATCAGGGTGACGTAGATGCCAGTGGCATTGAAGTGACGGACTATCTACCAGCTGAGTTGACACTAGCCGATGCGAACTGGACAATGTCTGGCAGCAATGCAGTGTACAATACGCTTTTGACTGTAGCCGCAGGTCAAAGCACAGTGATTAGCATCGAATGTACAGTAGCAGCTGGAACACTTGGTCTGATCGACAACCTTGCAGAGGTGAGTGCTGCTCTCGACGGTAATGGGACTGCAGTGACTGACACCGATTCTACCCCAGATGCAACGAACTCAGATCCACTAACAGATGATGAGATTCTAAATGCCAATGGCGATGAAGATGATCATGATA
>JAHDDV010000012.1:0-13312 GCA_020629205.1 Chitinophagales bacterium | reverse complement strand
CTGGCAGCAATGCAGTGTACAATACGCTTTTGACTGTAGCCGCAGGTCAAAGCACGGTGATTAGCATCCAGTGTACAGTAGCAGCTGGAACACTTGGTCAAATTGACAACCTTGCAGAGGTAAGTGCTGCTCGTGATGGCAATGGGGCTGCAGTAACAGATATCGATTCTACTCCAGACGCTACGAACTCAGATCCACTAACAGATGATGAGATTCTAAATGCCAATGGCGATGAAGATGATCATGATATCGCATCTGTAACAGTAGCAGAAACACCAGTAGAGCCAATCTACGATTTGGCCCTAAGAAAGACAGTAAATACAATCGGGACTGACAGTCCGCTCTACGAAGGTGGGACAGTAGTCTACGATATCGAAGTATTCAACCAGGGAACGGGAGATGTTACCGGAGTTGAGATTACGGATTATATACCGTCAAACCTAAGTCTTGCAGATGCAGGCTGGACCCAATCTGGCAGTACAGCGACCTACAATACTCCTCTAAGTATCGTGGCTGGTCAAAGTACAGTTGTAACGATTGAGTTCACTGTAAATGCTGGCTTTGTTGGTACTGTGGATAACTTTGCAGAAGTGAGCGCAGTAGCTGATGAAAACGGTGACGCAGTAACAGATACAGATTCCACACCCGATACTGGGAATAATGATCCATTGGTAGATGACGAGATACAGAACAATGGCGGTGACGAAGATGATCACGACGTAGCATCGATAGATGTGGAAGCCGTGCCAGTCTTTGACCTTGCCTTGAGAAAGACGCTAAACACAGCCAACACGAATAACCCGCTCTACGAAGGAGGAACGGTGGTGTTTAACATCGAAGTATTCAATCAAGGTAACGTGGATGCAAGTGGCATTGAATTGACGGACTATCTACCAGGCACCTTGACACTAGCCGATGCGAACTGGACAATGTCTGGCAGCAATGCAGTGTACAATACGCTTTTGACTGTAGCCGCAGGTCAAAGCACGGTGATTAGCATCCAGTGTACAGTAGCAGCTGGAACACTTGGTCAAATTGACAACCTTGCAGAGGTAAGTGCTGCTCGTGATGGCAATGGGGCTGCAGTAACAGATATCGATTCTACTCCAGACGCTACAGACTCAGATCCATTGATAGACGATGAGATTCTGAATGCCAACGGCGATGAAGACGATCATGATATAGCCTCGGTGACCGTAGCGGAAACACCAGTGGAGCCGATCTACGATTTGGCCCTAAGAAAGACCTTGAATTCTGCAAGTACAGACAGTCCGCTTAATGAAGGTGGCACTGTGGTCTTTGTTGTCGAAGTATTCAATCAGGGGACGGCTGACGCAACCGGGATCGAAATAATAGATTACCTGCCTTCAAGCCTGATCTTGAATGATCCTGATTGGACTGCTACAGGTTCGAACGCAATTTACAATTCTTTGATTGATCTACCAGCAGGTCAAACAACCAGTGTCTCCATAACTTGTACCGTAGCAGTTGGCACAATTGGAGGAATTGAAAACTATGCCGAAATAAGTCAGGCCCTTGACGAAAATGGGAACAGCTTCGTCGATGTCGACTCTACCCCCGATGGAATCAATAGTGATCCGATGGTCAATGATGAAATACTCAACGCCAACGGGGATGAGGATGATCATGATGTAGCCTCTGTTATTGTGTTAGCTCCCGAACCGACAGTGGTTGACCTGGCTTTGAGAAAGCGACTCAGTACATCTACTTCTACGCCTATCTATCAAGGGGCAACAGTAGTGTTTGAAATTGAGGTGTTCAATCAGGGAGCCAATGATGCAACAGGCGTTGAAGTAGTGGATTATTTGCCAGCAGGCCTGAGTTTGGTAGATGGCAATTGGACTGAGGCTGCGGGTTCTGCAACCTATAATATGCCTCTCTCTATTGCTGCTGGATCATCTGAGGTCATCACTATTAGTTTCTTAGTGGATGCAACAACCTTAGGTGATATTTCAAATTTCGCTGAGGTTGTATCAATGAATGATGCAATGGGAGATCCTGCAATAGATGCGGATTCTACTCCTGATGCAAGCAACGATGATCAGGTAATCGACGATGCAGTGTTCCCAACGGTAGGTGATGAAGATGATCATGACATCGCAGTGGTTACCATTGTGGAGACTCCACCTTCTACCTTCTTTGATCTTGCATTGGTGAAGACTGTAAACACGGTCGATTCAGATAGCCCGCTATCTGTAGGTAGTACAGTAGTGTATGATATTCAAGTAATAAATCAAGGTACAGAAGACGCTTCTTCGATTACATTGGTTGATTACCTGCCGTCAGAATTGATTCTGATTGATGCCAATTGGACAAATAATGGAGATGGTACAGCAACTTACCAACCTGCACTGTCACTTGCAGCAGGTCAGTCAACCACTGTGCAGATTGAGTTTGAAATCTCTCTATTGGCCACAGGAACGGTGGATAACTATGCGGAGATTGCAGCGGCAACGGACAGTAACGGTGATACAGGAAATGATATCGACTCCTCAGCTGATGATGCAAATGACGACCCTGTGCTGGATGACGCTATCGACAATGCATCAGGTGACGAAGATGATCATGATATCGCATCATTTGATGTGGAGGTCTTTGACCTTGCTTTGAGAAAAACTGTCAATGTATCCTTCACGGATGATCCACTTCTTCCGGGAGGAGATCTGGCTTATATCATTGAAGTGTTCAATCAAGGAGATGTTGACGCGACTAATGTTCTGGTAGTGGATTATGTTCCGAATGGAGTTACTTTGGCAGATCCAGATTGGACGATGAATGCTGATGGGACAGCAACACACAACACCATGTTGAGTATAGCAGCTGGTCAGTCAGAAACACTTACGATCGTATTTGAAGTAGAAAATGGTTATACCGGACCAATTGTCAATTTTGCAGAAATTGCGCAAGCTGACGGTCCTGATGGACAGACTGTGTCTGACACAGACTCAACACCTGATTCAACTAATGACGATCCGGTAGTGAATGATGAGATTGAAAGCAATCCAGAGGATGAGGATGATCACGACAGGGCTACAGTTAATGTTTCTCAGTTTGACCTCGCCCTGCAAAAGCGAGTCAATGAGTTGGGTACTGATAGTCCTTTGATGATTGGTTCTACTGTAGTATATGAGATTGAAGTCTTCAATCAAGGTATACTTGATGCGACCAATATCACAGTTGTAGATTACATTCCAGAAGGTCTAACGCTAGAAGATGCCGGATGGACACAAGCAGGAAATGTGGCGACCTTTGGAAACACGCTTTCTCTTGCTAGTGGAGAGTCAGAGATCATCACCGTTCAATTCACCGTAAATAGCAGCGCCTCCGGATCAATTGTAAATGCCGCTGAAATCAGCGGACATGCGGGTCCAGGCGGAGTGGCTGTTCTCGATGATGACTCTACACCAGATGATATAAATGGTGACGATGTTGTCGATGATGAATTGAATCCTGATGCAGGTGACGAGGATGATCACGATATTGCAGTGGTGGTGATTGGAGAGTTTGATTTGGCTTTGATCAAGACAATTGCTGAAGTCTCTGATAGCCCTGTAATTCCAGGTTCAAGTACAATCACCTATACGATCGAAGTGATCAATCAGGGAGATATTGATGCTTACAATGTAAGCGTTGTAGATTATCTGCCAGCTGCTTTGGGGCTCAGTGATCAAGATTGGACCCTAATGAATGATGCTGCTACCTACAATAACTTGATTGATGTGCCTGCTGGTCAGTCGCAGACGATAACAATTGTATGTACGGTTAATGATGGCTTCTTTGGAGAGATTGTCAACGCTGCTGAGATTACCGCAGCTACGGACATTCTCGGAAATGCGATCACCGATATTGACTCGAACGCTGATAGTACAATAGGAGATCCTGTGGTAGATGATGTAGTCGATTCTTCCAATGGAGATGAGGACGACCACGATATTGCAGTTATCTCGACGATCGCACCAACCGCTTCTATTGATCTTGAAAAATGGACCAATGAACAGGATGCAGACTCGCCTGCAGGTGTGGATGTGCCTGTAATTCCTACAGGAGCGGCAGTGACCTGGACATATATGGTCAGCAATACCGGTACGCTTGATCTGGCGAATGTACTGGTGACAGATGATTTGGAAGGGACAGTTTGTCTCATTGACTTACTGCCTGCAGGAGAATCGCAAACTTGTACAATGACAGGAATCGCCCAGAGCGGTGCCTATACTAATTTGGGTTCTGTAGTGGGAGTGCCAGTTGATGAAAATGGAAATCCTGCTACAAATGCAGATGGGACATTGATACCTGCTCAAGAAGCAGAAGACCCGTCAAACTACATTGGAGTTGAACAACCAATGGCTTCAATTGTCATCGAGAAATCGACTAACGGTGCAGATGCTGATCTAGCCACTGGTGCAGACGTTCCTGTAATCATGGTAGGACAACAAGTCGATTGGCTCTATGAAGTAAGCAACACCGGAACGGTAGATTTGGTAGACGTTGTGGTGACGGATAATGTGGAAGGTCAGATTTGTACGATCCCATTCTTGCCTGCTGGTTCGGATGCAAGCTGTAACTACAGTGGGATAGCAATCGAAGGAGATTATGAAAACCTCGGTATGGTAATCGGTGATCCGGTTGATGATAACGGGAATCCAGCCACTGATAGCAATGGAAATCTTTTGCCTTCTCCTGGTGATGAAGACTTGTCACACTACACCGGTGTTACGGAACCAGTGGCCGGAATAATGATTGAGAAGACTACTAACGGCGCAGACGCTGATGCTAGTTCAGATACAGATGTGCCAGTACTCTATGAGGGGCAATTGGTGACTTGGGAGTATACAGTTACGAATACCGGATCAGTGGATCTTGCCAACGTTACTGTTGTCGATGATGTTGAAGGGCAAATCTGCGAAATTGCACTGCTGCCTGCTGGGGCGACTTCTGTATGCAACTTCAGTGCCTTGGCAACGCTAGGAAACTATGTAAACATCGGTACTGCTACTGGTGATCCGGTAGATCAAGATGGTAATCCTGCCGTAGATGCTAACGGAGATCCAATTGCTGATCCGGTAGATGAAGATCCATCCCACTACGTCGGGCAGCAAGTGCCACAAGTTGCTTTCGATCTAGAGAAATTTACCAATGGTGCTGATGCGGATGGAGCCTTTGATGCGGATGTTCCTCAGCTGCAAATAGGAGATCCTGTAGTTTGGCAATATGTCGTTACTAATAGTGGAACTACTGATCTTGCAAATGTGACAATTGTCGATGATATGGAAGGAGAGGTTTGTGTCATTCCGCTACTACCAGCCAATTCGAATTCTGTTTGTGAAATTAATGGAATTGCTTCTGTGAATGGCCTGTATACCAATCTGGCAACAGCCACAGGAACACCAGTTGATGAAAATGGTAATCCTCAGACAGATCCGTCAGGTCAAACACTTCCGGATGTAGTAGATGAAGATCCGTCGCATTATGTAGGATTGGAAGAACCTTCAGCTTCAATTGAGATTGAAAAGTCCACCAATGGCGTAGATGCTGATCTTGCCTCTGATCCTTCCATTCCAGTAGTGATGGTCGGTGAGTCTGTCAATTGGACTTATGAAGTCACTAATACCGGAACGGTAGATTTGGCAAACGTAGTAGTGGCAGATGACATTGAAGGTACGATTTGTACAATCGCGCTTCTACCGGCTGGCATGACCAGCAGCTGCAATCACAGTGGAATAGCGACCTTTGGGGCTTACGAAAACATTGGATTAGTAGTGGGAACCCCTGTAGATGAGAATGGAAATATCGTTTTGGATGAAAACGGACAACCACTGGATGATGTGAGTGATCAGGATGTATCTCATTACATCGGAGTTGATGAACCTGTTGCTTCTATCGATCTTGAGAAGTATACAAATGGTTTCGATGCAGATAATGTTGGTATTGATCAAATTCCTGAGATCGCTGAAGGAGGTTCAGTTAGTTGGGAGTATGTAGTGGTGAATACCGGTACTGTTGATTTGGTAGATGTACAGGTACTGGATGATGTAGAAGGATTGATCTGTGTATTATCCAGCCTCGCTGCTGGAGAAACGGCCAGTTGTAACCACAGTGGAACTGCCGCGGCAGGACTCTATACCAATATTGGTACAGCTACAGGTGATCCGGTTGACGAAAACGGCAACCCGGCTATGGACAGCGACGGAAATCTGCTGGATGTAGCTGAAGATCAAGACCCTTCAAACTATGTTGGTTTGACTCAAGGAACTGCTTCAATATCGCTGGAGAAGTCTACTAATGGAATGGATGCAGACAACCTAACTGACTCTGATGTGCCTGTCTTGACGGAAGGATCGGAAGTTATTTGGCAATATCTGGTAACAAACACCGGAAGCCTTGACTTGATTGATCTTGAAGTAGTGGATGATATGGAAGGAGTGATTTGTACTATTCCTTATCTGCCAGCTGGAGAAAGCAGTACATGCAGTTACAGCGGTGTAGCTATTGATGGCTTCTATACCAATATTGGCTCTGTTTCTGGCCAGGCAGTAGATGAAGATGGAAATCCTGCTACAGATCTGGATGGGAATTTTATTCCTGAAGTAGGAGACGAAGATCCTTCCAACTATCAAGGTGTTCCAACAGAGACAGCCTCAATTGATATTGAGAAGTCAACCAATGGAGCTGATGCCGATTATGCCTATGGTGTCGACGTGCCGCAGGTGATAGAAGGTGAGCAAGTCCTTTGGGAATATGTGGTTACGAACACAGGAAGTCTCGATTTGATCAACGTACAAGTGAATGATAACGAAGAAGGAGTAGTATGTACGATTCCATTCTTGGCTGCAGGCTCTAATGCTGTTTGTGACTTGATTGGAACAGCAACACTCGGACTATATCAAAATCTTGGCTCGGTGACTGGTACGCCAGTTGATCAGGATGGAAATCCTGCACTGGATGCTCAAGGCAATCCTATGGATGATGTGACAGATGAAGATCTATCTCATTACTCTGGAATTAAAGATCCAGCGGCGAGTATTGATATTGAGAAGTGGACAAATGGTGCTGATGCTGATTCAGCATCAGGCAATGATGTACCTGTTGTGATGGCTGGTGATCCAGTGACCTGGAACTATGTGGTCACTAACAATGGTACAGTTGACCTCGCAAATGTGATTGTAGAAGATGATGTTGAAGGAATCATATGTATTTTGCCGCTACTACCTGCTGGTGCAAGCAGTAGCTGTAGCTTGACTGGCGTTGCTGGCAGCACCGCTTACGAAAACCTTGCAGTGGTCACTGGACAACCAATAGATGACAATGGTCAGCCGGCTCTTGACGCTAATGGTGTTCCACTGGCCGATCCGGTAGATGAGGATTATTCTCACTATATCGGGTACGAAGTTGGAACAGCAAGTATCGATCTTGAAAAGCGAACCAACGGAGCCGATGCGGATAGCGCCTTCGGAGCTGATGTGCCGCAGATTCAGGCCGGTGCTCAGGTTACATGGGAGTACTTTGTGACCAATACTGGATCTTTGGACCTTGTAGATGTGACGGTAGTAGATGATGTGGAGGGTGCAGTCTGTACGATTCCATTCCTTCCTGCTGGTGAGACCTCCAGCTGTGCCCTTACAGGGATAGCAATAGATGGATTGTACACCAATATTGCCACAGCTACGGGTGATCCGGTCGGTCCTAGTGGTGAACCGGCAGTAGATGCAAACGGAGACCCGATTCCAGATCCTGTTGACAATGATGCTTCAAACTATGTCGGTCAAAGTGAAGAAGTACTCAATTCTTTGGGTGATTATGTATGGTATGATGAAGATGCAGATGGCGAACAAGATCCAGATGAAAGTGGTTTGCCAGGGGTTACGGTTATCCTATACAACGCAGGAGGCCTGCCAGTTGATGTGACGATCACAGATGGAGATGGCTTCTACAACTTTGCAGATCTTGAAGATGGTTCATACTATGTGTACTTCCAGACTCCCGACTTGTACTTGCTTACTGAGAGCAATCAAGGAGACGATGACTTTGATAGTGATGTTGATCCAGAAACCGGGAACAGCGACATTGTCTTCCTGAGTGGAGGCATGCACGATCCTAGTTTGGACGCAGGATTGACAGATATACCAGTGACGCCACAAACGGAAGATCCGGTTGTGCTGATTTGCAATGGCTCAGAGAGCCTCTGCACGGAAGCTATCACGACTCTGGAAATTTGTCCACCAAACCTGACCGCGGATGATGTGATCACCGAGGTTGATGTCACTTATGACTGCAGCCTTTCCACAGGAGACGGATGTGTATATTACACACCTTTGCCAGGATTCGTGGACGTGATGGAACAAATGACCGTGCTGGTCTGCAATCCAGTAACGAACATCTGTCAAGAATACTGTTACGATATCCAGGTAGGAGGCTGCACAGCTCCTCCAGTGGCGAATGATGATGTTTATACAGCCCAGTGCGAAGAAGTACTGCTAGATGTTACGGCAAATGACGTGGAACCATCACAGGAATCACTAAGCGTTTGCCAACATGGTCAGGCATTGAATGGTAGTGTATACCTTGTAAACGGCCAACTATCCTACATAGCCAATACAGGCTTTGTAGGTACTGATAGCTTCAGCTACACGGTATGCAACGAAAGTGGCCAGCAATCAACCGCGACAGTGACTTTGATCGTCAATTGTCTGGAAATCATGCCTGTGCAGAATCCTGTTGCCGTTAGTGATACCTATTCTGTACAGTGTACAGAAATGACTTTGAACGTCCTGGCAAACGACTACGATCCGAATCAAGAGACCCTTAGCATCTGTCAACTCGGTCAAGCGCAAAATGGCCTCGTGACACAGATAGGCAACCAGCTAAGCTATATTGCCAACTACGGCTTTGTAGGATTCGATAGCTTCACCTACTCGGTATGTAACGAAAGTGGCTTACAAGCGACTGCTACAGTCACATTGGTTGCCAATTGCCCGGAAATTATTGAAGTGCAGAACCCTGTAGCTATTAACGATAGCTACTCCACAGACTGTACAGAAATGACTTTGAATGTCCTGGCCAACGACTATGATCCAAATCAGCAGACGCTCAGTATCTGTCAGATCGGACAAGCGCAAAATGGTATAGTATCTCAGCTTGGCAACCAGCTAAGTTATGTTCCGAACTATGGCTATGTCGGATTTGATAGCTTCACTTACACGATTTGCAACCAGGATGGCTTACAGTCAACTGCCACAGTAAGTATGCAGGTAAACTGTGAAGAAGTTGTAGTGGAAGTTCCTTATCCAGTGGTATTACCTGATGCAAGTTCGACAACTTGCGGGCAGGCTGTTACAATACTGCCGATGCAGAACGACTACAGTCCTGCAGGACAAACAATTTCTATCTGTGACGCAGGTACTGCTAACAACGGACAAGTAGCCCAATTGGGAGATGCTTTGATCTATACACCGAATGCTGGCTTTGAAGGCACAGAGGTGATTACCTACATTGTTTGTGATCAGAGTGGCAACTCTGCTGCTGGTCAGATTACGATAACAGTGACGGGTTGTGATTGTACAAATGCTCCGATTAGTACTTGTACATACCCAATGACTCCTGTTATGCTTTGCCCGGAATTCTGCAATCTTTCAGGTAGCTATAACATTGTGTCAGCAACTTCAACTTACGAATGCGGCTTGTTTGTATTGCCGGATAACTGTATCCAATATACACCGGTACCAGCATTCCTTGGAAATGATGAAATCGTAGTAACTGCCTGTGATCAGGCAGGAAACTGCGACGAGATACTAATTGTAGTCGAGGTAGGACAATGTGATGGAAACAATCCTCCGTTTGCCACCCTCGATTTTGCAACGGCTGTAACCGGGCCAGTGACGATTGATGCACTGGCAAATGACGGAGATCAGGATAATGATCTACTCAGCATCTGTCAATTCTCACAGGGAATAAACGGGCAGGTGAATCAAGCCGGTAACAGCTTTGTATACACACCGAATCAGGGATTCTATGGAACGGACTTCTTCTCCTATACCGTCTGTGACGGTAATGGAGGAGAAGCCACCTCGGTGGTGGAAATCACCGTAGAAGCTCCTGTAGTAGCAGAATGTTCAGATGAGATGTTTGCTTGTACAGATATTATGACCCCGATTCAACTCTGTGTGGACTTCTGTAATATTACTGGTCCACTGGAGATTACGAATGTGGAAACACTGTATTCCTGTAGCCTACAAGATACTCAGCAGACCTGCTTCACATACATTCCTTTGCCTGGCTTTGCTGGTGAGGAAGTGATGGAGGTTACTGCTTGTAATAGCACTGGACAGTGTGCAATTAGCACCGTTTACATGACAGTAGGAGATTGTGGGTCAGGTGGTTTTGAGGTGGATATAGATAACGAATTGGAGGCAGGTAAAGCACCTGTCTCCGAATCCGAGGTGCCGTGTTTTTGGACAGAAACTTCACTGCAGCTTCGGAATCAATGGATTGGTGGTTTACCAAATGACAATGAGTGGATTAATGTGACATTATTACTTTACGACACACAAGGAAGAGAGATTTTTAGAGATGATCAGGTATTGGAGAAACTTCAAGGTAGGGCCTATTATGATTATGAAATGCTTGCAGGCGTTCAACATCCCCGACCTGGCTATTATCGCACAATAGCCACATCCAAACTGTTTGTTCAAGAAGATCGAGGAAAAGTGGGTCTACAAAGGTAAGTTGTGCAACGTAAACGAATTTCGTATACATAGCACTAATGAAACAGGTTATTTGGCGATCCCCTCGCTGCGCATGCAGCGAGGGGATTTTTTTTATCTAAACATTCTTGCAGAATCTTGATTGCTTGGCAAGGTTATTGAACCTCTAGGTATTGTGCAGAGGAAAGTACTGCGCTCTTTGACATAAAAAAGGTTGGACCACTTGTGGGGAGCGGACCAACCAACAGGATAGATCATAAAACCTAACCTTAATGCAAAAACTTAGGTAAATATAGCAATTATCTTCACTAATCAATGTCAGGCATTGATTTGGTTGGTACCTACATTATCTCAGTTTATAGCTTTTAGATTCTATTCAATTTGACAAAATTTCATTCCCAAATTTGACTTTTGGAATGGATTTTGAACTACTTGGTTTGTCTTCAACTTTAAGATTATTGATCCTGAAGACTAAACAAAAGAGTACTCATTCATTAGGCTAACGTAAATCAAAATTTGCTTAATGGTGGGATTGGAAAGCCCTTCGCCACTAGTTGGTGGGGGCTTTCTTTCTTTACACCCATTAGCAAGTCCCGCCATCATTTATCACTCAGTGTCCTGGGCATAACAAGCCGGATTGACTAATATTTGTCTATGAAACACTTCTGTACGCTTTTGCTCTTTATATGCCTGAGCAGTCTGTATGCCTCTGCTCAGTTGGATATAACAAAATCTGTTAACTACACCACCACACAATCTGGTGTTTGGGTCGACTATACGCTACAGTATGCTTGTCCAAGTACAACCACTGATTGTACTGGTGTGCAGCTAACGGATGCCCTTCCACCCGAGGTAGAATACCTTGCCGCATTGGGCTCTCCGCATACCACGGGTCATACTTATGACCCTGCCACACATACAGTCACTTTCGATTTCGTAGACCCGCTACCTGCGGGTTCTACCGGACAAGTGAAAATCAGAATCTTATTTCCAAACGGAACAACCCCGAATGGGACATCAGCCACTAACACTGCCGTCATTTCTGGTACTAACGCTCCTTCAGTTACCTCCAATCCAGTAACCACTACAGCTACTGCAACCGATAAGATGACCACTGAAAAAAGGACGGTAATTGAAGCCGCAGTAGACGGTGTTACGACCTGGCAGGTCCGCGTTTGTAATGAATGTCAGAATTGTTATTCAAACGGATCATTGCAACCTTCAGAACCAGTGATTATTGTAGATCATTTGCCCGCAGGTGCAGTATATGTAGAATCTACAAACGGTGGTGTTTATGACGCTGCCTCTCATACTGTTACCTGGACTGTGACTGCTGATCGCCTTGAACTAGGGGAGTGTGTTTGGAGGAGGGTCTCAGCCATTCTTCCAGATAGTAGCTTCAATCTCGGAGATACCGTGTACAATGAAGCTGATATCACCTACACTTTGATCGGTGAACCATCTAACACTGTAACCGAAGGGGTATCGCATACTATTCCGGCGAGCTATCCGTCGCTCGATATTTATAAAGATGACGGTGTCGTAGACAGATATCCCGGGCAAACCGGCACATATGATATTAGTTTGGAAGTCTGGGGAAATGAAGATGTCCCTGGCCTTTGTATCGAAGATGATATTCCTCCCGGAATACTTATCACAGCTATGAATACGGGTGCCTTCTACTATGGAGGTGTTTATGTTCCGCTCGATATGACAGTTGAGTATCAAACCAATCTAAATAGCAATTATACTTTCTTCGGCACCACCTATGGAGTTGCCGATGATGCCTATCTAAGCTTTTATGATGTCATCAACGATTTTAACACTGAATGGATAACCAAGATTCGAATTTGCTTTACCGGTAATCCAGTACCTGCAGGATTCGATGACTATGAGGAGATTCATTTTCACTACACGGTCGCCGATGACGCCCCAATTGGTATGGCTACCAATTGCTTTACACATACCGAATCAGGCCCTCTGACTTATGCACTAGAGGGTTCACCATGCGATGATACCGAAATCAGAGCACCGGTGTCGGGAACAATACCTGACCCAAACAAATATGAAAACGAAACGAATAGCGAATTCCTACATGGGGATGTTGTGACTTACAGAATTACAGTCAAAAATGGTAGTTCTGCAGCTGATGCAGCGGTAAATCCTGTCTTATATGACCTCTTGCCGCCAGAGCTCGAGTACGTTCCTGGCTCCTGGATTAAAGTGGGCCAGTCGGCCGGTGCTATTGATGCACCATTGCCTACATTTACCGAGATTCAAAACTACAACGGTACTGGTAGGACCCTGTTGATTTGGGAATGGAACTACGCTCTGCAGCCAGGAGATCTCATTAATATCGACTTTGATGTAACCGTCTTAAACACCGCCATTGGTGGCTTCGAATCAGTAGAAAACATCGTGTATCAAACCAGTGATACCAATCAAAACGATTGCTGGGGTAGTGTTGAGACTCCAGATGTATACGACTTCGATCAGGATGGCAATACTACCGAGATTCTTTGTGGAGAAGACGGTTTTCTTACCATCGAAGAAATCCCAGCCCTTGATTCAGAAAAACTGGTCATGGGACAATT
>JAHDDV010000307.1 GCA_020629205.1 Chitinophagales bacterium | reverse complement strand
TAGAATGGAAAGATAGGTCTTTCCCGCCTCTCTTAATTTGACCAGGTTCTACTTGACCCAAAGCGGCAGCAAGAATTTGTTTTCCATGCACAAAATTCAGTTATAACAATGGCGTAAATAAGCCAGAAAAGCCCCCCATTGAGCCTGTTAATGAACAGAAAGATTCAAATTATCGAGGCGCGGATTGTCGACAATCAGCGGAATTCTTCTTATATTATGTGACTGGAAAAAAATTTAATGCTTATGAAATCGCTCTTAATGAGCCTTGGCGTGCTCTTTCTGCTGGCACCAAGCCTACAAGGAATTACTGGTCCTGATAAAAAGTACATCAAGGCCAAAACAAAGGTGGAAGAGGTGATGGCTTCGGGAGAATATGAGAAACTTTGGAAGGTAGCCAACGATGCAATTGAGGATTATCGCAAGGATCCGTATTTTAACTATGCAGCCGCTTATGCCATCTTTTATGGTCGGGATTCGAAGGCCCTTACGGAAAAGTATAGTAAGGAAAATTTGATGTGGAAAGGAATTTTCCGCTATCTGAGCAAGACTAAAAACAAGACCCGAGTGGCCAAACCGGACATTGATGCACTGAATGTTGATCAGGACTTTTACAATGCCATGCAGGATGAGCTCTATTCCATTACCGACAGTTTGATGAAGGTAGATGAATTTTCGGATGCCAAAGTGTACTATAAGCAATGGTTCGACTACTTTGACAACAAGGGTGGTGACAAGTATACCAACATACATGCGGATAAGGTTCAAAAGGAGCTTTTCGAGTATGCTAATTATCAATACACCCAGGGATCGAAGAAAAAGGCATTCCCGGTTTACGATCTAATCTTTAAGTTTTTTCACGGCACCGAGTTTGAATACCAATGCAATGTCTTTGATCAGTTTCCGGATGAGGACTGGGACTACAAGAGCTTCCGCCATCCAAAGTACACGCAGGCCAATACCAGTGCCGATGCTGATTATCTGAGCGATGAAGAAAAGAAGTTGGTCTTTCTAATGAATCTTGCAAGAATGAATCCTGCACTTTTTCACGAGACTTTTGTGAAGTCTCATGCTGAAAAGCATGTGGACATGAGCGATGTGACCTTATTGGATTTGCTGGCTCATCGATTGAAAGAGGGGGAAGGAAATGCTCAGATGTTGCCCAATGCCAAGCTTACAGCTGCAGCAAAAAAGCATTGCGAAGATATGGCTAAGAATGACTTTGTTGGTCATGATGGAAGCGATGAAACAACGATGTACGATCGTTTGGATGCAGTGGACTACAAAGAGAATAACACTTGTGCGGAGGTGATTGCGATGAACACAACTTCATCGAAAGCAATTGACTTAATCCTTAGCGCCTTGGCTTCAACTCCACAAACAGATATGACCTTACATAAAGAGAATAAAACCTGTGGTGTTTCTATCGTAGAAAGCGACGGTAAAAACTACGTAACGGTAGTTTTCAGCTACCTCGATTAGAGAAGTGTGAACCCGTACGAGAGGAGCCCGGCAGCATTCTGCAGTCGGGCTCTTTTCAATTGTGGGAACGAAAAGATTATCTAGAGAGACTTTCGAAAGAATGTCTTAGGTTTGTCTTGATCACAGTCCTAAACTGATCCAGCCAGCGCCCTTGATCCGGTTGCTCAAATTCCAATTTGGCCGAACCACAGATTCCGGTGTAAAGCCCGTTCAGGAACTTGTAGAATTCCAACAATTGACCTGGGTTGCTTTCTTGAATATGGGCCATCTTAGCTACTGGGGTAGATCTCTCAGCAGGGATCAGCAATCGATAAATCGCCTTCCCTTCTTCCAGGTATTTGGGAGCCACTTCGATGGTATAGATACCGCTGCTTTTTGCACTGATTTGCAAGGACTTGCCTCCTGTAATCGAAGGTAGCTTAGGCTGTGGGACCAGCTCCTGATTTGGATCGAGTATTTGCACCTGCAAGTCGATGCCATTCTGGACCAGGATTACTCGAAAGTTCTGATCCTTTTCCAGACTGATACGATAAAAATGCTGCTCGGAAGAGCTGATCTCTACTTCCTGTCCAAGTCTGGCCGAACTATCGAGATGCTGCGCAGCTATCGGAGAAAAAGACAGTCCGCACAGTAAAATGATACAAAGGCTCAATATCCGGGTATTCATGTTGAAAGTTTTAGAGTTACTAAAAAGGGCAAAAGGTCACGCTTTGGGGAAGGGCGGAATCGGGTTGTAGGGTTAAAGGCTAATTCTTGCTGGATCTGATATCAAAATCTGCTGCTCCACTCACTTTAACATCAGACTGCGGGCAACCGTAACAATTGACATCAGCCGCTGCTGCTACCGAACCAGTGGCTGTTCCGGAAACACTGATATCTACGTCGCAGGCATCCGTAACTTTCAATACTAAATCTTTGACCTTGAAGCGTTTCGCATTCAGGTCTCCGGCACTATTGCAAGTAAGGGCCAGGCGGTCTGCAGTCCCTCTCAGTACCAGGTCTGAACCAGCTGTTAGATCTACATTTATGGCCTTGGCTTCCATTTCCAAATGAACATCTGCACCATGTTCAACGGCAATTTCAAATTGCTCGACGAGAATCTTATCCGCTGAAACAGCCTCTCCACTTTCAGCGACATGAAGGCTGTTAACACCTCCCATTCCAATTCGTACTTTGGGCACGGCGTTGCCTTTGTATTTGCTGTCGTATTCGAAGTTCAGCTCTAGTGTTCCATCATGTACTTCCTGACTCATCTTTCCTGCTTGATCATTGACCGCATGTGCCTCCAGATAAGCCTCATCAGAGGGCACCAGATAAGCCCTTACAGTTCCTCTAATCTCAATCTTATCAAAGCCGCTGAGATCGGTTCTTGTGTAGTCACTGCTATTCGCCTCTCCGGCAGCTGATTCAATGACACTGTTTGCTCTAATAAAACCAAACAGACAGAAAGTGCAAATCAGTCCAGCTATAAAGGCTCCCAGTAAGAGTTTATTACTTGTTTTCATTTTCTTTACTTTAGAAAGCAATGGCTACTTGGCCTCCTGCTTTTTGGTTTCCAGATATAGTTGCTTCAGTTCCTCAAAATCGATCTCCAGCATTTCCATAATTTTGAAAAATTCTGGCAGGTATTCTTTGACGAATTCTTCGCGTTTCATAGTCTTGATTTTAGCATGAGCATCCTCGGCTACGAAATAGCCAATGCCCCTTTTGTTGAAAATGATTTCTTGTTCTTGCAAGAAGGAAAAGGTTCGCATCACGGTATTGGGATTCACCTGTGTCTGGCTTGCCATTTCTCTGACGGATTCCATCCGTCCGCCTGGCGGTATCTTTCCGGCCAGGATGCGCTCGCAGATGTGATCTGCGATCTGCATATAGATTGTTTGACTTTTTCTAAACTCCATCTTAGGCCTCCTTTTCGGTTAGTTTGAAATATGATACCACATAGAAAAACCAGGGCAAGATCCAGAAGTTGAAGGACATCACGAGATCTCTAATTCTGTCTGATGATAAAACCCCATCAGATACCCGAAGATCATGCACGATCTCCATTCCGGCACCATTGAAGAGACTGGCAAACACTACACGAAACACAAGGAAAGCGCACAAGCCAAATAGAGTTCCAGCCACCATACAAGCCAGGGAAGTCTTGAAGATCTCATACCTTTGAAAGGTGACCGCTCCAAGGAACATAACTGAATGCCCTAGCAAATACACTTTGAACAGATCCCAGAGGGTGCTGCTTCCTGGCCCCACACGCCCAAGCAAAGTGAGCGGTTCTACGTCGATTCCGAAAAAAGAACCAAACACTCCAGCAATAAAAATCGACATCGTCCAATAGCCGAGAGTCAGAATAACAGGAAACAGTAGCAAGGTCTGAATCCACTTGCTGCACAGCTTTTCGAGATGCGAAGCGGGAAGACACAAAAAGCTCGCTGCACTTGCTTTGTTGTTCAGATTACTGAAGCAAACACTAGTAACAATTCCGCCAACAGTAAACAACATCAAGGGAAAAAAGTCATGTAGGAAGTACTTTGAAGTAGCTACTCCATCCAGGTTCATAAAGGCAATCAGCAACATGATCCCTATGAATCCACCTGCCGCTGCCACTTTGTTTCTCTTGCCGGCAAGTATCTCCGCCTTCAGCAGATGTACTAATCGATCTGGTTTTAATTGTAAATTAGGATTCATGACTTACCTCCTTTGTAAATAGGTTTTGAATTCGTTTTGGATCTGCTAGCACCGCATTAAACAGGGCCTCGATATCTACCTGACACTCCTCTCCTCCCCTGTTTTCCCGAACAATCTGATAGCCGCCGGGAGCAAGTTCAGAGTACAATGCCTCCTTAGGCTCTTCCGCACCAAAATGGGTCCCGAAGTACAGCCGATTCATTGTATCGTAGATGGATTGCTGATAGATTATTTCACTCTCTTCCAGTATCACGACCGGATCAATCAGATTGGCAATATCTCGAACTTGATGGGTAGAGATGATAAAGCAACGCTCATCAGTAATGGCACTAGCCAATACTTTTCGAAACTGACTCTTGGAGGGTATATCCAATCCATTGGTCGGCTCATCAAGAATGAGGAGTCTGCTATTTGTTGCGAGACCAAAACAGACCATGGACTTCTTCTTTTGTCCATAGGACATGCCCTTGAGATGCTGCCCCATATCCAGTTCAAAGGACTGCACATAGGAATCAAATTCTGAATTAGAAAAATTTGGATAAAAAACCCCATAGGCATCTCGCAAAGCCTTCAAGCTCAAATCCGGCAAATGAAGCTCCTCAGAGATGTAGTAGAGCTGACCAAGAAAGTCAGCGTTGCGGTCACCTGGTCGATAACCTAGCACCTCCGCCTGACCGCTTCTCGGAAACAGCAAGCCGGCTATGATCTTCATCAGGGTGCTCTTGCCCGCTCCATTTCTCCCTAATAGCCCGCAGATGCTGCCGGCCTCCAAATCCAGATTTAGCCCAGAAAACAAGGACTTGCCCCTGCCGTAACTAAAGTGAATGTCTTGTAAATGTATCATTGTAGCCTAGTGATTTAGTGTATTACTTAACTAGTACACTACAAATGTGGGGCATTTTGGTGAGACTTACAAACTTTTTGCTTCAGAAATGTAAAAAAGGGAATAGGATGCTGTGAAACAGCACGAGGAGATAGACCAAAACAAAGAAGGCCCACAAGATTCAAATAAGAATCTTGTGGGCCTTGGTTAAAGCAATAGTGTAGCAGCTGCTACAAGTTTTTTGATTACATCAGTCCCATCGGGGTTCTAATTCCCTTTTCTCCATTACATTTCCTGGTGGACTGGCAGCTTGTCATTGTACCGGCCAAGAATAACAGGAGCATACAGGAGGCTACGACTGTTTTGAAATTTCTTACTGTTTTCATTCTGATTTTTATTTAAAGATACGATTCTCTTAACTTATGCCCATTCATTAGACGAGATATCTCCGCTTTGGTCTTCAAAATTGCGGAAATCTTTTCCTCCAACAAACTTCAAGGACAGATTATCACCTATCTAGCTGCGAAAATAGTAGCCACATTTCAAATAGGCACCTTCAGCAAAGCTGATCGGATGATCTACATCATGGTAAGTCTTTTCCTTTAAACGATACCTGATTCCCGTTTCGTCTAAAGCCTCTTGACAGGTTGCAAAAAATTGTTCTGCACTAACCCTGGAAGAGCAAGATGCCAGTACAAGTATTCCGTCGCTCGCCACTAGTTTTGCACCGAGCTTTGCCAGACGTCGATAGCTGTTCAATGCCCCCGGCACCTCTGCTTGCGCCTTTGCAAATGAGGGCGGATCAATGATCACCAGATCAAAACTTGTCCCCTGCCGCAGCATCTCCCACAGCAGCTCAAATGCATCTCCAACTTTGACTTTGTGAGCTCCTTGCAAATCATTCAAGGCCATATTCTTTTTTGCCAATTGCATAGCCTGCTGACTGATATCTACACTCGTCACTTCAAGCGCAGCTCCGGCCATAGCATGTACAGAAAACCCTCCGGCATAGGAAAAGACATCCAGCACACTGCGATTTTTTGCTAACTCACCAACGCGCTTGCGATTATGACGATGATCCAGAAAATACCCCGTCTTATGTCCACGAGATGGATTAGCCATAAACTTCAAGCCATGTTCCCGAAACACAATATTGCTGCCCTCTAAATATGCTCCACACAGTACCTGCCCATCTCGATATCCCTTTGGAGCCAAAGCAGCAACACTACGCCCAAGACGAAGCACCAAGGAAGTTACCCCACCCACCTGCTTCAAAGCCTCTAGTAGCGGTTCCATATATGGAAACCAAATTCCAGAATACAACTTTAGCACGAGGACTGATCCATACACATCAGCAATCAGGGAAGGCAAACCATCGTTCTCTCCATTCACTAGACGATAGCTGTTGGTATCGGAAAGCAGCAGAGGTTCTCGCAGCTTCCTGGCTGCTGATAATTTTTTCTCAAACCAATCTCTGGAAATCTTGAGCGACCCGCGATCAAGCACCTTGATCCGGATCGGGGAATCCGCATCATACAAACCAACAGCAAGCAATTTGTTGTCTTTCCGATCAAACATAATGGTCACCGATCCCGTCTGGGGGTCTCCACTGAGCTTTGCGATACCACCTTCAAAGACCCAGGGATGCCCCTGCTTTACTGCTTTTTCCGCAGCTGGTTTCAACTTGATTGCTGTAGTTTTCAAATGCCCTTTTCTCTTTTTTTGGAGCACAGCAGATCCACTCATGGCGATACCCGTCCTGCTGTCCATTGCAATGTAGTCACTATTCAGGACTTCGCTGCACCACCATCTATGTCTCTCCTCCCGTCGAGCCATAGCTGGC
>JAHDDV010000306.1 GCA_020629205.1 Chitinophagales bacterium | reverse complement strand
AGCTTTTTAGGTTTCAGACTTGACCGGAGGTCAAGCTGGGCCACTAAACCACTGATACTGTTGATTGCACACTCCCAAATGCTGTGGGGCCGGCTCACTTTCTTCAAAGTTTCGATGCTGAAATTTTGTACTTTGTGCCAAAGCTCAAGTCTTTGAAAATCTGTGCGTCTTGCGTCTTGCTCCAAAATCATTGAACCACTTAAATGTCCTCAATCAAAGTCTTCCTTGCCGTACTTTGCATGTGCCTAATGGCCCAAATCGAATTCAAGATTGGTCCTGTGCCGATTACTGGTCAGAGTCTGGGAGTACTCTTGGTGGGTTATCTGCTTGGTGGCATGCTGGGCGGCTTGGCGATGATACTTTATTTGGTTTTGGGGGCTGTCGGATTGCCGGTTTTTGCAGGCGGCAGTGGAGGATTCGATGCACTGATAGGCAAGACCGGAGGCTTTCTCTTTAGCTTTGTGCCAGCTGCGATACTCTGTGCAACATTGAGAAACAGCCTCGGTGAAGGTATTCTACAGATCTTGCTCAACTTCACAATAGTGACTGTCTTGATCCTTTTGCTGGGTGGCATCTGGCTGGCCCTTTCGATCGGCTGGAAAACCAGTTTTGTGCATGTCCTGCCAGATTTGCTGCCGGGAGCAGCCATCAAGATAGTGATGGCAGTTTTGACGGTCAAAATCCTTACAATGTTTAGCGCTAATTCCTAGCAAAATGATCCAGCCACTTTCCATGGCTAATTCGTACTTTTAGCAAATGGACGGCTCCTGAATCAGGGAGGCTGTACCTTCTTTATTTCTAAATGCACAGCTACATCGATTCAGTAAAAAAAATCAAAGATTCCCTCAAGCTTGGCCTCTACCGTTCACCGGTAGATGATGCTCTGTCAGTCAATGACTTAGTTGTCGCTCCAGCTAGGTCGATTGAGCGTTCGCTACTAGCATTTGTCGCTCAAGAGTCTCTTGGGCGACGGGCGGGATATGTGCCGCAAGAATTTGACCTTGTCAATGTTTCGGAGGCTGCTAATCCCGAACAACAAGCCTGGATAAGCAGAAAATCTTCAATAGGACTGTATCAGCTCTATGAGGAGAACGCACATGACTTGATCCGCGAGTTCTACCAGGTGGCACAGAGGCAGCAATGTATTCTCCGACCTTTTCTACTACCCAGAGCGATGGACCATCTGGCCAAAAAACACTTTCCAGAAGTAGACCATGTTCGATTGTTTGGGGAGCGAGGCAAGTGGTTGGCAGCCCTAAATGAGCAATGGGCCGAGAATCTGTATCCAGAAATTGAACAGTGGAGGAGGGGAGATACCAGAAAAAGGCTTCGCTATTTTCTGGCCATGTCCCTGGCCAAGCCAAAAGCAATCAATGAGATGCTGGTATCCGTCCTTGAAAAAGATAGCTCTGAAATGCTGGCCAAATGCTTGAAGTTGATTCAAAGAGGTATTCACCTTGATTCAGCCTTTTTGGAGTCTTTGCTGGATCATCGTAAGCAAGAAGTGCGATTACAAGCTTCCCGGCTACTCGCTACGCTGGAAGACAGTGGATATGTGGCTAGAATGAAGGAGCGATTGCATGGACTTTTGCTGGTGGAAAAGGAAAAGGGGGACTGGCAAATTAAAGTTTCTGGTTTACCAGAAATCGATAAGGGCATGGAGCGTGATCAACTGCACAAAAAGAGGTACAAGCTCGCAGCAATAGGCAACAAATCGGAAATGCTGGTGCAAATGCTCGCTGCTGTTCCTTTATCTTATTGGTCAGGGTTTTTCGGTCTCGAAGATCTTGATTTTGTAAAAGCCATCATGAGGAGCGAGTGGAGGCAAGTACTGTTGATGGGCGCTCTGCACTCAGCTTTGAATTATGCTGATGCAAACTGGTCCTATCTCTTGTTGAGTGCCTGCTTGTCCCATGCTGAAGTAGTGGAGGGAATTTCATTGAACGTTTTTCCCGATCTTTATGCTATGATTCCAGCGGCAAAAGCGGATGCAGCATTGGCCTCAGGAATTAGTCGTGTAGGTTTCTCTCATCAGCAAAACCTCGGTGTTCAGCTGATTCTGGAGCAAAAGATCAAACCAGGGGAAATGGCAGCGCGCAATCTGCTTAAAGCTCTAGTAAAGGACCAACGAAGGCCGGCGAATGCTATGATTCTGCGCAGACTAGCCACGACTTTGCCAAAGCTGGGGAATTTGCTGCCGATCAGTCTTTATATAGAGTATGCTTCTGCCTGGCAGGAGGGAAACAAGCACTCCCCGCAGATGCATTACTACATTGAAGAACTGCTAAACAACTGGAAACGACGATACGATATGCTTAGCGCGATAAAACCGAAGCAATAGATGGACAAGTTAAGACTACATGCCGAAGAAGAGTTCAAAAAGGAACTCAAAGCACTGAAGAAGGTCGATAAGTTTCCCAAGCCGCCAAATTGGAATCTTTCTCCCTGGGCGGTGCTACAATATATGATGGGTGCCACTCTTGACTCCGGTGATGAAATCACTGCCAAGTACATCGGTAATTCCCGACTAATGGAGATTGCCATTGCCACCTTGGCTACAGATAGGGCTCTTTTGTTGCTCGGTGTGCCGGGAACTGCCAAGACCTGGGTTTCCGAACATTTGAGTGCTGCCATCTCAGGTGATTCTACTATGCTGGTGCAAGGAACGGCAGGCACAGCTGAGGATGCGATACGTTATGGATGGAACTATGCTTTGTTGCTATCACAAGGTCCTAGCAAAGAAGCCCTGGTCAGTAGCCCCGTGATGCGTGCAATGAAAGAAGGGAAAATAGCACGACTGGAGGAGCTAACCCGCATGCCGGCTGATGTACAAGATACCCTAATCACTATCCTTTCTGAAAAAGTACTTCCCATACCCGAACTTGACTCGGAAGTACAAGCAGCCAAAGGCTTTAATGTCATTGCAACCGCCAATGACAGAGATCAAGGAGTAAATGACCTTTCTTCAGCCTTGCAAAGACGATTTAACACAGTAGTACTACCTCTTCCTGCCACCATCGAAGAAGAGGTGCGTATTGTACAAGAACGTGTGGCCAGCATCGGAAAAGCACTGGAGCTACCGAGCACGGATTTAGCAGTGGAGGAAATCAAGCGGCTAGTGACCATGTTTCGAGAGTTGCGCTCTGGGAAAACAGAAGATGGGCAGCTGAGAATTAAATCCCCTAGTTCCACCCTTAGCTCGGCAGAGGCAATTTCCGTAATGACCAATGGTCTATCCTTGAGCACCCACTTTGGAGACGGAAAACTCAAAGCAGCAGATATCGCTGGCGGATTGCTGGGAGCAGTGATCAAAGATCCTGCGCAGGATCGCAGCGTCTTTCAAGAGTATTTGGAGACAGTCGTCAAAGAGCGCAAGGATTGGGCGGATTTGTATCGTGCATGTAAGGATATCCTCTAGTGGTTAGGGTTTTTGGCATCAGACACCATGGGCCAGGTTCATCCAGAAGCCTGCAATTGGCGCTGCAAGACTGGCAGCCCGATATCCTGCTGATTGAGGGTACCGTGGAGGGTGAACAACTACTTGGAATGGTAAGCCATCTGGAGATGGAGCCTCCTGTTGCTATGTTGATTTACAGTCCAAAAGACATCAACAAAGCGGCCTACTATCCCTTCGCGGGTTTTAGTCCCGAGTGGCTGGCCATTAAACATGGGCTCCAGGAAGGCATTCCCATCCGCTTGATCGACCTTCCGATCTCGATGCAATGGCATGATTCCTATAGCGAGAAACTGAAAGATACCAGTACACAATTTGCGGCAACAGAGGCTATGGATCCATTGACTGAAATTGCCAGACAAGCTGGTTTCGAGTCGGGCGAGCGATGGTGGGAGTCTGTAGTGGAACAACGCAAGCAAGGCGAGGATCTCTTCGAACATCTCTTGGAGCTGATCAAGATCATGCGGGAAAAAATCACCCCTTCTGCTTCAAACTTGCTACGTGAAGCCTACATGCGGAAGGGCATTCGACAAGCCAGCAAAGAGGGCTTCGAAAGGATCGCTGTGGTTTGTGGTGCATACCATGCTCCTGCACTGGATAATTTGCCAGCTGCCAAAGAAGATAATGCCCTACTGAAGGGACTGCGAAAAACAAAAGTCAATGCGACCTGGATTCCCTGGACATACGAACGACTCTGCTACAGCAGTGGATATGGTGCTGGTGTATTGTCCCCTGCCTGGTATGAATTGCTCTTTAGCAAGGCAAGAAAAGATCTCGTGCCCTATTGGATGGTGAAAGTGGCTGCATTACTTCGGGAGAACGGTCTCGATGCATCACCGGCAAACGTAATTGAAGGCGTACGATTGACCGAAATGTTGACTAGCTTGAGGGCCTTGGAAGTGCCGGGGCTTGAAGAGATGCAGGAAGCCGTGATGTCTGTGTTTTCCTTACGTGATGATGCTCAGTTGAAGCTGATTCACCGAAAACTCATCGTCGGGGAGAAGATGGGAAAAGTCCCAACGGATGTTCCGCTTTTGCCCTTGCAGCAGGAAGTCAACAGGATTGGGGCAAAGTACAAGAAGCCCAAATACTTGAAAAAAACTGAGCTGAAGCTCGATCTAAGGGACCCCAAAAAGATTACTGAAAGTCGCTTCTTTCACCGACTCAATCTTCTGGGTGTCTACTGGGGAAAGCTCAGCAGCCTAACAGGAAACAAGGGGAGCTTCTGGGAAGTCTGGAACATTAAATGGGATCCGGAATTCGAATTGGCCATCATCGAAGCGGCCACATGGGGAAATACATTAGAAGCCGCAGCTACGGCCTTTGTCAATGAAGAATTGTCCAATGCTAAAGCCGATGTCTCCCGGCTTGCAGAGATTTTAACCAAGACCTTTCTGGCAGATCTGCCAAGCCTACTCTTGATCATCGTCAAGCGCCTCTCTGATGCAGTTGCCCTAAATCAGGCTGTGGTCGATTTGATGGATACGGTTTTGCCTTTGGTCAATGTGATGCGGTACGGCAATGTCCGACAGACGGAAGTAGCGCTTGTCGAAACAGTGATTGAGGCAGCACTGCCCAGAATCTTCATTGGGCTTCCAGCGACTTGCAAGCATGTCAATGATGAAATGGCCGATACCTTGTTCGCCAAGATGATTGCTGTAAACAACGCCATTCAGTTGCTACACAATCCAGCACACACGGAATCCTGGAACCACACTTTGCAATCCATGATCCGTCACTCCCTTGACATCCATCGAAAGCTGGCTGGAGCTATTTGTCGAATGCTAATGGAGCGAAAGCTGCTCTCTCCCGAGCAGGTCGGAACCAATATGAATCTGGAGCTGAGTTCCCGACTCGATCACACCCAATCAGCCAGGTGGCTGGAAGGCTTCCTCTATGGAACAGGGCTTCTGCTGATCCATAATCCTGTCATGATCAAGATCATCAGCGACTGGCTGAAAGACTTGAAGGAGGATGTTTTTTTGGAGATCCTGCCATTGCTTCGCCGATCTTTCTCAGAGTACTCGAATCCGGAAAGAGCGAGCATCGCCAGAATTGTAGCAGCGAAAGATGAAATCGAAATTCAGAAGTACAGCGACGAAAGAAACTTTCAAAATATCAAACATATTGAGCCAATCTTAAAAACGCTATTGGGCTAGAACTCTTATATGCCCTTTTGTGTAAAATCTTTGTGTTCTTTTGTGGTTTTATAAAAAACACCCATGCAAGATTCAAAACTCCTACAAACCCGATGGCGCCTTCTTCTAGGCCAGGAGGCGGAAGATATCCTTGACATCGAACTAGAAGATGAGGAGCAGGAGATTGATCGTGCCTTGTCTGATCTCTACGAATCTGATGGTCGTCAACAGGGAGGACTTGCAGGCAGCAAGCCTAAAGTAGGCCGTTGGCTGGGAGACATTCGCAAGTACTTTCCAAAGCCAGTAGTGCGCATTATGCAAAAGGACGCCATGGAGCGATTGCAGCTCGATCAACTTCTGCTGGAACCTGAGATACTGGAAACGCTGGAGCCGGATGTAGACCTGGTCGTAACCATCATGAGCCTAAAGAATGTGATTCCTTCCAAGACCAAGGCAACAGCCAGAAAGGTCGTAGCAGGCGTAGTGGCAGCACTGAAGAAACGCCTCAAAATGCCGACCTACAAAGCCATCCGTGGCGCGCTCAACAGATCAGTGCGAAACAACCGTCCCAAGCTGGGCGAAATTCACTGGAATCGGACCATTCAACGCAACCTCAAACATTACCAAAAAGACTATAAAACCATCATTCCGGAGCAGCTTCACGGCTTTGGCCGAAAAAGTGGAAAACTCAAACACGTCATTCTATGTATCGACCAAAGTGGGTCTATGGGAAGCTCTTTGGTCTATGCAAGCATCTTTGGGGCGGTGATGGCCTCAATGAGTGCCCTAAAGACCACAATGTTAGTCTTTGATACATCAGTAGTAAATTTAACGGATCAGCTAAAAGATCCGGTGGATATCCTTTTTGGCGTGACTTTGGGCGGTGGAACGGACATCAATTTGGCCCTCGCACATGTGGATAACATTGTGGATAAGCCAGAAGATACGGTGCTTATACTCATCACAGACCTCATGGAAGGTGGCAATTTGAACGAGATGTTGGGCAGGGCTAGAAAGCTAAAAAGATCTGGGGTGAATTTCATCTGTTTGCTGGCTCTAAACGACGATGGAAAGCCTTTCTATTCGGTGGAAAACGCTAGCTCTTTTGCTGCTCTGGGCATTCCAACTTTTGCTTGTACGCCGGATCGTTTTCCTGGGCTTATGGGGGATGTATTGATGGGGAGGAAGGTGGAGGCTTCTTGACCCCTGGCTTAGCTTGTAGTGGCCTGTCGGCCAGCCTTACACTAGCCGCAAGACCCAAAACGCAAAACGCAAAAC
>JAHDDV010000305.1 GCA_020629205.1 Chitinophagales bacterium | reverse complement strand
GTATTGTGTATTGTGTATTGTGTATTGTGTATTGTGTATTGTGTATTGTGTATTCAACAATATTCTATGCGTTGAAGGTACAACAAAATTGTCGCTTCTCAAAAGCACTTGCGAACAATTCACGCTGCTCACATTGTTACTAGAAGAAGAACCACCGAATAGGCATAGCCATCTAAGGAAGCGGTTCAATCGTTCTTAGCAGGCCGTTGATGATTTCTGTTTGTTCCACTGTAGCGTCCTGCTCCAAAAGAGCGATAAAGTCCTCAGAGGTTGGATAAGGAGCACCGCGTAATCGATAAGTCTCTAAGAATTCTGCCAAGATCCCATTGAACTTGTCCCGGCCAATTAGTTTGGCTATGCGATCCAGGACAGCAGCTCCTTTGCCATAGGCAATGTATTGCTGATGCGACTGCACTTTATACAAGGGATTTTCCTGCCCCTTCTCGCGCTTCTTGCCTCTTTCGTATCGTTTGAGTTGTGTTTCCAGAAACTTGTTGGCCATCTCCTCTCCTAGCGAAGCGCGATAGATACAAAGTGTCAAATACTCCGTAATGCTCTCGGTCAACATTTTTGCCCCTTCTGCTGCTGCTGGCATCAACTGATTGCCAAACCATTCGTGAGTCACCTCATGAGCCATCACATAAAAGGGTAAGTTCAGTTTCTCTTCCATGGCGACAGGGTTGACATTAAACAAGATCTCGGAACTGGGAACGTTATTGCTGGTCAAGGTTGCTGTAAAGCTCTCCTCCGTAAGCGGAAATTCAATCACCCGAATCTGTTTATATGGATAAGGTCCAAACAACTTTGTGTTGTAATCCAATGAAGCCTTCAAGCCCGTAATCATCATATCTAGATTATGCTCGTGATTGGGTTTAAAGTACACATCAAGACCGACGCCTTTGTGTTCCGCATGAATGATCTCGTAATCAGCAGAGTGAAATGAGAAGAAGATTTTGACCGGATTGGGTGTTTTGTAGGTGTAGATAACCCTCCCTTCAATCTCCTCCTCGGCTATCAAATCGCCAGGAGCGATCGGAATTTGGCCCTTTCCAGTACTAATTCTTGTTCGAAGATTGACATAGTCCGCATCTGAGTACATATAGTTTTCATTGCGAACATTTACATCATCCAAAGAAAGTTCCTTATTGCCAAACTGATAGCCAAATCTTGGCAAGATGTCCTCCTGCAGATAGGTACCATCGCTAATTACATTTGAGTTTCTGGTAAATACGGTATTATCGGTACTCTGTACCTCAAATTCCATTTCGAGGTTTTCTCCAGGCTCCAGGGGCCGTTTCAGTTTGTATAGACAAGACTTCAGCAGGGTATCCTCTTTGATCAAGTCCACCTTACCTTTCCAATCAATCCTGGTGGATTCATCGAATGCAGAACGGAGGAAAAGGGTGTCAACCGGCACTGCATGCTTATTGTTTATGATGTATTTGCCTTTAAGCCGAAAGCGTTTCTTGATTGGATAGATGTCCAGTTCCAGATCTATGTCAGTAATGCTGGCTTGAGGAATGGCCGCATATTGCTCCCATTTCTCTTTGTAATTTTCCAGCACTGCCCGCTGATCGGTCAAACCTGCTTGATTAACTTTATCGTCTTTCTCTGCCTCATAGACCTTGCTGCCAATCCATATGAAACTCATTGCACAAAGTGCTAATCCGGCAAACGTGCCTGTACCAAACCTTGAAGCGAACAAGCGCAGTTTGTCTTTCAACGAAGCATGTACGCCTCTTTGGTAGACAATCAAGGTCCCAAAGCCTAATAAAAGCCCAGCAGAGAGCCAGTAGAAGATCAATATCAGATAGCCATGCATTTCATAACCGTAGGCTTGGAAATCCGAGTAGGTCAAGGCTGGATAAGTATTGAACTTTAGAAGATTGCTATTGATGCCCACCTGCTCCAATGATTGTGCGCCCAGCCACAAGCCAGCCAGCAGAAACAATCCCAGATACACATTAGGAACCAGACTGTGTACAAAATTACTGGCCAGATTCCACACCAGAAGCACTGGAAAGACAAAGAGTGCAAGGTGAAACAAATGGATGCTGAGTTCAAAATTGTAAAAAGCATTAAACACCTGGAGACCCAATCCAAGTAAAAAAAACAAGGCCAATTGAATTACATGCAAGAGGGAGATTGCTCCAATCTTTGACAAGACTAATTGCCAATTGCTGACCGGAGTAGCATCCATGATCAGGTTCATTTTGCTGACTCGGGAGCGATGCATCAGCAAGCCTGCAAAGAGAAAAGTGCACAAACTGAGTATAACGGTGTAAATAGCCAAAGGAGCGCCAATTAGCAATCGGGTATAGGGCATTAGATTGAACTCACCTGTATTACTCACGCGCACTTGGACGAAAAAGACCGCCAATAAGGCCAAGGTAGTCAGTAAAAGCACCATCCAATTACTGATCAGCATTTTGAAATCGTAATAGAGCAGCATCACGAAGGCCTTGCATCGAGAGGCAAAGCTAAAGCTATACTCAGCCTTGCTCGTGCTTGTACTTGATGCAATGCTGGCTGTTGCCGACTGCTTGTTAGTCGACTTACGAAGCTGAAAGATGGGGCTATATTGGAAATTAAATTTCTTGTAGAAAAACAGATAAGCTAATCCAGCAAGTGCCGCCCATAAGATCCGATTGGCGATTACCAGCCTATCGATGGGCAAGGCGGTGGAGTTCTGCATGCTTCGATTCCAGTCAGCTGTTGCCAGAAAGAATGCATGCTGTCCGAAAGGATCCAACAGGGCCAAGAGTGATTTCTGCCCAAAAAGTACATTCTCCAGTATCATTTGTAGCAAAACAAGACCAATCGCCACCATAAATCCCGCATAGCTATTTCGGGATAGTCCCACCACCACAAAGACCAAGACAGCAGCAATCAAGAGACTTGGAATCAGATAAACACCAAAAGCAGTGACATGGGCCATAAGTCGAAAAGGGGCAATCTTCGGATTGGATGTACCTAAGAGGAGTTCTCCTAAAAGGATTCCAAAATAGCAAAGTGCTCCCAAAGCCAGCACCGCCATCAGTCCACTCATCAATTTTCCATTCAGGTAGTAGGATTTGTGAATTGGAAAGGTGTACAGAATTGAATGACTGCCACTACCATAATCCCTGTAGAGACCAAAACCTGCAAAAATGGCCACCATAAAAAGCAAGAGCTTGCCAAGTAGGAAACCAAAGTCGGTTAGGGAAAAAGCGCTATTGAGTAACCTTACTACATCATTCGTTTCCACTGGACCATCAAAGAAGCCTCCAGTGCCAAGCATGGTGATCGAAGAAAAAGCGAAGAAGCAAAATCCAAGGAAGTAGAACAGTGGAGACTTTAGCCAAGACCGCAGCTCAAACTGAAAAACAGCATTTTTCATCTTAAGCTTGGTTTAGGGTGAGGAAATAGAAGTCCTCCAATTTAGGAGAAACAGGCACAAAATCATCAGTGGCTTGTCCCTCAAAGTGTAGGCGATTGACCTGCTCATTATCATCATCGTATCGATCGCTGAGCTTGGTGGCTATACCCTCCAGCCCTGACCACTGACTTTCTCCCAATCTGGTTTCCCATATCTTTCCCTGCAGTTGCTCGGTGGCATGCTTCGGTGAAACCTGCGCCAAGACTGTCCCCTTGTTGATGATGGCCATATCGCGACAAAGCTCCCGAACATCCTCCACTAGATGTGTAGAAAAAATAACAATATTATCGGTACCGATACTTCTCAGCACATTCAAGAATCTGGATCGTTCCGCCGGATCAAGCCCTGCCGTAGGTTCATCCACAATGATCACTTTGGGTTCATTCAATAGTAGCTGGGCAATACCAAATCTTTGCTTCATGCCTCCACTAAAAGTACTCACCCGATTGCGTCGAGCATCTTGCAGATTCGTTAGATCAATCACCCTATCGACCATCATTTGACGGTCTTTCCTGGAGCTCAAACCCTTTAAAATTGCAAAATAGTTCAGTAGACTCTCCGCTGACTCCTTTGGATATACACCAAAATCCTGAGGAAGATATCCCAGTTGTCTTCGAAACTCCGTCTTGTCGGCAAGAATGTCGAGGTCATTGAATTCAATACTCCCGGAATCGGGGAATTGTAGGGTGGCGATCGTCCTCATCAAAGAAGACTTGCCGGCACCGTTTGGTCCAAGTAAGCCAAACATACCGGCTTGGATCTCGAGACTAATCCCATTGATGGCCTTTACACCATTGGGGTACGTCTTAGTGACGTTCTTTATCGATAGCTTCATGCACAGTAATTTAGGGCTTCCAAAAAAGACAAAACGTGAAACTGAACTAGAAAGTCCGAGCAAGCTCAAGAAGCCAATCTAGTGGGGAGCAGTTTTTCTCTTCATTTGCTTTCTGAAAGTTAAGAAATTTGGAGAACAATTCCATGAAGTCTCTTTTCAGTACCTTTATATCAGCTTCGGAACAGAATCAAACGCCCGACCCAAATTGAAAGAAATGAAATACCTAAAAATCGCCTATTTACTCGCCATCTCTTGCATGATGCTCTTTACAAAGGTCGTGGCTCAAAGCCCATCGCTCGATGGCGCATGGCAACAAGTAGGCTATGGTAAATTCTTGAGTATTCAGGATTCGACTATTCAAGTCTATGATTACAATCGTGTCGAATGCCACCTAAGTGAAGAATGGTTCCTACCAGACATCTGCTGCCTAAAAACGCTCACAGAGGATAGCCTTGTCATTCAACATGGCTTGAATGACCGTCGCTACGCCCGCATTGCAGCTCTGCCAGTCAATTGTGTGGATAGGCTTGAACAACTGCCAACAGATCCTGAGGCTAATTTTGAGTCCTTTTGGCATACGATGAATGAGCACTATTGCTCCTTTGACTTGAAGGCCATCAATTGGCAGGAGGTCTATGAAGAGTATAGACCGCAAGTAACAAGTGAAACCACAGAGCTGGAACTGCTCGTGATTCTTAAAGCTATCATTTCCTCCTTGGAAGATAGCCATTTATCTCTCGACTTGCCAGATCATCTCGCCAAGGAATACAAATCGACAAGAAAGAAGAAAAGCAATAGATACCGTACGCTTGCACAGTTTGAGATTGCCGAAGGATTAGCTAGTCTATATGTGGACTCCTTGAGAACACACAATAGCGGTTTACTACGTTGGGGTTTGATAAAGGATGAAATTGGTTATATTCAGCTGAATGCCATGCTGATGCTTGCCGACTATGGCCTTGACGAGAATCTGAACCTGGGCGAGTTCTTTCAACAGTACTGGCAACATGCAGGGGACATTCCGGGTGATCTGCAAAGACAACAGGAAATCGACGCCTGCAATAAACTACTCAACCAAATCCTCGAAGAGCTTCCTGAAGCCAAAGCATGGATCCTCGATCTACGTTTCAATGGTGGAGGCAAGGATCCAGTAGCCATGAATCTTGTAAGCCACTTTAGTGCCCTAGACCAAAAAGTGGCCAGCAAGAAAACAAGATTTAGAGCGGAATTCAACAATGAGCTGGACCTACTGATTAGTCCTTCTGACACTTCATTTGTAGGGCCGGTGTATGTCCTAACAAGTCTGCGCAGCGCGAGTGCTGCAGAGTCTGCAGTACTTTACACAATGCCGGACCCAAAGTTTGTACGTATCGGCTCCAATACAGAAGGCATCTTTTCAGACACCCTGGATAAGTCCCTTCCCAATGGATGGACTTATACGCTAAGCAATGAAATCTATCTGGATCTGGAAGGCAATAACTATGAACATTTCGGCATTCCTCCGCATCATGAGCTCAATTACCCCAGAGAGAAAGATGCTTTCTTTGAAGGGCTAGAGAAAGAGCTGGATGCGGGGAAGGATCGGGCTATTGATTTGGTGATTGATTTGCATTTTGAGGAATAGCCTGATTTTTTTGTTGATTGCTGATTGTGAATTGTGAAATCCGGCATGTGATGCTGCTTTATTCTCACCGCCCCTTCTTGATTCAGGCTAAGATGTCAACGACAGGATGTATCAATGCAAAAACAAGCAATACGAAGACAATCACATCGAATCCTTCAAAGTACCAGAATGCGATACCAATGCTTCCTAAGAAGAAGCTCGCCAGATAGGCTGCCGAACGTAGTAGTATATTCTTGAGAGATCAAAGGGACTCATTTTCCCATCGCCATTGGGCTTCCTGGTCTTCCTGATCTTGCAATTGATTTTGATAGTATTCATCGCCAGCAAGCTCTTTTGCCACAATCTCTGAAGCTGAATAGTAGTCGATTTCCAGATGATCATCTATGGAACCGCTTTCCATGTAGAACTCATCATAGACACCGCGATCAACATAGGATGCAAGCTGATTTATCTCGGCAATAATAGCTTCGTAGTTCCTGCTCGTCCGCTTTTCCTGTAGTTCACAATCATGCCAGTCGTCACCATGATAGAGATATAAAACAAATGCCCCTTGCTCCTCACCTCCGTACCAACCAAGATCAAGATGGTACTCCCCATTCTTTAAGAGCAGAAGATTCTCCTGCTGAAAGAGCTCGTCTAGCTTTCGATCTATAACTATCGTCCGATCCTCAGGATCAATCTCGTAGAATTCGTCCACTATTACCTCCCAGTGCTCGGACAACTGTAACTTGCTGTTTTTCATTTTGGAACTTGTGTGTTCACTATCAAAACACAAATAGGGTGTTGTTTGGTTCCTGAGCTCTGCTTGTCTCCTGTAAAAATACAAAATCTTCCGTATATCATCGACAGCTCCTTGAGCCCTTACAATCGATCGCGTGAGGGATAGAAGCGGTATGAGCCGCCGGCTGTGGCGACTGAGGCATGTGCTATGAAGGCTCGACGACAGGAGAGACTACAGAGCACATAAGCCGAAGCGCCACAGACAAGGTGAGTGAGAGCGGATAGCCCGGCCCGGAGCTGTCTGCATCGCTTTCTGCTGTA
>JAHDDV010000304.1 GCA_020629205.1 Chitinophagales bacterium | reverse complement strand
AGCCCATGTTAAGCTTTGAGGAATTTGCCCTTGAGTTAGAATCGACACAAGTCCCAACAAGCAAATTGGAAAAGTACTACAAAAACCTTCAAGAGATTTATCCCTTGCTAGGGGGAGAGCATGATTTGATTTTTGCCAAGGACAGAAAAGAAAAATTTACTGCTTGCAATAGAAAAACAGCAAATCTTTTTTCCTGCAGCATGCAGGAGTTGATTGGAAAGACCGATGCTGATGTCAATCCCAATCGAAATGAAGTCAGGTACTTTAGACGTGCAGACCAGGCCGTACTTGAATCGGGTATCAGGAAAATCATTCCTTCAGAAATTATTACAGATGCCAATGGCAATCGCCAGGTCTTGCGTACCATCAAGGTCCCGATTCTTGATGAACAAGGTAAAGTAGAGGAGATACTTGGGGTCTCGCGTATCATCACCAATGAGGTCTGGAAAAAAGCTGCAGCCGAAATGGGTCTGCAACCCTATGAGTTGTTATTCAAGAAGACGAAAGCCAGTCTCTGCATTATCAATTCAAGCTTGAGAATACTCATGGTGACTCCGGGAATGGAGACCCTGGCCGCTTGTCTGCCAGGAACGATGGTAGGAACGAAACTCCATCGATGGATCGAGTCTGGTCGGCAGGAACAATTTCGGGAGGAGATTCAAGAGGCATTGAGCAGTCGTGCTTCCAGGGAGTTTGAATTCGGTTTTCAGGATGTACATGACGAAATTCAAGAGGTGTCTGTCACATTCAATTCTGCAAAGACCAGATCCGGAGATCTGATTGGTTTGGTGGAGCTGTCTGTTAGCAAACAATTGATGGAGTCCCAAAGAATTGTCGATGAACGAAAAGCCGAGCAGGAGACCTTCTTGCAGTACGTACCTGGGCACTTTTACGTCAAAGACTTGAGCAACAACATAGTTGTAGTAAACCGGAATGTCGCCAATTTCTTCAATCTGCAAAGAGAAGATATAGAAGGCAAAAGTGCGGCCTTCTTGTTTCCGGAACATGCCGAACGCTATTATCAGGATGATCTGGATGTGATTAGAACCAAGAGTCCCAAACTGGATATTCTGGAAAAGACGGTCGGGCCCAATGGCGAAATCTGGACTCAAACAAACAAGATTCCATTGCTGGATGCAGAGGGAGCTGTTCGTAACATTATGATCTTTTCCCACGATGTCACCGAGCTGGTCCGCATCCAAAAAGCCTACGAGGAAAGTGAAAAGTTGTTTCGTTTTGTTTTTGAGCAAAGCCCGATAGGAATCGCAGTAATAACAGATGAAGAACGGAGGATGACCTGCAATCCCTATTTGGAGAAGATGCTCCAGTATGAATCGGGGGAGATGACACAACTTCAGTATGAAGACATACTACATCCGGAAGACTTACCTGGAGTGGTGCAAAAAATGAGGGAGGTGGAGCAGCAGCAGTTGGAGAGCTTTAGTTTGGAAAAGCGTTTCTTGACAAAGGCCGGAACCATTGTATGGGGAAGAATTGAGGCTTCACTGGCGATGCGGAAAGGGGAGAATAGAGGCTCCCTGATTGTGATCATTCAAGACGTGACCCAATCTCGTGAAGCACAAGCGAGAGAAGTGATGCACGAAAAGAGAAGTCAAGAGCTAGATCTTAGAAACCGAGAGCTGGCAAATTATACGTTGTTTCTCAATCAAAAGAATACCATTCTTGGTGGCATAGCCGAAGGAATCAAAGGGGTGATGCCCAAAATCGAAAACAAGGAAGTAAAGCGCGAATTGGAACGATTGGTCTTTGAAGTAGACCACAATTTGCATGGTGAAGAAGGCTGGCGATCCTTCAAGATGTACTTCGAACAGATTCACCCGCACTTCTTTAAAAATCTTTTAACGGAATATCCCAACCTATCGCGAAAGGACCTTAGACATTGCGCCTTTATCCGGATGAATCTTAGCATCAAGGAAATTGCGCGCCTGTCATTGATGACTCCAAAGTCGGTGGAAGTGGCCCGGTATCGTCTAAAGAAGAAGATTGGATTGCAGGCCGAAGAGAGCCTCAGTGGCTACATTCTAGGACTCTGATAGTTTTTCACGCTGGAACACAATTTGAGCCACTAAGTCAGGATAAGGACGCAGCTGCAAATTTAACGCCCGTTGCTACGATAAAAAAGCAATTTTGCGTATCATTATATAAGGGGAAATCCAAATTTTCTCTAGCTACCGACCATTAGAATCTGCCTGCAAAGCACTATTCTCAATCGAGATTCAAATCTATGAATACCATGTTCACTTTCAGGTCTTTGTATAAACTGATTTCTTCTACATTTACACTCGCTGTTTTGATGCTTGTTACTTCAGTGAGTTTGATGGCTGATCCGCCCAACGATGAATGCGATGAAGCCATTGAGATTCCTTCTGGGGTGATTGGATTACAAAGCTGTGTGACTGGAGACAATATCGAAGGCCATGGTGAAGAGCCATATATCAATCAGGCTTTCTGTCAGGGGGGCATTGAAGCTCCAGACCCTGCTGCAGATGTCTGGTACAGAGTCGAAGCACAAGGGAACTACCTTGAAATAAGCCTCACCAGTGAATGGGCCGTGGCTATGATCGCCCTGTATGAAGGGGACTGTGGAAGTCTCTTTGGTAGAGACTGCGTGGTCAATGATTCAGGCGGCGATATTACCTATACCTTTGCTCCTGTGTCCATCGGGCAGTCCTACTACCTACAGTTGAGTGGAGGTACAAACAATGATCAGGGTAGCTTTGAGCTTTGCACAACATCCCAACAGGTAAATGATGAAATTTGCATTATCAATCAAACACTAACTGTGGATCCTGCTCCCACAGTGGGCTCTATCCTTTTGCCCGGTCAGGAAGTTGAACTCTGTATCACAATCGGTGGATATATCCAAAATGCAGCGGATTGGTTTGATGGATTGGAACCGGTCTTCGGTGCTGGATGGGATATGAGCACGCTCATCCCCGGACCTCCTCCCACGCCTTGTTCCGATGATGGTACTGGCACCTGGGCTTGGTATGAAAGCGTAAACGCTACCTCTAACGGTGGTCTTCAGGATATAGGCCCTGGCTACTTCTTTGATCTAAATGGTGATGGTGACCCTGGAAATGACTTTGGAGATGTTGGTGTAGCTGAGGATTGCCCCATAACTTTTTGCTTGTCGATTAGTACTGTGGCCAATTGCCCTCCAGGAGAAAACGGGGATGATCTTAGCGTGGAATTTATCAACTATTCCGATCAGGAAGCGGGATCCTGGAGCAGCTCCAATTCCCCCTGTCTCAATGATCCAAACTTTATCTTCAAATCTGTGCTCTCTTGCTGTGCTCCGCCCGAAATGTCAGGAGTGGATCCCACTTGCGATAACCTGGGCTCCGTTACGGCAGTATCAGAAGGAACCAGTATTTATACTTTTACATGGGAGGATGAAGATGGCAATCAAATCTTTGAAGAAGTCAGCGATGCCTCTTCCACTATTTTCGATCTTACATCAGGTTTCTATCAGGTGACCCTGGAAGACGCTCAAGGATGTATTTCAACTTCTTCCCACACCTTGGAAGATGCGCCAATACCAGAAATTACCGTTCTAAATACACAGCAAAGCTTCTGCGGTTTGCCAAACGGTTTTGTCAGCGTAGATGTAGTCGAAGGCGAGCCACCTTACAATCTTGTATTAAGTCTGGCTGGTACAGAAGTGGCCAATCAATCGACCTTCTTGTTCGAAAATCTGGCGGCTGGTACCTATGATCTGGCTGTAACGGATGATGTAGGTTGCGGCAGCAGCATCCAGGTAGAAGTAGCAGACGCTCCGGCAGGTGTTTTCGATCTTGTCTCTAGTACCGACGTGTCCTGCCCCGGAGCAAATGATGGTAGCATCGAAGTTTCCGTAACCGGAGGCACAGCGCCTCACTTCTTCAGTCTTGATGGGGGAGGACTAGGCACCTCCAGTGTCTGGACAGATCTTCCCGGTGGGGATTATACGGTAGAATGGACTTCATCTGCCAACTGCACAGGTACAATAGACGTAACGATTGCCGAGCCTACAGGTGACTATAGCCTCGGCCCAATCATTGATATCACTTGCTATGGCTACAATGATGGTCAGGCTTCGATTGTTGTGGGCTCACCCGGTGACTTTACCTATAGTTTAGATGGTGGTGCACATGGGCCGGATGCTCAGTTCACCGGACTATCCGCAGGTGAACATACTGTGGAAATACTTAACGGCGGTGCCTGCGCAGAGACGCTCAGTTTCGAAGTCATGGAGCCCGAAGAGTTCCTCATTCAATTGCCGGAGTCTGTCACTATAGATCAAGGGGAAACAGCTAATATCGAAGTGACGGTGCTTTCGGGTACAGCCGCGACTTACCAATGGAATCCCATCACTGATATCGATTGCATCGATTGTCCAAATGTGGCCGTCTCACCTAGAGACTCCACCATGTATACTGTAAATGTTGAAGATGCGACTGGTTGTGAAGCAGAAGCCGCCATCATGGTAAATGTCATTCCTCCTACCAACTTCATCGAGCTACCCAGTGCCTTCTCCCCTAATGGCGATGGCGTCAATGATGTCTTCAAAGTGCAATCTCTCGGTGTTGAAACTTTCAACCTGCAGGTCTTTAATCGTTGGGGACAAGTCGTCTTCGCTTCTGAAGACCCGCTGGCAGAATGGGATGGAACAGATAATAACAAGTCTCTGGAACTCGAGACTTATGTCTATCAAATCGCGGTAGTGTACTTCAATGGAGATAAGGAACAAAAGAGCGGGAATATATCGCTGCTGAGATAGCGAGCCCTGCATAGAATAGGAGAGGAGCTTATTCCTGTCCAAGAATTACCTGAAAGTCGATCACTACATTGACGACTTCAATGGCTTTATTGACCCCATAATAAACAGGATACAAACCATCACCCAATCCAGCAGCAAACATCAAAAGCTGCTGGTTTTCTGCAAACTCATAAACAGCCCATTCTCCTTCTTCATCAGGCGATAAAGCATTCTTCTTAAATTCTTCAGCCAGTAGTTCATCATAGATCTGAGCCTTGGGATGATCCTTTTCGTAAGCAGTCTGCCAGGCATGATAGGCTTCAAATGTTTTGGTATCCGCAATACATGCCAGCCCGGAATCCACCGTAAATCCAAAGAAGTCATCCCGATCACTCAATTGTGAAGACTGTTCCCCCGGTCGCAGAGCAAGTTCGTACATGATCGCAGCTTCTTCCCGAAGACGCAATTCAGCCAGCGCAATGGCCTCATTGCCATCCGGATCAACGGCGCTATGCAACCAAAGTGCATACGCCCCATTAGGCAATTCACGCGTCAAGGGACGTAGATCAGGCATCACCAATGGATCGGCGACCGTCAGCCGACGACTACTGATCTCCACATGTCCGAGTGTCTTCCGACGAATCTCAAATCCATCCACCATGTCACTATGCAAGATCCGATTGTAATCCACCCTCGACACCACAATCTGATTTCCAGAAAGCCACTCTAATATCCCCATACTACTTTTTCTCCGACAAGATACTCATTTACGCTCTTCTGTACCCAGTGCTGCGTGAACTTAGTTTTCGTAGTAGTCGGGCCAATCACAGACTTTCGAGGCTGCTGCGATTTCCTTATCTTTGCGACATTACAAAACACTGTGGTTCATCACAGAAGTCCGTAGCTTAGGGATTGGACAGTTATTGATTTTCTATCCCTTAATCTGGCTTCGAGCCTTCCGTATTGAACCATGAGCAAAATTGCTATTCAGCACATGAACAAATCAATTTCACTTTTAGCCCTGATACTTTGCCTGGCCTCTTTCTTTGTGGCCTGTGGCGATGATGGAGATGATAGCGGCGAAAATGCTGCCATTACCAGTGTAGGCGCACAGTACTATATTCTGGATACATTGGTGATCACCGGTACGGATTTCCCGAATGGTTGCAACGATGTAAGCGTCTCACTTACTGGCTCTTCCACTATCCCATTGACCACCACTACCTGTACGCCAAGTAGCATTTCAGCCATTATTCCGGCTACGGCAGCGGCAGGCACTTACGGCCTCTCATTGACCATCGGTAGTACCACGCTGACGCAAGCAGGTTCCTCACCCGTCTCTGTCAATGTACTTTCTCGTCCAGTGATCACTTCGATGTCCGCCACCAGTTTCTCAGCGGGCGAAGACATTTTCATCTATGGCTCAGGTCTGAGAAATATGTCCGGCAATCCAGCCAATGATCCCAAAGTATGGATTTCCAATGCCACCTCAAACAACACGGTATCGGAGATCAATCCAAATGCAGACGGTACAGAAGCGGAGGTGGAGCTCAGCAATCTACTCAATCCGGGCAATTACGAGTTTAGAGTAACAGTAGGTTCCGAGTCGTCCAATATCTGGGATGTGACGGTAGTCAACTAAAATTTTTTGGAGCGCAGCAGACAGACTCGTGGCGATACCCGTCCTGCTGTCCGTTCCAATGCAGGCACTGCGCAGGGGCTTCATTGCACCACCAGATCTGTCTCTTTTTGGAGCCAGATCTGGCGGGCATTCAGTCCCCTGCTCAGCACCTGCATTTCCTCTTCCATCAGGGCTATTTTGCATAGTCTTTCGGGCGTGGCACTGGGCGCTCATTACCATTTGCTTTGGGGGAGGCAAATTTTTCGAATTCAATACTTGCATCGTCTTGCGTCCTCAGTCTTGAGACATCTTTCGAAAGATTAAGTTCGAATATTTCGAATGGACTGTATGCAAATCTCGCAGCGCATTCTACAAATAGCTACGATATTTGGGGGAGGCACTGAAGTTACGGAAGTGAATGTGGTAGTGAGCCTTTGACAAAGTGGTACGAATAATTTGCATAGTAGACGTTTTTCTGCGCACTTTTTGGGGGTTTATTATACCAGTTTTTCGTACTTTTTCGGAGAGTTTGAGAAAACGGAG
>JAHDDV010000303.1 GCA_020629205.1 Chitinophagales bacterium | reverse complement strand
TACCGTTCATCCTATTCTTGTTTCTCATTGCTTACTTCTGCCTTATCATTGTATTGTCAACAGCAAGGAACAAGAAGCTGCAGGTGTTATTAGAAAGATCAGAACGAATTCGGAATATGTAAGAATCCTTTACAGCGCTATGTAAAGTTATTTTACAAGATTCAATTCTTCATTGGCATCGATTAGCGCTAAACGACAGTATATCAGGGCTTTGCTAAATTGGCACAGGCATTGAAATTAATAGAGCAAAACAAGGGAAGTATGAACAAGCGATTAGTAGACAAAGAAGCCAGGCAAGTGTTAAGAAATGAGAATAAACAGGCGCTTGAAACTATTTTAACTTTTTTTTTCTCAAGCCCTGTAACTTTCCTCAGACCCCATGCGTTTAAGGATCAAACAAGCGCGAAAGCAGATTAAAACATCCCAAAAAAATGATCTCCTTCCCGCATAGCCTTTAACCCAGTAAAAGATTCTTGTTCTCTTTTGAGAGGTCTCAGAAATGAGGCACATGGGAATCCTTTGCGACCTGACATTGATAGTTTAGAATTTTGAATTTAATTTAACCTTAACCCATAAATTGTAAGTCATGAAAAATTTAGTAATTGTATTCTTCGCAGCCCTTCTAAGTATCTCACAAATCCAGGCAGGTGTAAACCTTGCTTTGATTGATGCGCCAACATTACCAGTACTTACTGAACAGTCTCAACTTCCTGAATTGGAAGCCTTCCCAATGACTAAGAAGCAAGTAAAGAAGCACCTGAAGAATGGAGCGGAAGAAAAAGTAGGAAGCACTGCAACTGCTTACGCACGCACGGTGAGCAACTGGAACAACTCTGCTTTCACCGTATATGCAGACTACTGGACAGAGAGAACAGAGCAGGTAACTGAGATCTACCAGACCTGGAAAGCAGACTTGAGCAACTACAATGATGACCTGGTTACTGCCCGAGCAGTAGAACGCAAAGCCGAATCAGTAGTAAACTACCTAAGTAGTATCGAGACCTTGATTGATCAGGATGCCCAAACGATTGAAAATGAATATGCAGCGATGATCGCTGATTTGGACAGAGTTGTTGTTGCTAAAGGAAACAAAGTTTCATTGGCTGCTGCCAAAGAAGCGATTGCACTAAGCCAGACATCTATCAAGGACTTGCAAGCGAGCATCGCTGAGCAGAGAACGGCAATTGAGTCAGACATCAGCCTGGCCAAAACGCAGATCTGGGAAGCATTCCAAGTTGAGCTTTACACACAATTGATAGAAGATGAATTGATTCACAATCCGATCAAGTTTCAACTGGCAGTAGGAGATGGTTACATCGATGTAAACGGAAAGACCATCTCTCCTCAAGATTACCAAAAGTACAACGCACTTTTTGCTGACTACGACCAGAGTTTTGATACAGGATGGCAGTACAAAGTGAATGGAAACAGAGCGCTACACGGTACAGCAGATAACTACACAGTTGAGGTGTTTGAGCTAGGTGGAAAAGACATGACGGTCAACTAAATCAAAACCGCATTTCACATAGATTGAGCTGAGTAAATCAGCATACAGGAATATTCAGTCACCGCAGTCTTGCGGTGACTGTTTTTTTAAGATCGAAGCCGTAGTTTCCACAGACAGCGAGGCAAGTGTTAAAATTTCACATTAAAGCAAGTTTGGGACAGAATGCCCCTTTGGCATGTGAATAGACGAACTTTTCTACGAGTATTGTTTTGTACATTTGCGAGCACTAGACAAGACAGATGACAGTTGACAAGAAACAAAACTATAAGCACTAGACACTATAAGCACTAGACACTAAACACCAAGCATTAGCAACCCAGCAATGATTTCACTCAGAAAAATCAACAAGAGCTACAAAACCGGTCAAGGCAAATTGCACGTACTTAAGGACGTGGACTTGGAGATCGGTAAAGGAGAATTGGTCTCCATCATGGGCTCTTCAGGCTCAGGCAAATCTACCTTGCTCAACATCCTGGGTATTCTAGATACCTATGACACGGGTGATTATTATCTGGATAATCAACTGATCAAGAATCTGTCCGACACGGCAGCTGCAGAATATCGCAATAAATTTCTGGGCTTTGTCTTTCAGTCATTCAATTTGCTCTCCTTCAAAAATGCACAGGAGAACGTGGCGCTGCCACTATACTATCAAAACGTCAGCAGAAAAGAGCGCAATGCAATTGCCCTGGATTATCTGGATATGGTAGGGCTAAAAGAATGGTATCACCATATGCCCAATCAATTATCAGGTGGGCAAAAACAGCGTGTGGCGATTGCCCGGGCATTGATTAGTAAACCCAAAGTTGTACTGGCGGATGAACCGACAGGGGCATTGGATAGTAAGACGTCTTATGAGGTTATGAACCTCTTCAAAAAAGTAAATGAACAAGGCATCACGGTTATCATTGTAACCCACGAACACGATATCTCCCGACTCTGCGATAGAGCCATTCGTTTGAAGGATGGAGTGATTCACAAAGGGGAAGATGAATCTGCCTTTACCTCTTAGACCCTCCCAATATGTTTGATCTCGATCGCTGGCAGGAAATACTGAGTGTATTATGGATGAACAAGCTGAGAACCGTCATCACGGGAACCAGCGTTGCATGGGCGATCTTTATGATGGTCTTCCTGATGGGTGGAGGGAATGGTTTGCAAAACGGTGTTGAATTCATGTTCAAAGATGATGCGGTCAATTCTTTTTGGATATTTCCCGACGCGACCTCAAAGCCCTGGAAAGGCTTACCTGTTGGACGGGAAATCCAATTGGAGAATGAGGACCACGATCGCCTTGCTACCTTTGAAGGTGTAGAGCACAGCAGTGGTCGATTCAATATCGGGGGTTCCTTCAATGTAAAATACAAAGAGAAGGCACAAGCATTTTCGGTTAGAGCGGTACATCCAGGCCACTTGGAGATTGAGAGAACCAAGATGACCCACGGTCGCTTCATCACAGAGCAAGACAACGAAGAGCTGCGAAAAGTAGCTGTAATTGGAAAGCTGGTCTCAGAGGAATTTTTCGCAAGCCCGGAAGCCGGCCTTGGCGAATGGATTGACATCAAGGGCGGAATCTACAAAGTAGTAGGTGTCTTCGAAGACGATGGTGGTGATCGCGAAATGCAGATGATCTATCTCCCTGTGAAAACGGCCCAAATGGCCAATAATGGTGGAGATCAACTAGATCAATTGATGCTGACTGTAGACGAAGACATGTCTGTGGCAGAGACCGTAGTTTTGGAGGATAAGATCAGAAAGGACTTTGCCAGAAAATTCAAATACGATCCAGAAGATCAAAGAGCCGTGTCGATCAGAAATGGCATAGAAAACTTCCAACGTTTTCAAACACTGTTTTTTGGTATCAAGGTCATCATCACCTTTACCGGATTGCTGACCTTGCTTGCAGGTGTAATAGCAGTGAGCAATATCATGCTCATCACCGTAAAAGAAAGAACCAAAGAAATCGGGGTGAAAAAAGCACTGGGAGCCAAACCGATGCACATCATTGGCTCCATCATTCAGGAGTCGATCTTCATTACCCTGACTTCGGGATATATCGGTCTGGTAGCAGGAGTGGCATTGATGTGGGCGGCCGATACAGCCCTCAAAGCCGCTAATATGGAAAACCAGTTTTTCAGAAACCCTGAAATCAGTTGGCAAATGGCAGTAGCATCGCTGATATTGCTAATCATAGCAGGAGCCCTGGGAGGATTGATCCCCGCATGGAAGGCCGCAAAGATCAGCCCGGTGGAAGCCATGAGCGCATAAGAGATTATGGAGTTACTAAGAGAAATAGCAGCAACAATATGGATGCACAAGCTGAGGACAGCCCTCACCGCTTTTGTTCTCATCATTGGTATCTTCAGCCTGATCTTTCTCTTCGGTATGGGCCGTGGCCTCTCCAATGGCAGCATGGAGGTATTCGGCAAATTCGCTAAGAATACCATGTTCGTATGGGCACAAAGAACCACTATCGCACATAAGGGCTTGCCTACTGGCCGAATCGCCTCCCTTACAACTCAGGATGCAGAAGCCATTCGACAAAACTTTCCCGAGGTTGAGTATATGTCTCCTCGCATTCAGCTTGGTGCCACACAAGTCATCGCAGGCGACAACAATGGTAGCTTTGAGGTGAGAGGCGAGACACCGGATCTACAGCATATCCTGCCCATCGAAATGGAAGAAGGTCGCTACATCAATCAAAGCGATATCAAAGAACGCCGGAAGGTCTGTGTCATCGGAGTAGAGGCAAGGGACATTCTTTTTAAAGGAAATCCTGAAGAAGCTATCGGAGCCTATATTAAGGTACGCGGTGTCTTTTTTCAAGTGATCGGGGTACAGGCAAGTGTACAAACCGGGGACAATGGACGCAATGATGATATGGCCGTTATCATGCCTCTGAGTACTGGACAGGTGGTGTTTAATCAAATCGACCGGGTCCACTATTTCACTATTGCCTGCTACGATGAAATCAATTCCAATGAGGTGGAAGCAAGGATCAAGCGAATGCTGCGTGATCGCCACGATATACATCCCAATGATCGTATGGGCATCAACTCTTTCAACCTCAGTAATCAAGTGAAAAAGTTTACTGGACTCTTCGCCGCCATCGATGGTTTTATCCTCTTCGTAGGACTCGGCTTCATCATCGCTGGCATCGCTGGCATTGTCAATATCATGCTCATCGTAGTCAAAGAAAGAACCAGAGAAATCGGCATCCGAAAATCCATCGGAGCGACATCGGGCTCGATCATGCGCATGATTCTTATCGAGTCCATCATCATCACCACCATCAGTACCTACATCGGTATGGTGCTAGGGGTGGCGACTTTGGCATTGTTCGACTATATCATTCGCACCTTCGAAGTCGAAAGCATTTTCTTTAGCAATCCTGAAGTCAATTTCCGACTGGTCTTTATTGCCATGTTCCTCATGATTACTTTTGGTGCATTGGCTGGTGCACTGCCAGCCTACCGGGCAGCACAGATTAATCCCGTAGAGGCGCTGGCAGACGAATAAACAAACAACAAAGAATAGCGCGACTAAATTTGTATTATGAAAAAATGGGCACTCATCATTTTCCTTCTTTTCCTTGTCGGCAGTATCGGCTTTTTGGGCTGGTATTTCAATTCACGAGGAAAATCCGATGAAACCAAAGTGAAACTGGAAAAAGTTGAACGTGGAGATATCAGCAAGAAGACCGTGGCCACCGGTTCCATCATTCCTGAAAAGGAAGTAGCCATTATCCCTCGTGTCTCCGGAGTCATCGATGCGATCTACGTCAAAGCTGGTGACCAGGTGAAGGTCGGTCAGGAGATTGCCAAAATCAAACTGGTGCCAGATGCCATGACCATCAATAATGCCGAAACCCAGGTACGCAATGCGGAGCTCTCCGTACAGCGTGCTGAGAGAGAATTACAGCGCCAAAAGCAAGTCAGCCAAAGCGGTCAGGATGTACAACAAGCAAGCATCGCGCTTCGGGAATCCGAGAAGGAACTCGCACGTCAAAAAGCCCTCTTCGACGATGGCATTATTTCCGAACAGGCTTACAACCAGTTTAGCGCTGATGTGGAACTAAAAAGAGCCGCCCTGGATATCGCCAGCACCGGTGCCGATCGCACGCTCGACACTTATCAGGCAGATCTGGATCTGCAACGCAGCCAATTGCGATCAGCAAAAAACAACCTTTCCCTACTCAAGGAAGGAGCCACCAAGAAGTCAGGCGGCGCCAGCAATGTGATCGTCTCCACTGTAGACGGAACCGTGCTCTCAGTGCCGCTGAAAGAAGGGGCATCTGTGATCGAAAGCAATACCTTTAATGCGGGAAGTACGATTGCCCTCGTAGCTAATATGAAGAGCATGATCTTCGCCGGTAAGATTGATGAAAGCGAAGCAGGAAAGATTCGCGAAGGCATGGATATAGAATTGACCATCGGCGCATTGCCCGATAAAAAATATAAAGCCAAACTCTACTATGTGTCCCCAAAAGGAACCATGCAGGAAGGAACGATCAAATTTGATATAGAAGCGAAAGTGCAACTCAAAGAAGGCGATTTTATCCGTGCAGGCTATAGCGCCAATGCCGATATAGAAGTGGATCGCAAAGAGAATGTATTGGTGATCTCCGAAGCCGCTCTCGACTTTGCAGGGGACACGACCTTCGTGAAAATCAAAAAAGGCGAAGGCGAATACGAAAGAAGTCAGATCAAAACCGGCCTCTCAGATGGACTCAAAATTGAGGTGATCAGCGGGCTCTCGGAAGGAAACGAAGTCAAGCTAAACTAAGCCCTGCAATTATAGCAGTAATGTATTCATAAGATATAATTGGTTTCTAAAGAAAAGTGGCGTTAATTTGCGTACTTTTTTTAATCCAAACATCTACATTATGAAACAAATGCTATCAATCTTTGTATTCATTGTCTTCGCGCTGTTTATCTCCGCAGATTTATCAGCACAGTACAAATTTTTCACAGGTGGAACAGTCGGTTTTGGTTCGACAGGTAACAGCGAGAGCGACTTTAAAAGCAGCAATTACACACTATTGCCCTACATCGGCTATTCCGCATCAGACAATCTAATACTAGGTCTTGCTGCTGGAATCTCCGGCGATCGAGACGGTGATGATGACAATTACAATAGAGGAAGCAGCCTTACTATCCAACCCTTTTTGAGGTACCGAGAGGCAGCCAACGAAGCCACCGGAATCTACGGGGAAGTTGGTGTAGCTCTGGATCTTGGCACACAGAAAACCTTTGTTGGCGGCGATGAAGCGGGTAAATCAAATACTACAGGAGTGCAAATTTACCTTGGGCCGGGTATCGACTACGCCTTCGCAGATCGATGGGTAATCAACGCACTTTGGGGAGCATTGAGCTATCAGACGCTCAAGGTCAAAGACGTCGATGGCTCTACTAACCAGTTTGGCCTAAACCTAAA
>JAHDDV010000302.1 GCA_020629205.1 Chitinophagales bacterium | reverse complement strand
ATGCGCCTGAGGCATCATCATCCGTCCAGTTTCCACCGCTATCACCTGCACTAATGAGGCTGTTGAAGGCTACTACAGTAGAGCTACCCGAGGCGTTATTGTTGCAGATGTTCGTTGCAGATGTTACAGCTGAGATCGGGGGATTATAGACATTAATTGTAGCATTTGCACTTGAGGCAGGGCAACTCCCAAGAGCAGCTTGGTCGTATGTAAAAACGAAGGTTCCTGCAGCGTGCCCTTCAGTATCAAAGGTGCCAGCAGTGGCGTCAAAGGTGCCTACATCAGGGCTTCCGCTAGCCACCGACCAGATCCCTCCTGGATCTTCATCACTAATAATATCATACAAATTTGTTAGGCCTAAAGCATCGCTGCAAATGTCCATGCCAGTACCTGATCCAGCAAGCAGAATATCAGTAATTTCTAAGTTTTGTGTTGAAGTAGCGGGACAGGCACCAGGAGGAGAAACGTCCAAAGTAAAAGTGAGTTCATATGTTCCCGGGTCAGCATCTGTGCCGTTGAGAGAAGTTCCGCTAATAGTTGCAGGACTGCTCCCTGGAGGGCTGCTGCTGATTTGCCAGCTTCCAGACTCAGTGGTATTTTGGAGAGTAGCAAGGTTCAATATCGAGCCATCGTTACACAAATCAGAAGGAGCCGTTGTTTCCACGCTAGGACAATTGCAGTCTTCCACGGTAACTGAAATCGTATACGACTGTTCCAAACAGGGAGCCACTGCTGAATTTGTTGTATACGTGAATTCGTAGACCGCAGGACTTATAGCGTCAAAATCCAAATCCGGAAACGTTCCTGCAGCTCCGGAAGCATCATCGTCGGTCCAGGTACCTCCAGCATCTCCAGCTGTAATAAATCCATCAAAGTCCAATGAAGTGGCTTCCCCTGTACCGGTGCTGTTGCAGACTGTGGCCGCGCTCGTAAGCGTGGCCGACGGGGCAGTGACTACATTCAGATTGTATAAATATGGATTGGCACATTCGCCAGCGGCTGGAGTAAATGTCGAGCTGAGTTGTGTACCTCCTGCACCTGAAAGATTGAGTGTTGACGGATTCCAGGTTCCTGTAACCCCGTTGTTGCTACTTGTTGAGAGAACCGGAGCTTCTGCATCATCGCACAGTATTGCAGGTAGCGCAAAGGTGGGGTCTATTGGGACACAATCGTTTCCATATGAATCAATGCAAATGAAGTCTGTAAACCCATCAAAACCACAAAGAAAGTCCAACAGATCGTAGGTTACACAAAGGGTATAGTCGCTATTGGGAATGAGCCCGATGTATTCGGGGTTGAACCCAGAGCCTACGCCGTTTGCATTCGGTGTAGGGTTGGGTATCACCGTTCCACAAGATCCTGATTCATACAATTCCCAGCTTCTATCAATGCAACTTGGCAATCCATCGTGAAATGTTTGATTAGCAAAACCTAGAAACCCGGTTGCATCTGAAGAGGCTACAAAGCAATTTGTAAAAGAATCAGGGCCATATATTGGACAGTCCGGAGTATAGCAGGACAGATAGCTCCGATCAGCATAAGTAGCCACAGCTCCCATTCCAGAATCAGGGCATGGGCTAGCACAAGTACCACAACCTACCGTGCAAGCATTGTTGCCATAAGAGTCAATACAAATCTCATCTACAAGTCCATCGAAACCACAACTGGCATCAGACAAGGTGTAAGTTACGCATAATGTATAGGTCGCACCTGCAGTTAGTCCAGAGTATTCCGGATTGAATCCGGAACCTACTCCGTTGGCATTTGGATTAGGATTGGGGATAGGGGTCCCGCAGGATGCTGTAAGCTCCCAACTTCTGCTGATGCATGTTTGCAAGCCTGTATTGCCTGTTAGATTGGCAAATCCCAAAAATCCATTGGCATCTGCTGTAGCTTCAAAACAGTTGGTAAAAGATCCGGGGCCAAAAATTGCACAATCAGGAACCCAGCAAGAACTATAGCTTCGGTCAGCATATGTTGCTACGGCGCCCATTCCGGAACCCGTGCAGGGGCTGGCACAACTTCCACATCCCCCTCCCCCTGTAGCATCATACAGCCAAACAAAGTTGTTTTCCAACATTCCACAAGCGCCACTGGTGTAGGTGATATCTACGCAAAAATTATAGGTTGTCGAAGGACTAAGTGTGTATTCGCTACCTGTTCCAAAGTCAGCAGCAGGACCAGCTGGGATTTCGGATGAGCAGTCCGCGGTATACACGTGGTATTCGCGATCAAAAGTACAGGATGGATTGGAGCCGGTCGAGTTGCCAATTGCATTCACAAAGCCCACTTCTGTCTCGCCTGCCCCTGTGGTATATTGCCAGCAAAGTTCATAAGCTGTTCCCATCGCTGTAGGAAGGTCAGGTGAGATGTCAAATTCAGCTGCGGAGGGAAAAGCAAAAGTATAATCATCCTGAGCTGCTCCACCGCAATCGAAGTGTGCTCCTCCACAAGAAGCATTAGTGCAATCACATGGTGATCCTACAGGAGTTGAGCAAACATCGCCTGTACTGACAATAAACTCGCATTGCGCTGATCCTGAATTTGGGCTAGAATCATACAAGATTGACTCTACACAACCATCGACGGTGACGCAGAGCGTAAAACTTACATCATCCGAAGCTGCTGCATATTGGCCTTCTTCATAGCTCAGTACATTTACACTATTTTCAAACTCTGTCCAATCTGAGTCATTGACAATAGAGTTTACTGCAGCACCTGTCGTTGCTTCCAAGGTTTCAACCAATGGACCAGATACAGGAAAGGAGGCTGGGTAGCTTCCCGGAACAATCGTTGGAGTAGGCCCAGAGGACTGAAACTCCAGCACAAAGCCGTAGAATGTCGCATCCAAAGCCCCCAACTCTGTGGTCATCGAAAAACAGTATTCTGTTGTTGTCGCCCCATTTGGAGTAACAGAATCAAGCGAGAAAGTACTATTGTCGCAAGCCAAAGCTGTAGATCCGAGAAGCATGCCGATCAGCCAAAACAAAAAACCGACTATTTTTGCATTAAGCAAAAGTTGTCGAAAAATTCGCCTAAGCATAACAAGCCCCAGACAAGCTGCCAAATTGGCAGAAATTGTAACAATGTGGGCCTCTGAAATGTCTGTGTCTTTTACAAATTCCATTACTGTGTTTTTCCTCCTTTTCATAAATCTCAGATCGTGCTGAAGCAAACACCTTCTCGCGTGGGTGCTAAGTGGGCACTGAATCTAAAGAACCTATGATCAGATCCGGCGAATTTGGGTGAAGCACATGGACGGATTCAGGGAATTCGCACGCATTTACGCCGACTTGTCGCTGATACACATCGAATTATCACTGCTTTCTCTTATTATAATTGAGAAGAAAAGGTGTACCTTAATGGCTGAAGGGCATAAACATTACAGCCTTAAAGCATAATTTAAAATCAATCACATTGACGTTTAAAATTGCCATCTTAGTGATCTTAAACATCGTAGCTTACATCGGTGTGATACAGATCTATTTCAAAAAGGAAATGCCGGAATCCAACAAGCGATTTGGGCACTTTTTGCTCATTTTGTCAGGTATATTCACCGAGACATTACTGATCAACATTTTTGGAGCAACAAACCCCAATCCGATCATCGTCTATGCATCCTTGCTGTTGTTTGTCCTATGCTTAGCTCTACCACCCTCCATGTATCTGTACCTGGTTTCATTGATACAGACCGATGAAACAGCACCAATTCTTGAGCAAGAGAAAAGGCATTATGCACCAGCTCTAATATTGCTTTTTGTCAATACGGTTTCCTTTGTCGCGATGTACAATTTGGAAATGGGGACCCAAAATTATCTGCTAATAGAGTCAATTCGCACTTATGTGAATTTTGTCAGCTTGATCTTTATTTTCTTCGCGCAAGTGATCTTCTACATCTTTCTTGGCTTTCAACTTTACAAGAAGCGAAAAGTGGTGCTGATTGGTTCTCAAGGAATAGAGAGCAACAATACGCTATTATGGATGAAGCGCTTCTTGATAACATTTACGTTCCTGATTGTGGTTTTGTATGCCGTGCAGCTCAATCCCCTCCATGCCGGTAAAGATGTTTTTAGGGTCCTACTCCTGCTATATACTGTCCTTATTGTCTTCTATGGGAATAAAAACCATGAGTATATTTTGGAAAACATCAAGGATGAGACTTTGGACGACGAAACCAGAAATCGCTTAGTCAAAGATCTACAGCGCTTGATGTCGACAGACAAGCCCTATTTAAACAGCGAACTTACCATTCATAGTCTCTCCCAGCAACTGAGCACAAACACGAAGTACCTATCCTATATTATCAACAAGGAATTTGGCCTAAATTTCAACTCTTACATCAACAAATTTCGCATAGATGAGGCCAAACGAATATTCAAAACGGAGGAAGGGAAACTGTACACAATGGAAGCGATCTCAGAGCAGATCGGTTTTAGATCGAAATCGACATTCAATTCAGCTTTCAAGAAGTACACCAACATGACACCTTCCAGATTCAGATCAATCACTGTGCAAGACTAGCGAGAATTGCTCAATATGGCTTCAGCTTCTTGTAAATGCCCTGTTAGCGCATATGGGTAAGGCATTTGAGCATGAGTTTCCCAAGTGTACCAGCATCTTCCTGAGAGAGGACTAGTGCTGGTTCAAATAAGCTCCTCAAAGGTGCCACAAACTTTGTTTGCGCAGCACTGGAGCTCTCTTTAAAAACCTCCGTTCCTATCAAATTATTAATTTCTACCTGATGTCCTTGCTGGGCAGACAGTTCATCAAATTTTGTTAACAAATCCCAAAAACTACGATTGTAGTTTTTAAAATACTACATTTGTAGTAGTTAAAGAGATACAATGGGAAAAGAAATAAAACTAGACGAGCTGCAACTGAAGGTGATGAACGCCCTGTGGGAGCTCGGAGAAGCCTCTGTAGGCGAGGTGCAAACTGTTTTGGAAGAAGAACGCAGCTTAGCATTGACCACTGTTGCCACTGTACTTCAAAGATTGCACAAACGGGGTGTTGTCAGCTATCGGAAGCAAGGGCGTCAATACATCTATCAGGCAGCAATCAGTAAAGATCAGACGCGAAAGTCTATGACCAGAAGGCTGGTGGATCAACTGTTTGCTGGTAAATCTTCCATTCTGGTTAATCAGCTGCTTGAAGAAGACAAGTTTGACGCAGCAGAACTGGAGGCACTCAAGCAACTAATCAAGGATGCTGAAAAGCGAAAGAAAAAAGATTCATTAAAATAAAAACTGCTGAAAATGAGCTTTGCGTCTATGATCTCCACCCTAAGCGCCGAGGCCTTGGCTTTTGCTTTGACCTATCTGCTGCACAGCACATTGTGGATTGCAGGAATTCTACTGCTGATGCGTCTTCCACATTTTCAGCGAACGGTTTTTCGAAATCAACTGTGGAGAATCGCCATACTTGGTGGCTTATTTAGCAGCCTGCTTTCATTTGGCCTCGGGCCAAACCCTCAGGCCTTGTTTAGTGCTGAAAAGTTACAGTCGAAGGTGGCATCAATAAGTACGACAGTGGTCCCAGCTTCAGCCTTTCTCGAGGAAGATTGTGAACCTCGCTCTGAGCAATTGTCGGCAGCGGCCGTCTGGGGTTCTGGACTGAGTAATGATTCCGAATTGAATGAAAGTAGTTTTATTAGCTACTCACAAATATTACTGGGACTCTTTTTTTTCTGGGGACTGATCAGCTTAAGCATAATTGCCTGGCATATTGCCCGTCATCGAAATTTTCTTATTAGAATGGGACGGCGAGAATCATGCAGGGATGAATACTTACTTAGTCTCTTAGCCGCGCTGCTGGAAAAAGCTGGGATTAGCCACAAGGTGAAGCTGGAAATTGTAGAAAATCTGCAAAGCCCCGTTGTTCTGTTTCCCAATGAGATTTGTCTGCCAAGACGAGTTGCAAGCGAAGTTGAAAGGGAAGAATTGGAAGCAATGATCGCTCATGAGCTGGCGCATATCAAGAGAGGGGATTTGTATTGGTCCCTCTTCCTAGCGGGCCTTCAATCCCTATTCTTCTTTCAACCCTTATTGCAGTTGGCAAGAATGCAAATGGAAAGGAGCAATGAGCTGCTTTGCGATGCGGAAGCAGGAGCCTATGTAGAAAACCCTCTGGCCGTCGCCAATTGCCTCATGCGCATTGCTGAGTGGAAGTACCAGCCGGGTAATAGTCTAGTGCTCGCCCAGTCCATGTCTCGCAATCCCTCTGAACTGAGAACTCGGGTTCAGTCACTGATTGCTGCGGGAACCGATATACCAAAAGCAATTCCAAGGAAATGGACGCTACCACTCTTTCTTGCAATTGCGCTTCTGTTCTGCTTAGCTCTACCCAGTTTCATCTTACCGGAAATGCAGGAAACTGAGGAGGTTAATCCAAGGCAAATAGTGGACAAAGTTGGCAGCTACTATGGCCCGATCTCTCTATCTGCCATTCCCAACATAAATTTGGAAGATCGCTTGGTGGGACTTTCCGAGAAGAAGCGCAAATGCGCCTATCTACTACAGGCAATTGACAATAGCCACCCATGTGATGTTGCTGAATTGTTGAAGACTACTGATCCTAACTGCCTGTACTGTGGAGGAGATGGAGCCAGCTCTCCCTTGAATGCTGCGGTGCGACAGCGCAACCTGCAAATATGTAAACTGTTGCTGGAAGCAGGGGCAGATGTCAACCACAAAGCAAGACAAGATGAAGGGGCAATACTGGCTGCTGCAAGATCCGGAGATTTGGAAATCATGAAGTTACTTCTACAGTATGGAGCTCAGCCGGATCAAGAGATTTCGGATTTAGGATCGCCTTTATCGAATGCAATTGCATACGAACAAGAACAAATGGTCAAATTGTTGAGCAGTCTCTGATATCGCTCATTACCAATTTTTTATTGCGATACTCTCATTGAGCCCAAGGGTTCCGGGAGAGCTATGCAATCATCACAC
>JAHDDV010000301.1 GCA_020629205.1 Chitinophagales bacterium | reverse complement strand
AGGAACTTTGGAATGGCTGCGATTGTGAATCAGGCATTGCTCCTATAGATCCCGGCTGTGACGATGGAATCTGTGAGAACGGCGAGGAAATTTGGAATGGCTGTGAATGTGAGTCAGGCAGTGCTCCTATAGATCCCGGCTGTGATGATGGCATTTGTGAGAACGGTGAGGAACTGTGGAACGGCTGTGAATGTGAGCCGGGTATTGCTCCGGTTGATCCGATCTGTGATGATGGAGACTGTGTGAATGGCTACGAAATCTGGGATGGTTGCCAATGTCTGACGAGTCCGGCTGTACTGGGATGCACCAATCCATCTGCGCTCAATTTTGATCCTTTTGCTGACTGCGATGATGACTCCTGCGAATTCCCCTGTCCTGATCCGGGTTGTGATGATGGATTGTGCGAAAACGGTATTGAGTCATGGGATGGCGATCTCTGCGAATGTATATCAGGTGAGGCGCCTGTAAATCCGGGCTGTGATGATGGCATCTGCGAAAATGGGGAGGAGATCTGGAACGGCTGTGAATGTGAACCGGGTATCGCGCCCATCGATCCGGGCTGTGATGATGGCATTTGTGAAAATGGAGAGGAGGTTTGGAATGGCTGTGGATGTGAACCGGGTGTCACGCCAATAGATCCGGGCTGCGACGATGGCATCTGTGAGAATGGTGAGGAAGTCTGGAATGGCTGTGAATGTGAATCTGGCATCGAGCCAATCGATCCGGGTTGCGATGATGGCATCTGTGAAAATGGTGAGGAGATCTGGAACGGCTGTGCCTGTGAGCAAGTCAATATACCCGATCCGACTTGCGAAGACGATGGTGACTGTTCAAATGGAGAGGAAGTATGGAATTCCGAAATCTGTGTATGTGAACAAATCAATGTCCCTGATCCATCCAACTGCGTCGATGACGGTGATTGCGTCAACGGCCTTGAGCTATGGAACGAGCTCCTTTGTGAATGCGAACAGGTCGACATCCCTGATGCTTCCAGCTGTGTCAACGACAACGACTGCTTAAATGGTGAAGAAGTCTGGGATTCCACGACCTGTGAGTGCCTAGCTGTCAATTTGCCAGTTGAGCTAGATTGTGTGGATGATCTGGATTGCACTACAGAGCAATACTACGATGAGAGCATCTGTGAATGTGTGACAGAAGTCTTGTACATCGAACCGGATCCCGGCATTGGCATGTCGATGGACATCTGTTTAGACGAAGCGCCTATTGCGCTTGAGTCTTTATTGGGTGGAAGTCCAGATCAGGGTGGACTGTGGACCAGTCCTTCGGGAGAGCTGTTGATCACCAATGTCTTTGATCCCTCGGTAGACCTAGCAGGAGAATTCATCTACACTGTGAATGATGGTCCATGCATCAATTCCACGACTGTGAGCATCAATACCGTAAGCTGTCTGGGAGAGCTGATCATGTTGCCAAATGCCTTTAGCCCGAATGGTGATGGGATGAATGATCAATTCCGTCCCCTTATGAATAATGCTGAGTCTCTGGAAATTTGGATATTTGATCGCTGGGGCAAGGAGGTTTATAGTGCTAATTCGCTTAAAGCCTCCTGGGACGGAAGCTTCAAAGGAGAGCTATTGCCAATTGGCGTGTTTGTCTATTATGGACAGGTGCACTTCAATAATGGCGACAGTCAGCAGTTTCAGGGAAATGTTACTTTGGTTCGGTAGCCTGCTGCTTGTGTCTTGCATGAGTTGAGCCTGACAGGTGAATTTTTATAGAATCTTGCCCAGCACATCGGTCCAAATGCCGCGAGTGATGCAGGTGCTATGTAGCCCTGATAGAAATGGAAATGATGGTGCTATACAGCGTCTGAGTCGCTGTGCTGGTGCTGGCTCGAAGCGCAGGCGGAGAGACAGGACAAGTGCAGCAGCGAAGTCGCTGTATAGTGCCATCATTGCAATGGATAGCAGGTCATCTATTGCCACGTGCATCGCTGCTCCGCTCCAAAAAAGGGAGAAATTTCCCTGTAAAACCCATTCTCAAGGGCCTTCTGCCCAAAACTCACAACCAAAAAGCGAAAAACTACGATTAAGCCCTATAGAAGTAGTGGTTAGCAGCGGAAACTACGTCTTAGACTTGTTATCTAAGTACTTTTGCTTTTTGTCGGGGACATAGAGGATTTAAGTTTATGCCCTTGGCTCAGAGATTCGGGGATTAATAATTACTTTTGAGTATGGAAATAAGTGCAGCCGAGCTCGGTGAACTCCTGAACGGGGAAGTGGTAGGCGATCCTTCCGTAAGAGTTCATAAGCTAAGCAAGATTGAAGAAGGGGAGCAAGGCGCCTTGAGTTTTTTGGCCAATCCCAAATATGAGGCCTTTGCTTACGATACCAAGGCCTCAATCCTAATCGTAAATGCTGATTTTGAGCCGGCAAAAGACATTGCTTCGACCTTGATAAAGGTGGATGATGCTTATAGCAGTTTTGCTCAAATCATGGAGCAATTGGCAGATAGAAGCCGAAAATCAGGGGTTCACCCTACTGCCTTTGTGGCAGAATCCGCTAATGTTTCAGAGGATGCTTATATTGGCCCCTTTTGCTATGTGGGGGAAGGTGTAGAAGTGAAGGCTGGTACGCAACTTTCTGCTCATGTGACGATCGGTGACGGCAGTCTTGTTGGAAAGGATACTTTGATTTATGCGGGTGTACATGTGTACCATGGATGTCAAGTGGGCGATCATTGCATTATACATGCGGGTACGGTGATTGGCAGTGATGGTTTTGGTTTTGTTCCGCAGCCTGATGGTCGATTTAAGAAGGTACCACAATTGGGTACGGTGATCATCGAAGATCATGTGGAGATAGGGGCAAATGTTACGATTGATCGCGGCACGATGGATGCGACTCGTATCTGTGAAGGTGTGAAATTGGACAATCTGATTCAAGTGGCTCATAATGTGGAGATTGGCGCTCATACGGTGATTGCTGCTCAGGCCGGAGTGTCGGGTAGTACCAAACTAGGCAAGCATTGTATGGTCGGTGGACAAGTAGGTTTTGTGGGGCATATCAGTATTGCTGCGGGCTCAAAGATCAATGCGCAGAGCGGTGTGGCGAAGAGCATCAAAGAACCCAATAAATCATGGAATGGAAGCCCGGCTTTTGCCTTTAGTGAAAACCTCAGATCAAAGGTATACTTTAAGCGGCTTCCGGAACTGGTGAAGCGAATAGATGAACTGGAAAAGGCGCTGGCCATCCATCAAAACAAGAAATGAATCAACATACCTTAGCTGAGGAAATAAGTTTTTCGGGAATCGGATTGCATACAGGTGCTCCGGTAAATATGGTCGTGAAGCCGGCAGCTATCAATACAGGAATCCGTTTTAAGCGGACAGATTTGGAGGGGGAGCCGGAGGTGCGGGCAATCGCTGACTATGTGGTTAGTACCAACCGTTGCACAACGATACAGTATAAGGAAGCAGAAGTCCATACGGTGGAGCATATACTTTCGGCGCTGGCTGGGCTTGAAGTGGATAATGCACTGATTGAGTTGGATAATCTCGAAGTGCCGATCATGGATGGTTCTGCGGGGCAATTTGTGGAGGCGATTGTGGCAGTAGGGCGTGAAGAGCAAAGGGCGAATCGAAAGGTGTTTCACCTGACGGAAAACCTGTACTTCAAAGATGAAGAGAAAGATGCGGAATTGATGATCGTGCCTTCAGAGGAATTTGACCTGACGGTATTGGTCGACTATGCTTCAGATTTGCACGGTCCTCAGCATGCCCATCTCAAGGGCTTACAGGATTATGGATCTGAAGTGGCACCTTCCAGGACTTTCTGCATGTTACGAGAACTGGAATTCCTGCACTCCAATAATCTGATCAAGGGCGGATCACTGGAGAATGCCATTGTGATTGCTGATCGACATGTGGAGGACGCAGAACTGGATCGACTAGCCAATCTGTTTCATCAGCCAAAGGTACGTATCAGCGATGAAGGCATTCTGGACAACAACAAGCTTCGATTCAGAAATGAGCCAGCCAGACATAAGCTGCTGGATGTGATCGGTGACCTGAGTCTTGCAGGCATTCCGCTGTGTGCAAAGTTCATCGCCACCAAGCCAGGGCATTCCAGCAATGTGAAATTTGCCGCCCAGATAAAAAAATACGTACAGAAGAACCGGCACATGATCGATGCGCCGGTATACGATCCAAAACTAGAGCCGGTTTTCGATATCAATCAGATCGAAAAATTTCTACCACATAAATACCCCTTTCTGCTAATTGACAAGATCATTCATTTATCAGAGACGGAGGTTGTCAGCGTCAAGAACGTTACGGTCAACGAACCGTTCTTTCAGGGACATTTTCCAGGCAATCCCGTGATGCCGGGAGTGCTACAGGTGGAAGCAATGGCGCAGACTGGTGGCGTATTGGCTATGAATGTAATGGACAAGGAGCAAAACTATGTTACGTACTTCTTGAGCATTAAGGAAGCAAAATTCAGAGCTAAAGTAATACCGGGAGATACCCTTGTTTTTAAACTGGAGCTGGTCAGTCCTATTCGCAGAGGTCTTTGCGAGATGAAAGGCACGGCTTACGTTGGAAATAAACTTGTGTCGGAAGCACAGCTGATGGCGCAGGTGATTCGCGTGGACAGTTAAACTGTCCTGACTAAAAATGAATGCATGAGCAATCTTAGTTTTATACATCCTACAGCGGAGATTGGTGAAGGAGTCACCATCGAGCCCTTTGCCTATATCGGCGCGGGCGTACATATTGGTGATGGCTGTTGGATTGGTCCAAATGCCACTGTGCTGGAAGGCGCAAGAATCGGCAAGCATTGCAAGATTTTCCCAAATGCAGTAGTATCAGCCATTCCTCAGGACCTCAAATTTAAAGGGGAAATGACAACGGTCGAAATCGGAGACAATACAACTATCCGGGAATGTGCCACTGTAAACCGAGGCACAGCTGAAAATCAAAAGACGATCATAGGAGAAAATTGCTTGATCATGGCCTATTGCCATGTGGCCCATGACTGTGTGATCGGCAAAAATGTGGTGCTGGCCAACTGCGTGAATCTGGCCGGGCATGTGCGAATCGAGGACTATGTGATTTGCGAAGGGCTGGTGGCCGTACAGCAGTTTATCCGAATTGGGGCGCATAGTTTCATTGCCGGTGGTTCTCTGGTTCGCAAGAATGTACCGCCCTTCGTGAAGGCGGCAAGAGAGCCGCTTAGCTATGTGGGGGTAAACAGTGTGGGCATGAAGCGACGGGGTTTTGCACAGGAGAGCATCAAGCTGATCGAGGACATTTATAGGGTCCTGTTTGTGAAAGGCTACGGTATTACTACAGCCCTGCAGATCGTTGAAGAGGAGATTCCGGGAAGCAGTGAGAAACAGGCGATACTGGACTTCGTTCGCAATTCTGATAACGGCATCATGAAAGGCTTATCGACCAATGGTTCTGTTGGATGATGTCGGAAAACGATACCAAAGGCAATGGATCTTTCAAGGGATCAGTTTGCATATAGAGGACAAGCAAAGCTATGCCATCCTCGGCCCCAACGGAAGTGGTAAGTCCACCTTATTGCAGATCATTTCCGGTATCCTGAGTCCTTCTGAGGGCAGGGTCAGTTACCAAGTGGATGGCCAGGATGTGGAGGCGGACAATATCTATAAATACCTTAGCTATAGCGCTCCATACCTGGAACTCATCGAAGAGTTTTCGCTCATTGAATTGGTCAATTTCCATCGCTCTTTCAAGTCTTTCATTGATAATGTCTCCAGCAAAGAGCTCATCAATCGCATTGGTCTATCGCATGCTGCTAACAAGCAGATACGGCATTATTCCTCAGGTATGAAGCAAAGAGTCCGCCTGGGTTTGGCCATGCTTACAGAAAGCACATTAGTGCTGTTGGATGAACCGACCAATAACCTCGATAATGAGGGCATCGAATGGTACAGAGCACTCGTGCAGCAGTATATGGGTGAGCGATTGCTACTTATTGCTTCGAATCAATTACACGAATACGACTTCTGCGCCAATCAGGTAGATATCCGCGAGTATAAACCCTTGATGTCATCCTGAGCAATGTCATTGTAGAACTTTTTGAAAATTCCGTAGCCCAATACAATACACAATACACAATACACAATACACAGAATCAAAATTCAAGCAGGTGAGAGTAGTATTGCAAAGGGTCTCAGAAGCCTCCGTAACCATCGAATCCAAAGTAAAGTCATCCATCAAGACAGGCTTGCTGATTCTCCTGGGCATTGAAGAAGCCGATGGGGAAGAAGACATTGAATGGCTGGTCCGCAAGATCATGAATCTCCGGATCTTCCCCGATGAGGAGGGCGTCATGAATCGCTCACTGATCGATATAGATGGAGAGGTCTTGTTGATATCACAGTTTACCCTACAGGCCAACACCAAGAAGGGCAATCGTCCCTCTTATATCAAGGCAGCCAAGCCTCCAGTAGCTATTCCCCTTTACGAGCGTTTCGCAGAGAAGTTGAGCTTCGAGTTAGGCAAGGACATCGGCACGGGTATATTCGGTGCCGACATGAAAGTGGCCCTGATCAATGATGGTCCGGTGACCATCATCATGGATACAAAAGACAAATCATTTTAGGCATGAGCAAAGACGAACTGAGTATCAAAGAAGCGCAAGCCATCGTAGACGAATGGATACAAACCATTGGCGTTCGTTACTACAATGAGCTCACCAATATGGCGATTCTAACTGAAGAGGTAGGGGAGGTGGCGCGACTCATGGCCCGCATGTATGGCGAACAATCTTTCAAAGATTCAGATAAGGACCAGGATCTTGGCGACGAGTTGGCTGATGTGCTCTTTGTCTTGATCTGCATTGCCAATCAAACAGGTACCGATCTTACTGATGCGCTGCGGAAGAATCTAATGAAGAAGACGAAGCGGGATATTGATCGGCATCGGAATAATGAGAAACTTAAATAACCTTTTTTGTTGATTGTTGATTGTTGATT
>JAHDDV010000300.1:4289-7014 GCA_020629205.1 Chitinophagales bacterium | reverse complement strand
TGATATGTAGAGACGCACTGTGTGCGTCTTTTTCCACAGGACCATTGAATTTGCCTACAAGCAACAAATCCGCTAAATTCACGATTTAACCCTCCCTATCACCCATGAGAACAACAAGAACGATCTTTTCAATCCTGTTAATCCTGCTGCAAAGTGTCAGCATATTGGCACAGTTTCAAGAAGCTCAGATCCTACACAGACATTCACCTTATCATCCCCAGATTTTGGCTACAGCAGATGTGGACGCAGACGGCGATTTGGACCTAATGCTTAGCGGCGGCTGGCTGGAAAAATTAAGTACTTATGAGTACGGGGACTATCATCGTTTTGATGAAAGTTACAGTTTTTCCAAACTGCTGCCAGCCGACCTCGAAGGAGATGGGGATATCGACTTCATTGCCGAGACCACCTTTGGAGGTAATCCCTTCGTGCTACAACTGAGCAATGACGGTCAAGCGCAATTCAGCCTTGAAAGCTTGTTTCCAGGGAGAGCCCTTGCGCTAGGAAATCTGGATCAGGATGCCATGGCCGAGTTGATATACGCACCGGTAGTTGAACTAGGTCCCGGCGAAACGCAATCAGCTACCATTAGTCAGTATTCTGTTAGCGGCTTTGATGAAGGTCAGGAAATGGAAATGCAGGTACTTTATCACAAGCTAAGACTTGTCGATAGCAATAATGATGGGATACTAGATATACTGAAAACGCAGGGAAGCCCGACAGAATTATGGCTGGGCAGCGGAGATGGAACCTTTGCTCATACTTGGACAGCCGCCGCAGAAAGCACTTATGCCAACTCAGAAGCCAATCTTTGGCATTTTGATGATGATGAAGTGCTGGATCTGGTTCAGTTGGGCGGCAGTCAGTTGGTGACGGTCAATCTAGGCGATGCACAGGGAAGTTTTTCGGAGGCCATCGCCATAGAGTCAGGTGATCTACAATACCTCAATGGTTTTTACAGTCGATTTGCAGATGTAGATGGTGATGGCTTCGTTGACATCCTCACTTTACGCTCCCAAATACTGCATATTGCATTGAACGATCAGCAGATGGGATTTGATGTTTTTGAACAGGCTGTCCCCAACGCAACTCAAATCGCTGGCGTAGCTGATTTAACAGAAGACGGAACCTACGAGCTTGTCACTAGCATTCTCGCCGACCAGGAGTCGATGCTTTATGACTTTGAAGGTGGTCTGGTTGATACTTTGCTGAGCCTGAGAAAAAATCAACTGGGAGGTTTTCTCTATTACGAAGCTAGCGATTTGGATCTGGACGGTGATCTTGACCTGGTCTTTAATTGTTCCCAATCAGGCTTGTCATGGCTGGAAAATACCGAAGCTGGCTTTGGGGACCTCAAGATTCTCAATGACTTTAAGCAACACAAAGACCTGGTCATCTTTGACAAAAATCTGGATGGAAAGCAAGATATGTATACGATCTCCGATACACAAATTGGCTGGATCTACTATTGGCAAGCCAATGAAGACAATCTTTGGGAACTGCAGGATAGCATTGATCTGTACAATGCCCACGCTGCCAGAATAGAAGCAGCAGATCTGGATGGGGATGGTTACAAAGATCTGATAGGCTTTATTGATAGCAAATGGCAAGTGCTGTACAGCGATACTTATGGGCATTTTGCTGCTCCCTATCTTTTGCCCGCTTCTTCCAGTACGCAGGGTGTTTTTACCAACCATATGCAGCTCCTGGACTACGATGGTGACGGGGATTTGGACTTTTTCCATGTTGTCAGATTGGGTACAGAATATGAGCTGGAGTACCTGATTAATCTTGGAGACCAGAGCTTTGCAGAACCGCAAATTCTTACCAGCCTGAGTTCCTTTGATTTTCATCTATCAGATCTAAACAATGACGGGCTTTGGGATATTGTTTGTGAAGACAGCTCAATCGGGCTACGGGTGCTCATTCAGCAAGAGGGCATATTCATTGAACAACAGGTTTTTGCAGATCAGGAGTTGGACCAAAGTCGGTTTGCTTTCCTGGATATCGAACAAGACGGAGATGAGGATTTCATTACGCAGAATGAGGTGTTCATTAACGATGGAGCCGGATTTTTTGAACGAACAGCCCTGAGTCTCAACAGTGAGAAGCCCCCTCTGATTGTTGGAGATTTCATTGGAGATCATCGCCTGGATGTTATTGCTGATTATCGGGATAGCAAGCTAGTCCTCTTCGAAAATATCACGGCACAGCCTGCCTTGACCGAGCAAAAATCAATTCCAAAAATGGAATTGAGAATTTATCCAAATCCCACAGCAGGCCCGCTGGAATTGCAGTTTAGCTCCAGAGAAAGTCAGGATCTTTGGCTTCAAGTTTCTTCCATCGACGGACAACTACTTCATCAGGAGCATCTGGGACTCATAACTGCAGGGCAAGTGTTTCGCCACAGACTAGATTCGCACATGGAGGATTTGCCAGCAGGCCACTACATTGTCGCCATTTGTTCGCCCAAGACCATCCTAAGTTCCACCATCGTAGAATTATTCGGAAAATAAGTGGCTTAAACAATCAACAAGCCTAGAGTTCTGCGACATCTCCGAATGTCGCAAAGCTACGTGTCAAGCCCTTGCAATCACCGATAAAGTACCGCGCTTGAAAAAGAATGCAAATCCCCACCTTGCACCTTGCTCTTTGATCCTTGAACCCTCCAGAGTTCTGCGACATCTCCGAATGTCGCAAAGCTACGTGTCAAGCCCTTGCAATC
>JAHDDV010000300.1:0-4189 GCA_020629205.1 Chitinophagales bacterium | reverse complement strand
AGAGTTCTGCGACATCTCCGAATGTCGCAAAGCTACGTGTCAAGCCCTTGCAATCACCGATAAAGTACCGCGCTTGAAAAAGAATGCAAATCCCCACCTTGCACCTTGCTCTTTGATCCTTGAACCCCCAACCCTATAGTAGAATCCGCCAAAAAAAAAGAAAGGGATAACCACACCAAAGTAGCCATCCCTTTCACCAATATTAATTAACGCAACAACTATTCAATCACAAGGAGACTCGCACTAAGCATCTCCGAACCTTTTGCTATCAGTACTACTTTATAAACACCAGTACCTAATCCAATTTCATTTGTATCCAGCATTTTTGAATACGGCTCTTGTGCCTGGTGATGCCCAAGATCTTCAGCATATACCAATCGACCATCGCTGCCATAGATAAACAGATCAACCAGAGCCGTCTCAGCGAATGCATACTTTAGTGTAGTTGGTCCACTGATAGGATTAGGGAAGATCGCCAGCTCACCCGATCCAATGCTCTTCAATCGACCACTGGCACGATCTTTTGGCACCCAATAGAAGCCATAGGTTTCATAATCTGCTTCATCGCAGCTGACCCGGACTTCATATGACCCCGATTCAAGACCAGTAATGTCTTCAGTGCTTGCCGTATAGCCTCCTGGCCCGGTCCATTCGTAGGAGTAGGGCCCGCCATCACAGCCCGAAACAGAGATGAAAATACTTCCGTCTGCGTTGTCGCCGGATTCACCGGTGATCTCAAAGCTGTCTATATCCAATAGAGCATCACCGAGATCCGAATCTCCAGGATCAGCTTCCAGATTGCTCACAACAAGTTCTCCAGAAAAGCAGCCATTGGCATCTGAAATACTAAACACCCACTCTGCACCATCCGCATAGATGATGTTTAACTCAGTGCCGTCTTCTGTATCACTCAACTCCCAGCGTACATAGCCTGTACGTTCCACATCCACTTGATAGGGTGGTGTTCCCCCTGAAATTTGGACCTGATGTAGATTGTAGTAAAAGGTATTTCCAGAGCCTTCAGACACATTTGGCAGGTCGTTTGTCACAGTAAGTGGATCTGGTTCTCCTATGGAGGCATTACTAAAGCAATCACACCCATTGCCCGAGACTACCTGAACGGTGTATTCGCCGCTGGGAAGGTCTGTAAATGTGTAGGCATTTTCCCCAGGGCTGACACCACTAGCAGAAGCGACAATTTGACTATCTGCATCAAGCACATCGACATCGTAGACAGAATTGCTCTCCTCTATGCTAACCGTAATAGTCCCATCCGGATTTGCCACAAACCCACTCGAGGTTCCTGAAGGACAACTAAGATCTGTGGCCACAGCCGAACAACCCGGGCAACAAACGGTATTCGGGTCGGATACATTGACATCAAAACTGCAGGTGCTGAAATTGACTCCGTCAATAGTCGCTGTAAAAGTATTGGTTGTGGTGCCCTGTGGATAAAGCGATCCAGAAGGCAATCCTTCTGTCTGTTGAATATCGATATCAGCTGGAGGTGGAATGTAAGGTTCTCCAATGGCTGTCAGGAATGCCTGCATCACTGCCTCTACTTCTACATCGGAGTAGCAGTATCCGGATGACCCTGCAAACAATAGATAATAAATCCTGACAGTATTAGCCAATCCTGTTACTTCATGGAAATCGTCATTTGTATCTGTTGCAATGCTGTGGCTGGCCCCAGGATCATCGGCGATGATGATCAGATGATTAATCGAGGGGTCAAATGCATCACACACTCGCTTCACAAACCCTGTATAGTCACTAGTACCCAAACTCAGGTTAAGTACCGTTTCGTCTGCCATGCCGGACCCATCTGCGCCATTGTTTCCACTGATGAAAAAAGTATTAACATTATCAAGATCAGCAGCCATCAAAAACAATCCGGTTTGTTTGCTGGTGAAGTACTGGCCTTCAGTCCCGAAGCTCGCATCTGGTACCAGTAAATTGTCAGAATATGGTATGAAAGTGCCAAGATCTGTGTTTAACTCATTTCCGCAGTCATACATGTCTCCACCGCCGTCGCTAATGCAAGTTCCTGAAATTCCATTACTAAATTCGTACTGATTGTTTACAACCGCGTTGATGTCGGCAAAATTGCTTTGAAAGTTACTGAGGATATCTTCCAGCGGCCGGATGGCAGCAGGAATGCAAACAAGATCTGCAAAGACTTCAAAGACCACCGGAGCGTCCGGACAAGCATTTTGATCTTCGATGATCACGTCAAAGCTCTCTGGACAGCTCAGTACAGGCGGAGTGGCAATAACGGTAACAACTGCTTCACATTCGGTCCTGTTTCCACTGGTGTCAATTACTTGTAATACAACAGAATTTTCTCCAATATCTCCGCAGTCAAAAGAAGTTTGACTAAGGCTCATTTCTGCGATACCGCAATTGTCTGAACTACCATTATCGATCATCATGGCTGTCACTTCCCCCAATCCGAATTCATCCAGTACAATGGACTGGTTTTGGCACAGCGCCGTGGGAGCAATCCTGTCTATGACAAGAATAGAAGCTGTGCATTCAGAACTACCGCCGAGAAAATCGAATACTGTTAAAGTCACCTCTTGCTCACCTACATCATTACAAGTATAATCCGCTTTGCTAACTGACATGGAGGCTATGCTGCAGGCAGGGCCAGAGCCCTCGTCTAGCTGTTCAGGGCTGAGTACTCCCACACCAAAGGCATCCAGTTCAACAACTGGTAGCAGATTTACCATGGAGGCTAGATAGCTCAGCATGTTTGCCCTTAGATTTAATGCTTCTATCTCCGGATCATGATAGTTGGTGGTTGTTAAGGCTCCGAAAAATACGGTTCCATTACCCCAGCTCGCTTCCACTAATTGGTCTTGATTCGGGTCACTTGGGTTCTGTATCAATACGCTTGCAATCAAACCCACGGGGCAAATGATGCCATGCGAGTAATAGTTGGCCACAAAACTTGTGGCTGTGGGTAAGGCCGGACCAAGAAATATTGGATGATTGGGGTCCGTAGCGGCTCCTTCCTCAATAAAAATCTGGTCTGAAAGTTGCACTCCTCCAAATCCAAATGACATTCCATCTCCTTCATTGCTGGCCGCATTTAGAAACAAAGTATTGCCATTAAAGACCCAACTTTCCATCAATGCAAGATTGTTGTCCAAAAATTCTTCGAGCTCCAGGGCACAATAGTCACCGCCATCGATATAAACAGTATTATAGTCAAGCGAAAACAGCAAGTTTGGATCCAGGGTTTCGAGAGTATAGGCGTCCCAGTTGCCAGCACCAAAACTCAAATCCATAGCTTGCTCATTCGTGTTTTGGCCCCAGGGAGGACTTGAGCAGGTGACATATGCAGCTCGAACCTCTTGTAGTACTCCCTCTACACAGTTGGCTATTACAGGCTGATCATCAAGGCATTGGACGGTTACATTGAAGCAGCAGCTCAATAACTCGCCACAGGGATTGACCTCCAGACATACCTGAGTTGTTCCTTCGATAAAAAAATCTCCAGATGCGGGGTAGCCTTCAGCGGGGAAGGCCGTCGCTTCTTCGGTTCCTACTTTACAATCAACGACGGCTTCAGGGTACTCATATTCTACAAAAGCCCCGCTCTCTAAAGCAGGATCACCATCTACGATGATGTCCCCAGGGCAGTCCAGAAATCCGCTCACTCCTCCGGCGAGACTCTGAAAGTGTAGGCATAAGATGCCAAGGCAAACTACCATGAGTAGTTTTGGATTGTTGTGCGTTAACATAAGATTGGTTTTAGATGAATCCGGATGGTTATTCCGGAAAAAATATTTTGTCTTCCTGCAGTGCGAATAAGGCAAATCCCTCCCTGCAGGCTGTATTTTCATACACCAGAATTAAGGTGGTCTAAGATTACCGTCCGATACACACATTGCATCGGATAGAACTCCGATACGCAGAAGTATATCCCGACTCTTCCTAAGTCGTAAAGATTGAAAGCAGAAGTAGAAAGCTACCTAACAGGACGCTAGGTGTTTAGTGGTATTGAAACCTTTCCCAGTGGCTTCCTGATAAAGGTAAACTTTAAGTCCTAAATCGCAAAGAAAAAAACTTTAAATCGAAAAGTTTTACTTTGTGAATTTGGAGCGCAACAGATAGCGACGTGGCAAGGGATGACCTGCTATCCGTTCCAATGCAGGCACTGCTCGCTGCTTCCTGTATCCAC
>JAHDDV010000575.1 GCA_020629205.1 Chitinophagales bacterium | reverse complement strand
AATCATCTTTCTCCCAAAGAAGCTGCCCATCCTGGCTCACCTGAGCTATCCAGCCGTAGGATACGGATCCGGGATTGCCATAATCAACCCCTACTACCACATACGTGCTGTCTGCCAATTCCTTCCAATTAGCAATTGATTTTGTGTACTCACTTTCGAAGTTTAACTTCCAAAGTGGATTGCCCACAGGATCAATTTTAATCAGATAGGGATGACCGTACGGCGAGCTACTGGGAATGGAGGGATCTAATCTGTAATTGTAGACAAAATTTCCATCGAGTGTGCGACGCATCGAGCCTCCAGCGTAACCATTTTCTTCATGATGAGTATGCGTCTCATACACATATCCGGACTTCCCTCGTTTCTCCACCAATAGGTATCTTGCTCCTTCTGTCCCTTCATATACTACTTGCGTGCTGACCAAAAGATGATCGTTTGGCAAGGCGAAAAGCGTCGGGCCTACTTCATTAGAACCCGCCATTCCCCCTGTTCGAGTCCATAATAGCGCTCCTTCTGCATCCAATTTAACAATATATGCATCTCTTTCGAAGCTATTGACTAAACCCTTGACACCAATGAATGCATAGTTTCCATCACTTGTTTCAACACAAGAAATGGCTGATTCAAAATCATCCGTTTCCAAACGATGACTCCAAACTACTGAACCAGATAAATCAAACTTAGTGGGAAAGAAGTCTGCTGCAATACTATTGTCATTGTCGACCACGGTACAACTGCAGACCAGATGATTATCTGAAGTCAAACGGAAACTCTCTCGATGGCTAGGAAAATACTCTTTATCCGGATCGGTAACTGTACTATTCCAGTTGACTTCACCAGTTGAAGACAAATTGATCATCATTAGGCTATTCTGTTGACCAGCCAGAACACTATCTGAGTAATAATTTTGAATGTAGAACCCCATTACTGTGTAAGAACTATCAGGAAGTACTTCGACAGCTGTTGCACCGCTACTTGTTTGTTCTAGATTCAGCAAAAACTCAAAGGTTTCTTGAGCAAGCGTGGGGCTGCTGCAAGCAAGTAAGAGCAATAGCAGGAAGAAACTTGGCGTTCGCATTATCGTATTTTGGTGAAGGGCTGGTGATGGATTGATCCATCGGCTGCAACGGCTGCAACAGCCTGTGGCAAGTATTGACCC
>JAHDDV010000299.1:6022-7119 GCA_020629205.1 Chitinophagales bacterium | reverse complement strand
ATGCATAGCCGGGATGGAAGAGGAAATGCAAGTGCCAGGCAGGGGACTGAGCGCCTCTGGAGCTGGGCTGCATTAGCAAGACCAGCTCCAGAGAGCAGCGAAGCCCCTGAATGGTGCTTGCATTGGAACGGACAGCCCGACGGGTGCTGCTACGAGGGAATCTGTTTTGCTCCAGAAAAGAAAGGTTCAAAAGATAGGGCACCTAAACTCAGACAGGGTCCAAGTCCAGCAATATAAGCAGGTAGCGTATTAGATGGACAATTGGGGTAATGCTGACAGAGGGTGATTTTTGCGCCTATATAGAATACAATAAACGATCAACAATTAACAATAAACAAAGCTGCTCCGTATATTCGTGCTCTTAAGCTGTCAAGCACTAGAAATTGACCATAGAATCCTAAACATTAAAGCATGTCTTCAAAGATCTACTATACGCATACGGATGAAGCCCCAGCCTTGGCTACAAAGTCATTATTGCCCATTGTGCAGGCATTCACCAAGCAATGTGGCATCGAAATGGAAATCAAAGATATATCCCTTGCGGGTAGAATTCTGGCTCGCTTTCCGGATTACCTGAAGCCAGAGCAACGAGTGCCGGATGCCCTTGCAGAACTAGGGGATTTGGTCAAGAAGCCGGAAGCCAATATCATCAAATTGCCCAACATTTCTGCTTCGATTCCGCAGCTCAAAAAGACGATTGCAGAATTGCAAGGAGATGGATATGCGATTCCCAATTATCCGGACGAGCCGGCAAATGAGGAAGAGAAAAAGATCAAAGCTGTTTTCGATAAACTCAAAGGGAGTGCGGTGAATCCAGTGCTTAGGGAAGGTAACTCAGACAGAAGAGCCCCTAAGCCGGTGAAGGCATATGCCAGACAAAATCCTCATTCGATGGGGGAGTGGTCGGCAGATTCTGGTTCCCATGTAGCAAGTATGGGGGCGGGTGATTTTGCTGCCAATGAAAAGTCAGTTACCATTGCCAATGCAGGCAATGTGAAAATACAATTGCAGTCAGCCAATGGCACAACACTGCTCAAAGAAGGCGTAGCCGTGCAAGAAGGCGAGATTATAGATGCTACTTTAATGAGTAAGAAAGC
>JAHDDV010000299.1:0-5922 GCA_020629205.1 Chitinophagales bacterium | reverse complement strand
GTAGAAGCGGAGATTCAAAAGTGCTTTGAAGAGGGACCGGATTTGGCCATGGTTGATTCCGACAAGGGCATCACCAATCTACATGTACCGAGCGATATGATCATCGACGCCTCTATGCCAGCCATGATTCGAGCCTCTGGCAAGATGTGGAACAAGCACGGTAAATTACAAGATACCAAAGCCCTCATTCCGGATAGTTCTTATTCGGGCATCTATCAAGCCACGATCGATTTCTGCAAAGTCAATGGTGCTTTCGATCCGACGACTATGGGCACGGTACCTAATGTAGGATTGATGGCGCAGAAAGCGGAGGAATACGGATCGCATGATAAGACCTTCGAAATTGCTGAAGCTGGCAAAGTGCAGGTTGTCGATGATGCCGGAACTGTGTTGATGGAGCATGAAGTAGAGCCGGGTGACATCTGGCGAATGTGTCAGGTAAAAGATCTGCCGATTCAGGATTGGGTCAAGTTGGCTGTAAGCAGAGCAAGAGCTACCAATGTACCAGCGATCTTTTGGCTGAATGAAAACAGAGCGCATGATGCGCAGCTAATACAAAAAGTAAACAAGTACTTGCCGAATCACGATACCGATGGTTTGGATATAAGAATTCTGTCACCTGTTGAGGCTACGAAAGTCTCTATCCAAAGAATGAAGGACGGTCAAGATACCATCTCTGTTACAGGGAATGTTTTGCGGGATTACAATACAGACTTGTTTCCAATTCTGGAGTTGGGCACAAGTGCCAAGATGTTGTCTATCGTTCCATTGATGAATGGTGGAGGCCTCTTCGAGACCGGTGCTGGCGGATCAGCCCCTAAGCACGTGCAGCAGTTCAATAAAGAGAACCACCTTCGCTGGGATTCCCTTGGCGAGTTTCTGGCTCTAGCCGTTTCTCTAGAGCACGAAGCCACTAAAAACAACAACACCAAAGCGCAGATCATTGCCGATGCATTGGACAATGCCACGGTTGCCTTGCTGCAAAACGGCAAGTCGCCTTCGAGAAAAGTCAATGAGTTGGACAACAGAGGCAGCCATTTTTATCTGGCCCTCTACTGGGCAAAAGAATTGGCCAATCAAACTGCAGATGCTGATTTGCAAGCTAAATTTGCTCCTATTGCGGAGTCGCTGGGCAGTAAGGAAGCTCAAATTGTGGAGGAGCTAAATTCGGTTCAAGGTGTAGCGATGGATATCGAGGGCTATTATTCACCGAGTCCTGCAAAAGCTAGAGAGGCCATGAGGCCGAGTGCTACCTTGAATGCTATCATTGATGCGATCTAAGAATTGTTGATTGTTGATTGTTGATTGTTTATGGTGTAGCCTGTTACCGTTGATTTAGAGCACTAGAGCCAAAAATGTGGCAAAGGGGAATGTCTAGCTGTATGGCTCAGACAAGGCGCGCTTCCATGCCTCTACAACTATGTTTACCTATGCTTTGATGCCACGCATGACCTCCGGTCAAGTGCATAACATAAAGAGCAAGCGTATTCAACTCAGTCAAATGACTAGCAATACGAAGCACAACAAATTCAATGACCATGTAGAGAAAGTTCACGAACTTTCTACCGAATGCACTTGCCACGAAGAACGACTCAAAGAGCCAAGAAATCCCAACCTCCCACCGGTTCCTGAGCGTAATCGAAGGACTGTTGGGAAAGAGTGGAAATATTGCCACAAGCTTGATCAAAGTAGTTTGGGATTTTCGATTCCTTTAGGTAATCCGACTCCTAAGAAATGTTTCATCGTATTTCGAGATCGAAAATGTGACAAAGTGGTTCGCAGCAATGAAATTCGTTTGATTTAGTTCGCGGACTTAGCTGCTTCATCTTGCACATGTAGTACGATGGACGATCCCCCAATTCACAACAAATCCCCCAAAATAAAACCATAACCCTCGTCCATGAGCCGCTCCAAATAAGCCTCAAAACTATCAGCAATCACAGCAAGCTCGTCAGGGTCATGTATGAATCTAACGATCTGCCCCACTGTTCCCTTCGGCGAAGGGGAAAAATCTATGTACAAAGTAGAGCTGCCGCCATTATTCATGCAATCTGAAAAGTGAAGCCAGTTCATTTGATCTGCTTGATCGGTGATCTTATCATCCACATCTACGCCCTCGTACTCTCTTCGAATGTAATCAGCAAAGTGCCTCCTAAGCTGCGGTTGATTTTGGACCATTTGCTTTGAGGATAGCAAATAGTATGGATACTCCTCTATGTCTGAACCCAGGAAATAGAAGATGATCTTCTCTCCCTGATACACTCTCCAATAGGTGCCATCCACATATTCCAAAAGGCTAGTCAATGCATCGGGTACTGATGGGTAGGCTTCTTTGAGCTTTTCAAGATCCTCCAATTTCGCACCTTGTATCACTTTTTCAAATAGATCCCAATCTTCTTTGCCATTTTGATCATGGTAGGCCTTCTTGAGTCCCGCGATGTATTTTTTTACTGTTTTGTTCATTTTTCTGATGGAGTTTGGCAGGCAGAGCACTGATGAAAAGCGCTCAATTCATGTCCTCTCCCGAATATACTATAAATATTGTAAGTTTCGGCTCTTCAGTTTTGAGCTATAATAGAGGATGATATCCGCCCATTGTGCCACTTTCCTTGATGATATATCGTTTACGTGACCATTCTGCTAGCTTAAGAGTGTAGGGATTATTCCCTTCTTAAGGACTAACTGATATGTTTTCTCCAAGCGGGTTTTATCTTCTAGAGAACTGCAATGATATATAGGAAGAATTCATTACTTTACAATCGAAACCAAGACGGCAAATCGCCGGCTCGCAAACCTAAACTATAGTAAAGTGGAAAGTAGTTCCAAAAAAAGTATTTTTCTCGCTGGCAGGGAAGCCGTCTTTAATGGAGATGAACGCTGTGAAGCTTTCATGGAAACACACAGGACAACAGAATTCTATTCCAGAGTCAGTTTTTTTGGAATAGAACTACAGTACGAAAACGATAGATTAACTCGAGCATTTGATCTAGAGGAAGGAGATCCGCAAAAAAGATTGCTTAATGAGACAGAGATTGGATTGCCGTACAAAGAATACCGAATCAATCAGATCTTACAGTTAGATGATAGTCAGGAAGGAAAACATCAATTGGGAGGAGAATTGCCTGATGACATTTCTTTCCCGGAGAACGACTGTGCTGTGCCTTTTCAGTATCTAGGATACATAAGTAATCAAGATGATAGCTTTGCTTGGTTGCCTTTATCAATTCACCTAATGTGCCCAATCTTTGTAAATGCTCGAGAGGTTTATCTGGACTATACAAACCCAAGCTGTCCATCTTTATTAAACAGGCAAGAAGTAGAAGCGGCTGATACCGCATTTAGGGATCTGAACAAACAGTCAGCGATAGTATACGAAAGCAGAAAATTTGATTTTTCTCCCTTTGATGGAATGGAAGCACCCGTCCTGGCTGGCGTTCCTGCTTGGATGCAGGGTCCCGCTATTCCAATGTGTCCAAAATCAGGAAAAACCATGCGTTTCGTATGTCAAATACAAGAAGGTGTTGATGCCTCCTATTCGAATGTTATTCCTGAGAAGGAGTTCTTCCGGCAGTACTATGAGAAGCTTAACATTTGGGGTGGTGGTGCTTTATACATCTTTGTTGAGCCAACTGAAAGAACCGTTTGTTATATCATACAGAATTAGATATTGAACTTAGTACTTGACTAGATCGCAGGTTTAAAGACAGACACTGAACCTGTATTTTTGGAGCACACCAGAATCGGACGTGGCAAGACCCGTCCCGCTCTCTGCTATAATGTAGGCACGCTGCAGCCGCTTCCTTGCACCACTATCTCTGTCTCTTTTTGGAGCCAAAGCTAGTGGGCAGTCAGTCGGCTGCAGCGCACCTACATTCCGCGTCGATCGGGGCTATTTTTCACCGTCCTTGGCTCGTGGGATGAAAGCACAGGCAAACTACTGTTTGACGATCTTCCTGGCTTGAAATCCGCCTTCGAACTCCAACTGTACATGGTAGATGCCTGAAGGTAAATGTGATATGTTTGTGTGCCCAATGCTAGTGCTTTCTTGAGCAGTCCATTGGTGTACCTGCGCCCCTTGAATATCAAAGATCTGTAGATTCTTGGTGTCTTTACCATGGGAATCAAACATCAGTAAATCCCTTGCAGGATTTGGCCAAAAACTGATATCCATAGGCCTGTCCGGCTTTGCAGGGGGACCGGTTTTCTTTGTGCTATCTGCCGATATGCTCAACTCCACAGGCTGAATGATGTGACCGATTGCTGTGGCAGTCCATGGAAATGGAGGGTCCTTCAAGATATCGAGAACCTCTGTCAAAGGAAGGCTTGCCCAAGCACTTAGGTATGCCTCGTCTCCATGTATATCAAGATATTGTTTGCTACAGCAACCTCCTTGTAAAAGAAAGGTATCTGCTGCAAACGCTTCGTGATAGCCTGCTCTCATATTCACCAACAGAGTATCGCCTGAGTTCAATCTATGTAGGCTCTCGCCGCAATTGAGACCATCGTCCCCAATCATAGTAAGTGTGTCGCCAATTTCGTAGCCATTACTTTCATTATTGTCCAATACGACGACTCGACCTGTCTGAGCGGTCAATTCTTCAAATGAATAGGAATAGTCGAAGTCAACATACTGAACCAAACAATATTCATCCCATGTTGGTAGCACCTGATCCCAGAAATACCAGGATTCCTCGTAGCAATTTGCTTTTGCTGAGTCATGGTTCCAGATGATATCCAGCCGGTCCATTACTTCACTTACACTGAGGCCGATGTTATTCTGCTTTTCAACTATCAAGTAATTGCGATCGCAAAGTCCCTCTAGGTAATACAGTTCGTTCAGGTAGTTTGTTGGTGAAGCCTCAATGAAGTAATTGTCCCCTTCTAAAGACATCGAAAGAAATGTGGTGTCTCCAGGCGAAAATGCATTCATGTTTGCTCCGCAGTTCACTCCATCATGCCCTAATACCGCCACATATTGCTCTGACTCGACATTTGTGCTCTGCATCGCAGAAATGACCCTGAAAAAACCGATTGTCTCTTCGTTTGGCCATGGACTGTAGGCATTCAAATTGACAGTATATACGGTGTCGCAAACCGCAAGGCAGGTTCTTGTTTGGCTGGCATTCCTAAAAAAGCTATACTCGTAATTGAAAATGCAGCTGCAAGCACTGGCCGGCGTGCCAAGCAGGAAAATTGCTAAGAAGAGGATCGCAAGACGCATATCTGATTTGTTTTGTAGATAGGGATCAACTATTAAGCCAATATTGGAGAATATGTTCTTGCTTGTAGATCACAAGGATGGTGGGCAACAGATGTTCTCACCTGCAAGAATCTATATAGGATAATATCGAGAGGAATGCATGAAGAAATTACGTCTATAGGATGGTTAATACACAATCTAAACAGAGAACACCTAGTACTCCTAGATGCAAGCCCTGAAAAAACAGCAAGCGGAGCAGCTTCGAAATACCAAGATGTCTGCATTCCTGGCACAAGGCTATTTAGTATCAAAGAGAACTTTACAAACAAGGAAAATAGATTCCCCAACACCATCCCATCGCCACAACAATTCGAGCGGCAGTGTCAGCTCTTGGGAATCAATAAAGACTCAGAAATTGTTGTTTATGATAATCGGGGAGTCTATTCGAGCCCGAGAGTTTGGTGGTTGTTCAAAGTGATGGGACATGAGAAGGTAAGCGTACTGGATGGCGGATTGCGGGAGTGGCTTAAGCAAGGTGGGCCAAAAATCGTAAAGCAGGATGTAAAAACCACGTATGCCTTAGGCGACTTCAAAACCAACTTCAATGAAGAGCAAGTCATCAGCTACGAAGAAGTGATCCAGAATATAGAAGAGAAGAAGTTCCTGATCATCGATGCACGATCCAGTGGTCGATTTTCAGGCATCGATCCCGAGCCTCGAAA
>JAHDDV010000298.1:4671-7122 GCA_020629205.1 Chitinophagales bacterium | reverse complement strand
TTCATCATCAGTTTGAATTAGGATATCTGCTGTTACATCATTAGGAATTGGACCTACTGTGTAAGATCCGGTAGCATCAACACCTGTTTGGGTGGCGACAAATCCGGTTCCATCATCATAACCTAGTGTATATGTTGCAGATGATCCAAGTGCTGTAAGATCAAAGGAGAATGACCAATTGTCTGGATCAGCTGGATCACAGACCAGGGCTCCGTTTCCTCCTGCTGGTGAAACACAAAGAGGACAAGAGTCTTCTGCGCTTACATAAGGATTTCCAGCGAAATCAGTTGCAGTTGCCGGGTCGAAGGTCAAAGTAGTAGTACATGCTGCATCGAGTGTTGCAGTCCATGTAACTGACACACCAGCAGTGATATCAGCTGTTGTCAGCACGGCAAAAAGAATGCTACCTTGCTGCACAACCGTAGCAGGAGTGGTTAGATCTCCTTCCAAAAGAGTTCCGTTCGAAAGAGATACGTTGTACTCACAAGCATTACCCGATAGCAAAGCTACTGGAAGATACACCACAGAAGTGACACCATCTCCATTGGTATTATCTGCAAGGCCTAGATCCAGACCGCAATAAACAATTGGATCTGTAGCCAGAGCCGGAGGGTTAACGCCGAGGTCCACAAAAGTTGTAGTTTGGTCGCAGACAGTTGCAGCTGTACAAAGAGGACAAGCATCTTCTGCTGTGGTATAAGCTGTAGCAAGGTCGGCAGTAGTTATTGTAGCTGGATCAATAGTTACAACATCGGTACAGGTAGGATCTTGTGTATCCGTATATGTCAAGGTAACACCTGCAGCGAGATCGGCAGTAGTAACTTGTAGTAGACCGATGAAGTCTGCTCCTAATGTGAGAGGAACTGCGGGAGTAGAGGATATGAAGTCATAAGAAGTACCTGCCGATGTTGTTACTTCGTAGGTGCAGTTACCAATTGGAACAATTGGAATGTATACATAGGCATTTCCACCGCCATCATCCAGTGGCAAATCAGCACTGATAGCATCTCCACAGTATACCACTGGGTTCGTGGACAGTGCCGTTGGGCCAAAAGAAAGGAACCCTCCTGTAATATCGCATACCGCAGGACAAGATTGGCAAGTAATTGACGAAGTGACATCCACAGCATCTGTTGCACTACAATCACCTGGGGCGCTACTTTGGACCCATACGTCACCGTCAGGAGCAACAAAAGTTACCGAACCGCCAGAACCGAACATGATCTGACTAGCCCCAGCAGCATCATCCCAAACGGTAAGATCCCAACCTCCAGAATTTGTCACCATGTACGTCTCACCTGCCACCAAGCCATTCAGTACATTTAGATCTCCCAGCCAGTTGTTGATTGCAATAATTTGATCGCAACTCGCTGCTTCTACTGTGACTCCACCCGCTGGCCATTCATATCCCGTAGGCGGACACTGAGCCATAGCACCGAAATTCATCCCGCAAAGCAGCACCATAAGAGCGCAACAAGCGGAAAAAACCTGTCTAAAATTTTTCATTTCTTGATTTTGATTTTGCTTAATAATATTGCTAATATTTTCAATTCAATACAGGCAGCAATACCTAGTAGGCTATTCTTCATGTTAATAGCATGCTGCAATGAATGATTTCCCACTGCGAAATAGAAATACAAATAGCTGTACCATTTAAACAGTATCGAAAACAATGCCCCAAAGATGCGAAATTTTGCCCTATAAAAGAGACTAAATCATGGGTAAATTTATGATTTAAAGCCATAAAGCTATAAGACTACACCATAATATGGCCGAATCGAGGTCTCTGAAAGATGATGAATATTAATTTGAAGTTCGGGAAGATGTATAGTATTCTAGATTTGGGCAGCTTGCAGATCGCAGCGTCTGCCAATGGCCCGCTTATTCACAACAAAAGTAATTTCTGTTACCAGGCCGGAACTTTCATATTTTTTATCAGAAGGTTTCCTCCGCACTGAAATGCAAGCCTTCCTTAGTCTCTGGATGCCTAAAACTCAAATCCCGAGCATGCAAATGAAGTCGATTCGCAGATTGACCATATAAATCGTCACCTACAATAGGGCAATTCAAGCCAGATGAATGCGCCGCATGAACCCGAAGTTGATGAGTTCGACCTGTCAATGGACGGAATTCCACACTTATGCGTTCTCCCTCTCGGGCAATTACCAAATATTCGGTCAGGGCTTCCTTCCCCTGTTCATAACAGACCAATTGTCTTGGCCGATTGAGAAAATCAGGCGCCAAAGGCAAATCAATTATCCCAGAATCGGCTTCCAGAACTCCCTGCAATTCCGCAACATACACCTTCGAAACCTGGCGGTGAAGAAATTGCAACTGTAGCTGCTTATGTGCTGCTTTAGTTTTTGCAAGCACCATTAGGCCAGAGGTAGACATATCCAGTCGATGAACAATCATCGGCTCCTCCGCCCCCGGATACAGCTTTCTCATCCG
>JAHDDV010000298.1:0-4571 GCA_020629205.1 Chitinophagales bacterium | reverse complement strand
CCCCACCAAAACTCCGCCATTGAGATTGGGTGGTATTGATGCTCAAAAGCATATTGAAGCAACTTTGGCGCTGCACACTCACCTGCTCCTGAAGGCGGACGCTCCAAATAAGTATCTGCAAACATCTCCCTTACATTCTTTAAGCCCCCAGCCAAATTTCTAAAATTGTACTGTGCAAATAAGCGTTCCTGCAATTCGCCAGAAAGCACCATTCGCTTCTGCTTCAATTCCTCAATCTCCCTATGGAATGCTTCAAAAGAGGACTCCTGTTCAGCAATCTGAGACTGCCAATAACGCTTGAGATCCTTATGATAATATTGATGCGTCACACTCTGATAATCCAAATCCCGACAAATTCTTGCCACGACATCCGGCGCTTCCGTATCTCTCACTTTTGCTCGCCGAAGCTTTCGTCTTTGTCGCGCTGCCTTCGACAGCGATTTGATTGCTTTTACATGTGCTGCTGCTTTTTCTTTCAGATTCTTCAAATCCTCCCTTGCTGCACAATAGTTTTCTGCTTTTTCGAGCACTTCAATTCGAGCATTCACCGCATTCAATACAGAGACCCCCCGAACGAAAAAACCCTCCTTATCCAACATGTCATAAATTGGGGGAACAAAATGCTCATGCTGATTTCCCCCAGCTAATTTGCCAGAAAAGGCAGTCAGATATCCAAGCTCCCCCGCTTGGTTTTCAACTACCAGCACCCCAAACATCTTTCCCACTGCAGTCGCACTATCCTGATCTTGCAATCCAAAATCATGCTCCCAATCCTGCTGCTCGACAAGGTATTTCTTCAGTTCTTCTGCAGCCAAACGAGCAATCGGCTCCGGTTGATAATCGAAAGGGAAGTTGAATCGATTTGGCAAATCCGCTGCTGTAATAGGCTGATTGAATTTTATAAATTTTCGGGACACGCTGAAAGGCTTTCAATGAGCTGCAAAGATAGGAAATTATGAGGCCGAATACGTTTTAATAGAGGGCTGTGCTGTGCAAAATTCACTTCTATTTTTTGGAGCAAACCAGCATTGCCCCTGGAACCGATCGTCCTGCTCTTCGTTCCAATTCGCACTGCCACTGCCTGTTCATGCATGGCCTATGAGGTCTCTCCGCCTTCGCTTCGAGCCCACATAGACCAAGCATTCACGACGGCAGCTGCAGCACTCATTTCCTCTGCGATCAGGGCTAATTTTCACCGACCGGACTCCTTGCACTAAGGCATTTTCTGCTGGATCCTCCCTTTAAGCAAAGCTGTCTTTCAAAATCATATCGGCCGCCTTTTCAGCAATCATGATGGTAGGTGCATTGGTGTTGCCTGAAACAATCTGTGGCATGATCGAAGCATCTACAACCCGCAGTCCATCGAGACCATGTACACACAGCCGAGCATCTACAACGGCCTCTGGACCTCTGCCCATTTTGCATGTGCCTACCGGATGAAAGACAGTCTCGGTGATTCTCAAAATATGTTGCATCAGTTTGTCATCGGAAGTTTCGTTTAGTGGATACAGATACTTCTTTACATAAGGCTTAAATGCCTGAGACTTGAGTACATCAATCGCTTTCTTTGTTGCCTCAAAAAGTACCTGCAGATCACCAGAATGAGAAAAGAAGTTTGGTTGGATGATCGCTTGTTGGTTAGGTCTGGCACTCGCGAGTTTGACATACCCTCGACTCTTTGGCCGTAGGAGAGTCGGGATAACGGTGCAGCCATCTTCTCTCGTATACCTCTTTGCATCGTAAACATCTAGATGCTCAAAGTCCTCTCCAGCATTCAGTGGGCTAAAATGAAATTGATAATCCACCCGATCGGGACTAAGGCTAGATCGACCAAAGGCGACAGCTTCAAGCGGACTTAGTGATAATGGCCCTTTCTTCCTTGCAAGATATTGACTCATGGCGGCCATTCCTTTCATTGGCTTGTTCAGATGATTCAGACCGTCTTCTTCTTTGATGCTTATTCCCGCAAAACAAATCAGATGGTCTTGCAAATTTTGTCCAACGCCCGGCAGATGATGTTGGAAGCCAAACTCAAATTGCTGAAGTACTTCCTGATCTCCGATGCCACTCTGCATGAGTATTTGTGGTGAGTTGAAAGTTCCGGCAGATACAATGATCTCTCCACGACAAGCTATGCGATGTTTCTGTCCACTTACATCATATCCTTCAACTGCTATAGCTTTGTTGTCCTTTATAACTATTCGTTCTACCAAAAAGTCAGTCCGTAAGTCAAGATTCTTCCGTGCTTTCACAGGATGTAGAAAGGCTACAGCAGTGCTGTGCCTTCGGCCACCTTTTATGGTGTGCTGGAAAGGACCTACGCCATCTTGCAATTGACCATTGTAATCCTGATTTTTTTGGAAGCCCTGTTCAATACAAGCATCAATGAAAGCTGACTTATAAGGTGTTTCAAAGCCTTTGGCAAGTTCGACATTCAACTCTCCGCCTTGTCCGTGAAATTTGCTGTGGAAGTCGACATTATGTTCAGATTTCTTGAAATAGGGTAGCACCTCTTCATAAGACCATCCTTTATTTCCAAGTGCCGCCCAGTCATCATAATCCTGGGCATTTCCGCGAACATAGACCATATAGTTAGTGGAACTACAACCACCCAGCGTCATGCCGCGGGGCAAATAGATCCTACGATTGAAAAGGTGTTTTTGGGGCTCGGTGAAAAAGCCCCAGTCCACTGAGCTTCTGTGCAAGTGACCACATCCCCCCGGAATGTGTATCAATGGATGGCGATCCTTACCTCCTGCCTCCAACAACAAGACATCATTGTCAGGATCTGCGGACAAACGATTGGCTAGTACGCATCCAGCAGAGCCGGCGCCAATGATGATGTACTGGTAACTTTGGGGCATTGCTTAAGATTTGCTTTGGATGGGATTTCACAAGTTAACGATTTTCCTTGCCCAAACGTTGCACCATCGCTAGCTTCTTCTTACGCCACTCCTCTTTCGAAAGGCGTAATGGCCCGATTGTAGTAATACCAACTTTCTTGACTCCTACAAAATTCATGGTCAGCTTCTTCATAGCATAGTTGCTTGGAGCACCATTGACCAGCCTGTAAAACCAGACAGGTTGGTCAAGTGTGGAAATCAATCTGGCCGTTTTTCCACTTAGGAATTTATCCCACCAAACAGAGCCTTCCCGCTTCTTGAAGGCAAATCCAGGAAGGAATACCCGGTCGATAAAGCCCTTCATGATCGCAGGAACCGATCCCCACCAAACGGGATAGACCCAGACGAGGTGATCAGCCCACTTGATCTTCTCTTGAGCTTCAAGCAGATCGGGCTCCAGCTCCGTCCGCTTTCGGTATCCAAATTGCAGGTTCGGATTGAAGTCTAATTCGCGAATGTTAATTCCTTTCACTTCGGCAGCGGATTGTTCGGCTCCTCGCTTGTAAGCATCGGAGATGGCATAGTTAAAACTTTCCGCATCTGGGTGACCGTTAATAATCAGTATCTTTTTCATGCCTATATTTATCACAATTTGAGATTCCTGTAATTTAATACTTTTACCGCTATTAAATAGAAGGGTTCATTCTGCAAGAATCGCTATATTCGCCAGAAATAACCACTCTATGATAAAGCCCGATGCTTCCCTGACCTTTACTTCCGGTCATCAGATGAAAAATAGATTCATGCTGGCACCTATGACCAATCAACAGTCGGAAGAAGATGGAACGCTGTCGGATGATGAGTTGCATTGGTTGAGCATGCGAGCAAAAGGCCAGTTTGGTATCACAATGACTTGCGCCGTACATGTGCAGGCGGACGGCAAAGGCTTTGCTGGTCAACTTGGCCTGTTCGACGATAGACACATTGAGGGACACCGAAGATTGGCCGCGGAAATTCGGAGTTATGGAAGTATCTCGGTCGTGCAATTGCATCATGCGGGCATGCGCTCTCCTCATCATATGATTAAAGGGAAGCCACTCTGTCCTTCTGACAATGAAGAGACTGGTGCACGTGCTTTGACTCTCACTGAGGTCGAGCAATTGAGAGATGATTTCATCAAGGCAGCAGTTCGTGCAAAGCGAGCCGGCTATGATGGTGTAGAATTGCATGGAGCGCATGGCTACATTATCTGTCAATTTATTAGCAGTGAGCACAATCTTCGCACAGACAAGTATGGCGGACCTCTGGAAAATCGAACACGATTGCTTTTTGAAATTGTTGAAGGAGTGAGAGCCAGATGTGGAGAGGACTTCCTGCTTGGTGTCCGTCTTTCCCCTGAAAGGGCTGGTATGAAAGTGCTCGAGATTCAGCAAGTTTGCAGGAATTTGATTGCTACAGGAAAGATCGATTTCTTGGATATCTCCCTTTGGGACTGTTTCAAAGAGCCCTATGAGGAAGATTTACAAGGCCGATCACTGCTTTCTTATTTCAGCGAGATTGATTTTGGCCCAGTGAAATGGACCGTCGCCGGCAAGATTGATAGTGGGAAAAAAGTGCAGGAGATTCTGGATCAGGGAGTAGATTTTGTCAGTATTGGAAAGTCTGCTATCCTCCACCACAATTTCCCGCAATTAGTCATTGACAATCCAGCTTTTGAAACCAAAGAGA
>JAHDDV010000297.1 GCA_020629205.1 Chitinophagales bacterium | reverse complement strand
GTAGAGTAGAGCCGGACGGGTGTGACCTACGTGACGAAATTGCTGGGCTCCAAAAGAAGAGTTGTTATTCTTTGAGGATCTTATGATTGATAGAAGGGATCTACAAAGCCAGATAGAAACTACAGCCAAAAGTGCATAAAAGTGCACTATAGTTTGATATTTGCCGCTTTTTGAGTAGATTAAGCATCTAAAAGGCAATATAATGCACTATTCATCATTGGTGTCTATGATCAGAGATCGAAGAAGAGACCTAAATGTCAGTCAGGATATGCTGTCGCAGCTATCTGGTGTCGGACTTCGAACCTTGAAGCAACTAGAAAGCGATAAGGGGAACCCGAGACTAAAGACGCTAGAGAAAGTTGCTGCAGCCCTGGGACTGGAGTTGACATTGGTCTTGAGGAAGGTGAAGGGACCTGAGCCAGCAGCTGAAGAAACAAACACGCTGTAAGCCAGTATTAGTATGTATCTGATATTGCGATTCCTCTAAATGATAGTATGATCAATAAAAAGTTAGACCAATGAGACAAGCGCTTATCTTGTGCAAAGGGGAGGAGGCTGGTGTGCTTAGCCAGAAGGATGATGGGAGTTTTCACTTCAGATACCTTGATGATTGGTTTGAGAATCCGCTGAAGCCATCTGTGAGTTTGACGCTTCCTAAATCGAAACAAGAATATTTCAATAAAAATCTATTTGCATGTTTTTACAACATCTTGCCTGAGGGTGACAACCGAAGTACTATTGCCTACTATGAACGATTGGATGATCATGACGACTTTGGCCTATTGATGACCATTGCCAGATTTGATAGTATTGGTGCGATCACGGTCAGAAAAATTGAGCCATGAGCGTACCTCCGATTACGCACTGCCCTGGCACGCTTCGAGGGGGTTTCGATTCGTATTGCAAAGCACTTCAAGGTAAGTTGTTTTTTGGTAAGAAGGTAAGTCATGTTTTGCCTTATAATTCTCCTTTAGGAGACGAATCGATGCAAACAATGTTTGCGGAAAACACCAAACGGATTTCGATCTCTGGAGCACAGGAAAAGTTTTCGCTGATACAAGTGAAAAACAAACTGAGGCTGACAGAGGAGGGGGAGCAGAGTACACATATCCTCAAGCCTATACCGCGTGTAGGGAAACGATCCAATCAAATGCCGGCAAACGAACATCTGACCATGCAGATCGCAGCACAGGTATTCGGTATTGAGACTGCCCAAAACGCCATTATCTTTTTTAAGGATGGAGCGATGGCATACATCACACGCAGATTCGATAACAGACCTGATGGAGGGAAATGGGCTCAAGAGGATTTTGCTGCTTTGGCCCAAAGGACTGCGGCAAGCTATGGGGAGCACTACAAATACCTCGGAAACTATCTCGAACTCTTTCAGCTCCTTGAGCGGTATGTTCCTGCCTATCCGGTGGAGGCTCTTAAGCTTTTCAAGCTGATCTTATTCAATTATCTGTTTTCGAATGGAGATGCCCACTACAAAAACTTCTCCTTGATCGAAACCAAATTTGGTGATTTTCGATTGAGTCCTGCCTATGATCTGCTCAATAGCAGAATCCACATTGATGATCAGACCTTTGCATTGGAAGAAGGTCTTCTTCCAAAGAATTTGGCGAAAGGCAAGATTCGTAAGCAATTTAGAATACTAGCGGAATCTGCAAGCCTTCCGGTCAAGATTATAGACTCGACATTCGAATTCTATAGCGCTAAAAGCGAGAGAGTCGAAGAACTGATTGCTGCATCTTTTTTGGATGCCAGAACGAAGAGGAGTTACCTGCAAGCCTACCAGACTCGCTTGAAGAAATTCAATTCCTAGCAGTTTTGTTTGGTTCAGCGACATATCAATGTCGCCAATCATGGCTGTCTTCAGCGACCTCGCAGAGGTCGCAATAAAGTTGCATTACGAAGCAAAGTACTTATTACTACGAGATGTGCAATTGATCCACAACAGCAAAGTCGTATAGACAAGGCACCGCCTTGTCATAGCACCATCTTGTTTAAACCCCACCTCGTAATCCATCACTAATCTCAAGAAAAAACAAAAAACACAAACGAGCATGGTAACAAATCGGATAATCTAGGGACATCACCTAAACGAACGGCCCTATTTCTCTCAGTTTTTTTGTCAATGGTGGAATCATGCAAATCAACTTACATCATGGCAATAGGCAAGAAAGTTCAAGCAAAGATCTACCTCTATCCGGATCATCGATTAGGGGTATTTGTTGGAGACAAAGGCAGAAGCCTCAAGTCCTTCAGCTACCATCAAAGAGTAAAACAGCAACTGGCAAATGCATCAGAGGATGGGCTAGGTTACGAGCTGTTCCAATCTGAAAAATCCATCAAAGACGCCAAGAATGCTATTCTGGTGTCCTACGATCGGGTGCTGAGAGAGCGATGGAAGAATCAGGGTTTTGACGTGGCCCCATCTATAGACCTTGCGCTGCTCAAGAGGAAGGGATATAAGATAGTTCCCGTTAAAATCACGCTAAACAAAGAATACCTTTCCTACTTCCCATCCCTTCAAAGCTATCATATCGAGGAAGGCGAAAAGGGCACACTTGAGATTGTGGGCCTACTATCTGAAACGGAATTAGACCGGGTAATTGCGGGAGGATTTCCTTGTGATATCTTGACCTTTGATCCCGACATCCAGGATTTGACCCTCGTCCAGATTGACGAGCATACTGGCTTGAAAGAGTTTGTGAAGCAGAGCAAAATTCTTCAGTTTGATGGACAGAAATGTTTAGTGGTGCTTGAGGGAAAGGACCCCCTCCCGAGCCTGCACGGCAGCCATGGACATATGCTCAGTCTTTTCCCGGATGACAAGCATCTGCGAAATCGGAAGCAAGCCGCTGCCTTGCCTTTGTCGGAACTTCAACAAAGTATTTTTGAGCAAAGCGTTTTGAAACTAGTGCCCTGGTGGAAGTACTTTCTTAAACCTTCAACGGCTTCAAGTTTCGAGATTTGGAATAATCGCTATAGTGGAGCAGCAGATCTAGACTCTGAAGGTCCCATTGTGTCTCGCCACATTCTGCACCCGCACAATGCCAGAGCAGTGCAAGCTCTCTTTGACGACCTACAAGATCTGGGTTACAGTCCTCAATTCCATGAGTTTCAATATCAGGGCAGGACCTATCGCAATGTCGTGGCTGATCTGCCCGGAGCCGGAAAGTATCGGATTCGTAAGATATTGCAACAAAAGCTAAAGCTCAATTCTTCCGGGGCTCCCTTTATTGATCCAGAGGATTTCCGCAAGTTGATTAATCGGCAGTTTGAAGCAGACCCTTCCCCGCCACCTCAGGCGGTCAAGGATTTGAGTCAGAGTTTGCTGGAGGAAATTCTAGCCAATCACCGGCCTTGGTGGGAACGCCTGCTCGATATCCGATTTGGTGCAGACCTCTTGCTTGTTGGCTGCCACCTCGATTCTACAGCTGGCTCAACCAGTGCTTATAACCCTATGACAGATCCGGCACCTGGAAGAGACGACAATGCCTCGGGTATCGCAGCTGTTCTCGAAATGGCGAAATACTTCAAATCTTTCGAAGGCTGCTTCAGAGACACCATAAGATTTTGCTTCTTCAATGCAGAGGAACAGGGATTGGTGGGATCGAAAGCCTATGCCCATTTATTGAAGTCCAACAATGCAGCGGTAAAGGGGGCAATCTGCCTCGACATGGTTGGTTATAACGCAGATGCTCACGACATCTTTGAGGTACACGCTGGCTACACTGATCCTGCTATCCGGGATCTGAGCCTACCACTTGCAGAGGAGATTGTCGCTGCTTCACTTCCATATTTGGGAGCAGGATCTGCTCAGTTGTATCAGGGAATTAGTAACGGTGCGGGGGCAAGCAGAATCGATTTTGATGGGGCGATAAACCGCAGTGATCATGCTGCATTTCATGAGCAAGGCTATGCAGCCGTAGTTGTCTCAGAAGACTTCTTTATCAATATGGAAGGGGAGCCCTTGAATGATGCAAATCCCTTCTATCATCGCGACACGGATTTAGTAATAGATCCACTCTATGCAAGCAAAATTACTTGTTCCGTGGCAAAAGCCGTGGGCAAGATAGTGAGATAACCAATTTTTATTCACACAAATTTTAAGAGTATGAAAGCTGAAGTTGTTTCAAAGAAACCGACAATCAAACGGAAGAAGCTGCTCCTGCAAGGCCAGGTGTTTTGGGGGACTGAAGAGCATCCTGCTTCAGGGGTGCGCATCAAGCTGGTGGCTGCTGGTCATAAAGCAAAGAAGGGACAGGATTCCCTTGCTGCTACCAGTACTAAGACAGGCAAGTTTCGAATCTCGATTGCTGCCGACAAATTCTCGGAACTGGACCTTAGCAAGATGGTTTTGTATGCGGAAAGCAAGGAGGGAGCAAGCCTGCTGGAGCGAACAACACTTCCATTGCAGCCCGGAAAGAAGGACAATGAGATCCAGATAGCGCTGCCAAATGAAAAGCAATCCCTTGTCGATGGCTCAGGCCCGGCTTCTGGGCGCATTGCGGTAGTAGGGGATATGGAGCTTGATGCCCAAGAGCTTGAAAAGTTAAAACCGGAGACACTGATTTGTATTGCTAAGGCAGTGGTAAACAAGAAGATCAGCAAGAGGGAGCGTAATACCATTGAGCGGCTATCACCAAAGCTTCTTCTTCCCGATCGTCGAGATGCTCACGAGCTTACTGTCATCAGTGCTACCCCAATCCTGGAAGTCATAGATGAACTGATCAGGATCAAAGATTGGCCACGGGATTTGCAGGTGCAGATTGAGGAAATCCTCGGTAGATTGAACGCGAGTTTTGCATCGGTCACTGTTAACTGTGGTGATTTTCGAGTTACTTATCAGACCACCGGTGCAGATGCAGTTGATCTGTCTCAGGCAGCCGAAGATGTATTTGATCCCGGCACTACAAACTTGTTGACCACACTGCCTGCTGGCACAATGCCTACCTACATTAAGCGGATTTGCTTCTGGTTGCAGAGAGCCCTGAATTCCTATATCAATGCGCCTTTCAGCTTGCGAAACCCCGCAGCTTCCGGATTGATTCCCGTCAACATAATCAATATTCCATACGGTTTTGCAAACCCCTCCGGTATGACGCTGGGCAATCAAATGGCTGATGATCTGATTTGCGCAGTTGCTGTGCATGAATTATTTCATATGGTGCAGTATGAGTATTCGATTTCTGGCGATTGGAGAAGCGCCATGATTGAAGGAGGAGCTGTTTTTGCAGAAGACAGCGCAGCCGACAGCATGAACAGATACCTGGATGAGGCAGACAACAACTTCAATGGTCCTGGTCTCTTGGTTCAGCCTAATTTGGCGCTGCCAACAGCGAGTTACAAGACAAGCCTTTTCTGGCGATACATTGCGGAGCAATTGTCTTCTCGAATTCGGACAATACATGAACCCAAAATAGGGGTGGAAACCTACAAGGCCATCATAGAAGCATGTGATGCTGGAAGCACCAGTACGGCCGACATCGAAACCGCTGTAAGAAACCTACCTTGGTATCAACGATTGGCAAAATTTGGCTATCTGGATGCAGCAAGGCTTGACCGAACTTCCTCCGAAACAACCCTGGGGAATTTTGCACTGGCATGCTATCTTAAGGATCAGGGCATCAATGTGCCGGACCGCAGATTTGATTTCATGGAGGATGAGGAGAACATCCATATAGACGATGTAATTGGGGCAACGACCAGTACTACATTACGATCGGTAGCCTTGTCGGGGAGCGGCACTTTGACCAGTACAAATGTGTTGAACTTCACTGCCGCTGTCAATAGATTTGGCCGCCATTACTTCGAAATTGGGGTTGATAGCGCTGTCACCAATTTGGTGGTTGACTTTACTGCAAACATTGCTTTAATTAGGCCGATATTCCAAATAGCATTGATTGATGAAGATGGCAATGTGAGAGACATCCATCGTACAGATCATGCCAACTACACCAAGATGCTAACAAACCTCAGAGGAACCAAGAAGCTGCGCAAGATCGTACTGGTTGTGAGTGGCGCGGAAACAGCAGGTAACTTCAGCATACAAGTGAATGCCTCTGCACCTTCATCAGATGTGATGATCACCAGATGGCACTCCATCATGAAGACAGAATATGAAATAGATTCGAGAGATTGGGCCTGGACCTGGATTTCGCCTGATGTTTGGGTAGACAATAATGGTGACGGTGTAGCTGACAGCACAGTGTTCTTCAACCGCAACAACAAACTGAAATTGCGCATGCATAACAAGGGCAATCTGGCAGCAACAAACATCAGCATCCAGTTCTATTATCAGAATGCTTCAGGAGGGCTGCAGGACTCCGATTGGCAGCCCGTCAGAGATGACAGCAATACCATCCAGACAAGAACAGGACTCACCTTAGCAGCAGGCACGAGCAGGACGGTCGAGGTGAATTGGGCTCCTGTGCCGGATGGTGCCAGTAGTCACTTTTGCATCAAAGCCGTCGTTACCTCGCCAGGAGATATCAATCAGGACAACAAGAGGCTGGTTTCCAACTTCGGCAATGTCGTCATGCCATTTGCTGGCTCCGTAGACATTGGCATTGTTCGCCGAAGATGGCCACAGCTAAATGCCCCAGTACAGATCAGAGTGGTGCCTCACGGTCTAAGTGATTTCAAGGTTTCAACAAGCGACCTGAGAGCAATCAACAATTGCGAATTGCAACCGGGAAACGAAAGGACCGATACACTTCGAATTTTCCACCATCCTAACAAGGAGCTCATTGATTTGAATTCCGTACAAAGTAAACTGTCGGAAAATCGAAAGAATGTAGTGCCAAAAGAAGCATTGCCGCCAGGAATTGATCCAAAGAATTTGGTAACGCTGGTGCATGAGGTTGACGGAGTCGCCTTAGGAGGTGTTAGCTTTAACCTACAGGCCGGAAAAAACAGAACTTCCCGATAGACGCTGCGAAGGCAGATGGACTGCCTTGCCAACCTAATAGCGTCAAAGTAAGTAGAGGCCGGATAGGAAACTATCCGGCCTTTTTTAGAATTCATCTAGTGTAGCACCTTGGTTACAGTAGTTAGGTTAGATACGTATGTATGGGGATCCAAATTATTATTTTGGAGCCCACCAGCAAAGCTCGCTCCAC
>JAHDDV010000011.1 GCA_020629205.1 Chitinophagales bacterium | reverse complement strand
GGAAAATCACTGCTTTGAAGGCTTTTACACCTAAGCCGGCAGAAGAGCCAATTATCAGATTGGAAAAGCAGGGCTATCTGGAAGATTTTAGTATTCCTGCCGAGAACCACTTCATAAACTTGCTGTTGGAGTTTACTAGATGCATCAATGAGGGAAGCTTTTCAGGGAAGTATGATCAAATATTACATCAAAGTCGTCTCTTGCAAGAACTGAGGGATCAGGCCTAGTACATAAATTTCACTTCAAATCTTGAAGCAGATTACATTGCAAAGTAAGTCTAATTGTGATGTTGTAAAAAAGCAAAAGCGCTTTATCGAGTCGATGCAAGTCTGTATTTTGCATCTATTGTAGAATAATTCCTATTTGATTGTCTGGAAAGTCTGTGAAACAAAATATTGAAATATCGATTGTAAGTCCCGTCTACCGGGCAGAGCCTTTGGTGGATGCCTTGGTGCAAAGGATTTCGGATGAAGTTTCGAGACTTACTGATAGCTACGAAATAATCTTGGTCGAAGATTGTGGTCCTGACAATTCTTGGGCTAAGATTAAAGAAAACTGCGAACGCTACCCACATGTTAAGGGAATCAAGCTTAGTCGCAACTTCGGTCAGCAACATGCCATTCAGGCTGGGCTTGATGCAAGTGCTGGGCGATATGTCGTTACGATGGATTGTGATTTGCAGGATGATCCCGCTGAAATTGCAAAATTATACAGCAAAGCACTCGAAGGTTTTGAGATTGTAGTTGCCAGCCGACACAATCGACAAGATGACTTCTTCAAGAAGTTTGTATCAAGATGGTTCAACAAAGTACTTGGCTACCTTTCTGAAACTGTCCAAGACAGTTCTGTAGCCAATTTTGCAATTATTCATCGTGATGCAGTAGAAGCCCTTAAGCAGATGAATGACTCTAATCGCTACTACCCCATGATGATTCAATGGATAGGCTTCAATCGTACCAAGGTATCGATAAAACATGCAGAAAGAGAGATAGGTGGCTCTTCTTACTCATTTAGAAAAAGGTTAATGCTTGCTGTTAATACCATTCTTACCTTTTCTGATAAACCACTAAGACTCAGCGTCAAATTTGGAGTGATGATCTCAGCAATCTCTGTAGTAGCTGCTGTTGTCATGTTCTTTCTCTACTTTTCAGGACGGGTGCCAGTTGCAGGTTGGACGAGCCTTGCTGTGCTGATCACCTTTTTCTCTGGGGCCATCATATCGGTTCTTGGGATGGTCGGATTGTACGTAGGTCGAACCTTTGAATCAGTAAAAAAGAGACCCACATACATTGTTCACAAGCGATTGAACCATTAGACTATGAAAGTTCTATTTTTCGGAGCCAACGGATATCTTGGGCGCCATTTGGTAAAGGCACTCGAGAATTCGGGTGCACAAGTGCTCCCTTGTGGACATGCTGATGAGTCCAAAGATGACCTCGTGAACTACAAATCAGTGGATGTCACATCGCCTCAAAGTGTGGAGGAATTAGATTTTGATGTAGATTTTATCTACGTATTTGCCGGAATGACGGGTACTGATCAGAGCTTCAACAATTATGCAGATTTCCTGAAGGTTAATGAACTTGGATTATTGAACATCCTTGATGCCAGAAGGAAACACGGCGGCAAATCCAAAGTAGTCTTTCCTTCAACCCGGTTAGTTTACAAGGGAAATCCGGGTCTTCTTGCTGAGGATGCCCAGAAAGAGGCCAAGACCATTTACGCTCAAAATAAGCATGCCTGCGAGGGCTATCTCAAAGCTTACCAGAATAGGTTTGATATTCCTTATGTTATATATCGTATTTGTGTGCCCTATGGAAACCTCTTTGAGAGCTATTCCTATGGAACTATCGGGTTTTTTCTAGGAAGGGCCCAGAGAGGAGAAGACATTGATCTCTATGGGGATGGAAATATTAGTCGTACATTTACGCATGTTAATGACATTTGCAGCCTTGTGGTAGAATCTGCCCCGATGAACGCAACGACTAACCAGATTTTCAATATTGGCAGTTTGGACAATTGTACACTCGTGGAGGTAGCTGGCCTGATTGCAAAAAAGTACGGGGTTTCGGTAAAATTTAAACCATGGCCTGCAAATGCAAAATTGATCGAATCCGGAGATACTGTTTTCGATGACACCAAGCTAAAGGAGATTTCAGGATTCAAATACAAGCACAAACTTAGTGACTGGATAAAGAGTCTCATCTAGTCAGAAAGCTCAATGTATGGAACGATTACTCTCTGCGCTCAACGAAAATAGGATGGCCTGTTTCTGGGGAATGGTGGCCATCTTGTCCTCCTTTGGATTTTTGATGTTCAATGTCATCTACCTTGGAGATGATTGGGGTACTATTACCACTGCCCAGAAGACTAGAGACTTTCCTGTTCGCATAGGGCGCTGGATGTATAGATTGATCTCAGATTTAGCCCACAATCGAGGAATTGGGCCAAGTTTTTCTTTTGCACTTCTTGGAGCTGGGGTCATCTTCTCCGGTGTCATCTGCAATCACCTGTTTCGTTTTGAAGATAAACTGCAGAAGATTGTTTTCATGTGTTGCTTGGCTTTGTATCCCATCTGGATTGAAGCCTACTTGTTTAACATGGGGCATCTTCCATTGGCTTTTGCACTTTTTGCTGGAAGTTTTTCCATCTACTTGTTTATTACTGAGGTATTAGAAAGAGAAGGTAGTACCGTTGCACGCAGGGTGATTTGTTTGCTTCTGTCAGGGGTACTTCTCACTATAACAGCAGCTTCATACCAGAATTATGTTTTCTTTCCAATCATGATTCTCTTTGTTTGGCTGGCATTACAGTTGTTGGAACGGCCTCTAAAAACGGTCTTAAGTTGGATAGCTTGGTCAGCCGTACTTGGGCTTTTCTTTGCCATAGCTTATGTAATTACAGTAAAATTGTCCATTGTATTATATGAAGTTCCTTTGGCAGAAGGTGGCCGATATAGTATGACAGCGGTCGACAAGAAGAATGGAATCGGAAAGAATCTTACCTCGGTAGCAGCTTTTGTGTTCAAATACTTCACCTCCGAACAACAGTTGATTCCTCTTTGGACCAAGTTGATCTACCTGTACTCTTGGGTTTTCACTGGTGGATTATTGCTTTCGCAATTGATAAATGGTCGGATTAACAAAGAAGAGAAAGGCCCTTTTGCAGTAATTGTTTTTGTTGGTCTATTCTTATGTTTTATGTTACTTCCTTGGTCAATTGGTGTGTTGAAGGGAACGGCATCCTTCCGTTATAATTCCATGGTACCCTTGGCTTTGGCTTTTGCTTTTGCATCTGCCTTTCCTATTGCCTGGTTGCGTGCAAAAAATCAGGTTTTGTCTACAGTTTACGTTTCAGTCTTGGCAGTTGTGCTGCTTGGATTTGGCTTTAACAACAGTCATGCAATTTTCACTAAGTCAATGTCTAATAATCGGGATTTCAATATGACAAGACAAATGATTTCCTACATGCATGCATCGCCAGAGTACGATCCGAATGGCGAGTATGAGCTCGTCGTATTGGGAAGTCCACCTTTTGCAAAGGAAAACTTAATGTTTGATCTCCCAACCTCTGATGATCAGGATTGGTTTCGATCCATGCTGAACTGTGGAATCTGGGATTGTTCAATGAAGCGAATGATCGCGGCTTTCCGTATTCATGGAGAGACGGCTGAGTTTAGCTTTAGACCAAAGCGTAGAGCGTCTAGGGAATCAATTGAGAGTCAGGTTTCAGCCGAGGCTTTCAGCAAGATCAGGGCTTGGCCAAATCCTGGGTCTGTCGTAATCAGCAATGACCGAAAATTCGTTTTTGTAATCTTGGAATGGTAATCAAAGTCTTGGTACGTTAAAAGCTACACCTGACACTCTCGAAGCTGCCTCCTTTTGACAAAAAGCTAAGATCTATCAACAAGCTTGAATTCGTTTCGTCCTCCAATAGCCCAACGATTACTCCGTTTTTACGGAATACTATGTGCCCTTGAATTCGTTGGATAGCAAGAACATCGTCTACCTTCACATCTATCCCTTCGCGTATTCTTCGACCCTGATGATAAAGGTTTATCTGCTTCTCCTTGGTGATGTGAATTCCGTAATCAATTGTTTCGAAGTGATTGTCCACGTTCTGCTTTGAAAACCCAATGAATCTGGTTGTCTGCAGCTCATTGATCTTGAATTCCAGGTACCCATCTAGATTTGCACCCAATCGATTACTAGATACAGTACCGGCTCCTCCCCATAATACCGGTATATTACTTTTGATTTTCTGGCCGGTTATGCTTAGGTTCACACTTGGTTGCCACTCTACTGTCTTGCTTGCAGAGAGAGTGGCTGCGCGCTCATTGATTAAACGCTTAAGATTCTTTATTCTCGCCTTTTTGGCGTTCGATTGTTTTTGTTTTTTGTGCTTCTTTTGCACCAGAAGAGGGGCGTCTCTTGGAGGAAATACCCTTTCCCCGTCTCGTCGCAAGATCGAGAAGAAGGGAGGGTCATACCTGAAATGCATGTAGTTCAATCCCTTCTTGACCCTCACGGATTTGAAGGTGTCAAACAGTTTGTCAATCTTGGCTCTTTCCTCATTAACTTCGACATACCAGTCCTTGTTATAGTTGTCAAGGAGTGTGAAAAAACCATCCTTTTCAGCATTGATTGCAATGTCGACAACGTCGCCTGTGTAGTTGTACACGAAATATTGAAAATCTGAGCTGGTCTCATGTTGGTAAGCGTCATCAAGAAAGTCAGCCACCGAGTTAATAGGATAATCGATACGCTTGGAGAAATAGAGTTTAGTACCATCATTCATTCCTAAAAATTCCTTGAGATCTGGTTTGAACTTGTACAGTCTCCGCCACTCTCTTCTTGGAATTACCTCGGAGTTTGCTTCAATAAACCGAGTATACGAACCCATCCAAAAGGTAATACCTGCTCTCACTGACAGCATTGGAGTCTTTTTGTCAAAGAAGACTGGCATTTGAATTTGCTTGATGTATTCGGAGTGCTTTGGCGCCTCGAATGCTGTCATAAGATTGGCTTGAAGATCGAAATCTTGACGCTCCATGTGAGCAGGACCAGAGACAAACTCACGATTGGGGTGAGAGCGAAGGTAGATCGAAGTGTAGCCTACATCTAGCCCGATTGGAAATACCAATATTGGGATGAGTGCAAAGGACATCTGTCTCCTTGTTTTTAGAGAAAACGGGGATGAAGTTTTGCGAGAAGCCAAAAAGACTGCAAGAGAGATAACGACAAAGCCAATGGCACCAATATATACATAGAAGTAGTGCTGAAATTCGGGGAACAGAGCAAGGATTCTCAGTCGCCATAGGTGATCATAATTCATTGTGGAAAACAAGAATACCTGTGTTAGAAGAACAACCACATAGCACAAAGAGAATAAGCCAAGGAAAGGGAAAATCTTTCTTTTGAAGTCAGATATACGTGATTCCGGTTCGAGTAGTATCTCTTCTAGAAAGTTATATGCTCGGCTCAGTATGAGAGAGAAAATGAAAACCATTATTACATTCAGTCTTCCCCAAGCCCTGAAGTTTCCAAATCCGGGAAAGTAATTTCGAAACAATTCGAAGAGTAATGAGTTCGTGTATGAGAGGAAGGTGATAAATAGGAAGTACCCAAACAGAGTCATCAAGATCAACTTAGATGGTTTTCTTTTGGAGACACAATAGAAGTGATTGACAATATACAGAAGTATGATGAGCAAGGCGAAAAGCCCAAAGTAATACCAACCTCTCATGTCACTAAAGGGAGGACAAACTAGTGCACCGAGTGTGTCAGGGAATTCAAAGCTGCCACTTTTAGTGTACAGCGCAGAGGCTTCGCTTCTTGTGTTGATGGTGGCTAGGGTATGTCTAACATTTATTAGAAATGGCAAACACAACACAAGGGGTGTAGCAAAAGACAAAGCAAGGGTCTTGATGCTTGCAAATAGATCAATTGATTCGATACCGGTATAGGCCTTTCTAGTTCCGCCAAATGCAAGGAAAAGTAGATAGGGAGGAACAAGGAAAATACAATAGTAGATGTAGTAAGGATAGAGATTCGTGAAAAGCATGAAGGTGGCGATTACCACAAGCAATCCACCTTTTCTCCTCTTGCCGTGCAAGACAACCTCGGTCATCCCCCACAAAATCATTGTCATCCAAGCTAAACCGTGTGTTGCTGGTGCTCTATTCATCGTTCCCACAACTTTATAGCTTATCGCCATTACAAGCATCGTGAATAAGGCAGGCCTGAGATCAACTCTCAAGGATCTAAGCCATTTGTAGCCAAAAACTGCAAACATTGAGATGCCTAAAGTGGAAAATCGCTGGTAATCCAACCAACTAAACCCTCCTGCAAGTTTGTAGTAAATTGCCAATAGTATATTTAGGGGATAACAGGCCTGATTGAATGGATTAGAAAAGAAAGGAAACCCTCCTGCTTCTACTGGTGACCAAAGTGGAAACTTAAACTCAGACAGATGCTTGAGCAAGTATACCTTTGGGTAATAAAAGTGCACAACATCAAGTGTGAAATACTCAGGAGGAAAAAGACCACCAAAATTGAACCTGAATAAAAAAACGAAAGGCCACATGAACAAGATCAACATTGCTAACCTATCATACTTATTGGAGGACTCTGACATACTTATTTTGATTATCAAATGCTGCTTTACGGAGATTATTTCTGATCGATCAACTGTGAAAGCCGTTCTACGATAAACTCGGCTTCAGGAATCGACAAATCATGATAAAGAGGAAGGCACAGCACGGAGACTGCTAGCCGCTCAGCTACCGGACATTCTTGTCCCGTGAGATAAGGTAAAAGGTTGAGTGAGGGAAAGAAATATCGACGAGTGAAAATGCCAGACTTCTCCAATCCCTCCTTGATTCTTAGGGCCTCTTCCTCGGATTCAAAGAAGACAGGATAATACGGGTAATTGTAGTCGAGGCCAGCTGGCTTTGTAACTGTTTTTAGTTTTAGCTTCGGTAGAGCAGCATCATAGACTTTAAAGATTTCCTTTCTCTTTTCTACTATTTCGCCAAAATAGGGTAGGATAGCCAAGCCCATTGCAGCATGGAATTCAGAATTTTTGCAGTTTATTCCTAAACTATAATGCTCGTCACCAATATGCCCAAAGCTTCTGGCCAGCTTCATCTGCGCGGCCAACTCATCATCGTTTGTGATGATTGCCCCACCTTCAACTGAGTGGTAGAGTTTCGTAGCATGAAAGCTTACTGTGGATACATCCCCGTAGGAAAGGATAGACCGTCCTTTGTAATTTCCCCCAAATGCATGTGCTCCATCATATACCACCTTCAGCTTGTGTTTACGCGCGATTGCTTCAATGGCTTCTACGTCACTGGGTATACCATATACGTGGGTGGTCATTATTGCTTGCGTACGTGCAGTTATGGCAGCCTCAATTGCTTCTGGGGATATGCAGCAGGTATTTGGGTCAATATCGGCAAACACAGGGGTACAGTTCTCCCACATAATGCTTGACGTTGTTGCAACGTATGAGAAAGGTGTTGTAATGACCTCTCCATCAAATTTCCAGACTTTAAGAGGCACCTGAAGTGCTAATGTACCATTAGCTACAAAAAGAACATGCTTGACGTCTAGAAAGCTAGCAAGTTTCTGCTCTAGTTCTCTGGCAAAGGGGCCATTGTTGGTGAGCCATTTGCTTTCCCATATCTTGTCGATATAAGCAAGGTAATCCTCTTTCGGAGGAAGAAAACTCTTCGTTACCTGGATTTTCTTGATTGTTTCCACAATTCTTCAATTGATTTTATGAATACTACTGGAGTTTGGACAGCTGATTTGCACAAGGTCTCAAGACCACTGCAACAATCTATAAGGTGTTTGTCAATCTTCTATAAGTATCTATAATGGTAACCCTGAGCCCTAATGGTAGGTGAAAGATCCTATCTTCCAGAAAATTGCTGGCCTTGCCCACCATTTGTTTAGGCAAACTAGTAAGGTATTGTACCGAATCAGAGCTGCTCTCGCACTCCGTGTACCCCAGTTTATCAATCAAATCTTTACAAATCATTTCAGATATCACTACATCTTTCTCGTTCATTTTGCTCTTCCAGCTGTCAATCTTGCCTTTCTCCAAGGGACGTGGCTTGAACACTTTCCAACTTTCCAGCTGTTCATTGCTTTTCCAAAAATCCAACATTTGGGATTCATATGGGATATTCAACTTGGCACAAATCTTTTGTAAAACCACTGCAGGTTCAGCCAGCAAATCTTCAAACCGGACTAAATGTGTGTTCGAGGGGTATTTTTCCGCGGCCTTCAGAATGTGTTGATTTATTCCAGCCCATCTTTCAGCAAGGATGGTCGTATCATTATAGTCAAAACGTGAGTTCTTTACAGAGATGATGTTATCTCTCGGGTCCCTGACTACTAGTATAAATTGTGACTGAGGAAACACGCTTATTAGCTCATCGACGTATAGCGAATAAGATGGGTTTTTATCTCCCATCAGAGTGGCGGTAGCTTTTCCGGATTTTATCGCTTGTTGGTAGATTGTAGTTTCACAAAGCTGCTTGAAGTTTGTTTCTTGTCCCAATGCAAGTAGGCGCTTTTCGAGATCAAACGCAACCTCGTCCAACTTCCAAAATTGTTTTATACGAGCCTCTTTCCACAAGTCGTCTATGAAGCTGAGGATATCGTCTTGCTTCCAGACTTTCTTTTTGGCGTATTTGGCATACAGATGCATTATGAACGGTGATTCCTGAGGAACAAAAATCTGCGGATGGTGATTGAGCATCCGATTCAACAGGGTAGTTCCTGATCGAGACCTTCCAATAATAAAAAATGGTTCTCTCCTTTTCATGGCTGTGAGTTCTTTTTGGCAGTTCGCTATTGAAAACTGGAAACATCTGATACTATGCGTTGATAACCAAAGATTAGCGCTCCTATGATTGCGCTGGTCACTAGCGTCATAAATGTCCCCAAAGATACTAAAAGAGCCTGTTCCTGCGTCAATCCTACTTGACTAAACAGCAGTACAAAGCCAAATTCACGGAGTCCCATCCCTCCTAAACTAATCGGTAACAGAGATATCAGATTGATCAAGGGAATGAAAACTAGAAAAGGAGCAAATCCGATGTCAATACCAAAGGAAAGGGCGACCATATATCTGATATAGATCGACACGAGCTGGAAAATAAGGGAGGCCAACATTACCTGTAGTAAATGTGCTCGATTTGTTCTAAGTTGCTCTAAGATTTCAGTGGCTTTTCCCGAGAATTTGGACCAGCCACGAAATCGATCGGAAGGGAAAAACACAAATACGAATAAGCTGATGTAGCATATCGTAATTCCAATAACTATCACGCTGATGATGATGGGCAAAGAAATAAAAAACAAGCCTGTGAAAGCAAACAGCACAAAAGAGAAGAATCCTACAAAACGTTCAATTAAGATTAACGAAAGACTATCTACCTGGTCTACTCCTTCTCGTTTAAGCAATAACACTCTAACTCCGTCGCCACCTATAGAGGTAGGTAGAAACATATTGAACATGCTAGCAATGAAATAATGGTTGCCTAAGGTGAAGAGGCCAACATGTTTCTTAATCTTGCACAAAATCTGAAAACGAAATGCTGAAATATAGTTCCGTACTATAATTAAAATGAAGATGAAAAGTAGGAATGGTGTGCTGATTTGCTTTAATATCTGCAGGAACTTTGGGAAATCTATGGTGCTAAAAAAATACACCAACAAGGAGATACTAACCAGAATTTTGAATAAAAGACCAAGCCGGGAGTTTAGGAATAATCGGATACTTTGCAGAACTTGCCTAAGCTTCTCCATGGCCCAACTCATCATTTGATTGTATTTCAAGCCCTACTTTGGGCTGCTCCGGAGACAAGATTTCGTTTATCAAGTACATCGGTCGTGCTTTAGTCTCATGATAGATCCTCCATAAATATTCTCCACTGATTCCCAACATGAAGATTGTCATACCACCCAGTACAAGTTGCACAACCATAATAGGGGCCCAGCCATCGAACGGAGTAGTAGTAAAAAAGTAGTTGTAAACGATCTTCATCGCAAACAGAAACCCAAATAAGGTAGTTACTAATCCTATACTTGAGGCTAGTCGAAGTGGCCAATATGAAGTACTAAGAATTTGATTGAGGCTCACCTTGAGTCTCTTGCTGAAATTGTATTGAGACTTCCCGATCGTACGTCTACGTCGCTCATAGGGTATTTGAAGCACTTTGTAGCCCAGAGAGAGAATGTCAACTTGCATAGATCGAATGTGATCGGTGAACTGAAGTTGAGACTGTAGGGCTTTACGACTCAACATCCAGAAGTCAAATCCCCCCTTTGGGTAGGTAGGGTTTTCGATCCTCATCAACTTAAAGTGAATGGCAGCAGTAAGGTTTTTAATGACAGAATCATTTCTACTTTCTCTAGTGCCTAATACGATATCGTATCCATCGAGAATGCCAGCAATCATTTTGGGGATCAACTCGGGTGGATCTTGACAATCAGCGGAAATACTGACAACCATATCACCTTTGGCTCGCTGCAATCCTGCCGAGATAGCGGCAAATTGTCCGAAGTTTCTCGAAAACCTAATTACGGTTACGTTTTGAGGGTCTGCAGATCTGATCTCTAGAAGCTCAGACAATGAATTGTCATCGGATCCATCATCAGTAAAGATGAACTCATACGAGAAGTCGGGGTATTCTTTTTTTATCTGATCTCGAATACTTTCGTATGAAAGCCAAAGTGAGCCCTGATTCCTAAACACTGGTATTACAATCGATACTTTCATAAATGCTTCATTGGTTTCCCTCATCTTCCTATAGCTCCAACTCCCGATTAATTTAGGAATTGTTCCAATCGTGTTCCACGAATATCCGCTTCAATTTCTGCCGCAATTTCCGGTTCGAGTTCTCCTTTCCAACGATGCGCCACAGATTTGTCCTTGAACACAGCATAGTAGTTGTTGTTATGAGTACTTGTGCTTTTTTGCAAGAAGTTCTTCGTTTGTTCAGTAAGCTCCAAACCTGTAAATGCGTATATTTCTTCAACTAGTGATATCGTATCTGAAACCAGGTTTTGGTAGTTTACTACCAAAACTCGTTCAGGGTATTTGTCCCTAAGGTCAAGATAGTTGTTTGCAACCTCACGCCACTTGTAATATCCATAGAAATCTTCGGGACCGCTATTTTTGCATTTGCCGTGTCTCCATTCCTCACTTCTGACCGATCCTTTGGGAAATTCACTTGGGTGACTCATCCAGGAATTCAATGCAGCGCAGGGATTTCTCACAATTCCTAAGACTTTTACTTTTGGGTTTTTCCGAAGCATTGGCTCAATAGCATACTGATATCGACAGGTCTTAAAGGCAAGTGTATTAGGAGGAGTATTCTTGTGAAAAATCGGGTAATCTCCGGAATCACGCTTATCTTGTTGCTGCATAAAGCTATCCCTACTTTCATAGATGTCATCAAAGAATGCTTTAAATTCTCCTTCTGACGAGTTTTCATTCACTCTTCCTTTGAAGGCGTAAGAAAACAGCGGCTGAAAGTGATATATCACGTCCGGAGAGCTATCGATAATTTGCCCTAACCAGCTGGTCCCACTTCGCGCTATACCGCCAATTACTATTACTTTATTGTACATAATAACTCAACTTTACAAAGAATAAATGTTATGAAAATACTCTATGATGGAGGATTTTCCGACTTAATAAACTCTACCATCGGCTCCAGGTCAGCAGGGGTATAGCGATGATCCACTGGTAGTGGCAAGAGTTGTTGACTGAACTGCTTTTCAAAAGCAAAGCCAGTCTCAATACGTACGATTGTATCTGCCCAAATCGTCGGGATGAAGTACCCTTTGTCGTAATATCCTTGCCTCTTTACCTCCTTTTCGAGAAGTAGGGGATAGCAAAACGGAGAATCACTAGACCAATCCATACCGATATCAAGCTTATTTAATGTGTGCAGCTCACCCTTTAGATATTCAAAATTGGCGATTCGCTTTGCTTGGATATCTTCATAATCCACTGTCGATAGTATCCACCTGGTTATTTCTGACATTCCCTTCACTTGAGTTCCCAGTGATTCTTCATGCTTCTTGAATTGTTTGTAGGCAAGGCCAGTCTTTCCGATTTTACGATTTACAAGAAAATCAAGCGCTGGCTTGCTGTTATCATCGGGAATTTTATACGAATGAGACAATATCTTTGGGCAATAAAGATACGCACCGTCTGGTACGCCAAAGAATTTCCTTGCCGAGGTAAATGACCATTGGGATTCATATTGGCCTGAAAAGAAGCTGTGTGTGTTGTCTATCACCAATTGAGATCCCAATTGGCTGCCGAGGTGTTCTACAGTCTGTTTCTTGAGGCCAAAATAATTGATGTAAATCAGAAGTTCATCATCTTTGAGGTCCATATTATTAGCTGGGTCCAGATTGTCGTCCAGCGAGTAGAATTCAAATCCAACATCTTGATCCTCTATAGCTGAAAGAAGGGTATCACATACATAATAAGGTAAATAAACCTTTGTGGGTTTCAATTCCTGCAAAATGTATCCAAGGCAGGCCCGACCCGTGGTGAGTGATAAAGCGCTGCTGTGCTGTTTCTGCTCGAGACGGGGTAAATCTATTTCGAGTCCGAAGAAGCCCCCAATGTGCCTTTGATCCATGATAGTTCAGTTGCATCTTTGCACACAATTGTCAAATTTTCACTGTGTGCTCAAACTCGAAGGCAAAGGCTCCTACTTTCCTTGGGCAGATTGACCTTTACGATTCTGTTTCTTTTTCCTCTTACCCTTTTTTCCTTGTCCTTTCTTCCCTTTTCCCTTCTGCACTTTCCCTGCATTGGGCTTTGCAACTAATGGCTTTCCGTCCGCACTCCACTTGAGCGGGTTACCAACTCGCACATCATTCTCAAACACTGTTTCCTGCTTCACTATTCCATTCATGTGCCACTCAATTTTCTTACCCTCTCTCATTCCATCAACAAAGGTTTGTTTAGACTCGAGATTTCCGTTTTTATACCAAGTCTCAGCGGTTCCAACTACCCTTCCATTCTTAAGTATTCTACGACTAGCCATTTTTCCAGTGTCGTGCCAAGTGATCTTGTGACCGTTTTTGTTCTTATCAAGTATCTCTTCAACGCTCTTGGTTCCATCTTCCAGAAACTCCAAATGTTCTTTGCCTCCTTCTTTAAAGACGGTGCTTCTCTTTAGGGTTCCTGTCTCATACCAATCTTTGATTTCGCCAATTGGGGATCCAAACTCATCAAAGCTCTTTTCTGACTTTGGCTTACCGGTATCATACCAAGAATTTGCACTTCGTTTCACTCCGTTAACAAACAAGATCTCACTCTGTCGGTTCCCGGATTCATACCAAGTGCTTTTGAGAGAATCAACTTTTCCATCTTTATAGAATTCATGCAACTTAAGTTGACCGTTTTCATACCAAGCCTTCCTTGCCTTTACCTGAGTGCCCTCTTCGAAGTAGGCTTCCGACTTCATCTGGCCATTCTCAAAATACAGCCGAGAGTACCCATGCTTGTTGTTCAATAGATAATTACTAGACTCCTTGATTTTTCCATTCTCATAGTTTCTTATGGTCTCTCCAGTGATCAGATCGTTAGCAAACACTTTCTTGCTTCTAATGCTTCCGTCTGGAAAGTAAGATATCTTCTCCCCATCACGTACCCCATTGACAAAGTTCTCTTCCACAGATATCTGGCCCGTTGGGAAAAACGCTTTTGAAGGACCGTGCTTTACTCCGGCACTGTAGCTGATCTCCTTTTCGATAGTACCGCCTTTCCTGAATCTCTGGGTTATGCCTTCATATTTCCCGTCAACATAGTTTATCTTCATCTTTACTTGCTCATTCGGAAATTTTGAATAAGCGACACCAGTATATGGTGCTCCTTCGTAGATGTAGGCTCCTTGAACTTCGATCAAGTACTTAGTATCTAACTTCTTTTCAGAACATGAAAAGAGAAAAAAACAAATCGCTGCTAGAAGCAGATTGATTAAGCTATGTCTCATACCTGTTGTGGTTAGTAGTTCCGCTGGACCCTCTTCCCGCTTTTGTCGTAAAAGGTAGCGTCTCCTTCGATTATTCCGTTTCTATATTGAGTTTCTGACTTCAAGGTGCCGTCTTCGTACCATTCCTTTTGCTTTCCTTCCTTGTTACCTTTGTCATTAAATAACACCTCGAACTTCAGAGTCCCATCCTCATACCATTCTTGTTTAGCTCCAGTTCGAAGGTCATGCTTAAAGTTCTCGAGTGACTTTTGATTTCCTGTTTGGTGCCACTCTTTACGTACTCCATCGAGCAAGCCAGCCGCAAAAGTAGCCTCAACTCTTTTATTGCCACTTTCGAAATATGTTTTTCGCAGGCCATTTAACTTGCCTTCTTCATAATTCTCTTCAGATTTTATTTGCCCGCTCTTGTACCAGGTGAGCTTTTTGCCTGACAATAATGACATCTTGCGAAATTCGTGACTTTTCGGCTTGCCCGATTGAAACCACTCTTTGATTTCGCCATGCAGGGTGTCGTTTGAGAATTGCGCCTTTCGTTTTTTTGCTCCATTGGGATGCCACAGCATCAGTTGACCTTCTTTTCTGCCATCGTGAAAACTGATCTCCTTGCTACGTCGTCCATTCTCAAACCACTCACTTCGCAGGCCGTTTTGTTTACCATCTTCGATAGTAGTTTGAACACGAACCCGGCCGTTCTTAAACTTACTAATGGCAATACCGCTAAACAACTCACCATCTTTGTAGAAGACATTTTCTATCTGTTGCAGATTTTTCAGCTCAGCCTTTCTTGCCATGCAAGAATACAGAGACAGGCATACCAGAAGCATTACAGCGATGCCAGAAACTGAGTTTTTCATTGCACAAATTTATGGTAGATTGCTGCTTCTTTTTTCAAGACACCAGATTTGTGCCTGCAAATTGAAAACAGTCATTTTGTCCGCAAAATCAGCGCAAATTTAGCAAAAAACTTAGTGATAGCCTAATTTTGAAGGGCACAGCCAAGTGGCCCAAACACTGCTTATCAAGATAATAGTCCCAGAAGATATTGACCATATCCGCTCTTTTTGAGTGGCTCTGCTAGCTCTGCGAGCTGCTGCTCGTTGATGTAGCCCATGTGGTAGGCTACTTCTTCGATGCAGCCGATTTTGAGACCTTGTCGCTGTTCGATTACCTGAATATAGGAGCTGGCTTGCATCAGAGAATCGAAGGTTCCTGTATCGAGCCAAGCAGTACCGCGTCCCAGAACACCTACACGCAACTTACCTGCCTCGAGATAATGTTTGTTTACATCAGTGATCTCGTATTCTCCTCTTGCGCTTGGGGTTAATTCTTCAGCAACAGATATAACAGAGTTATCATAGAAGTAGAGTCCTGGAACAGCATAATTCGATTTGGGATTGGCAGGCTTTTCCTCGATCGAGATTGCCTTTCTATTTTCGTCAAACTCTACTACTCCATAACGTTCTGGGTCTGACACTTGATACGCGAATACCACTCCTCCTTCAGGGTCCCTTAATTTTTGCAACTGATCCTGGAAACCGGTACCATAAAAAATGTTATCGCCCAGAATTAAAGCCACCTTGCTGTCTCCAATGAATTCCTTGCCAAGCACAAATGCTTGGGCAAGTCCATTCGGAACCACCTGCTCCTTGTAGGAAAATGAGCATCCAAGACTTTCTCCAGTCTTCAAGAGCTTCTGGAAATTTGGTAGGTCCTCAGGAGTAGAAATTATCAAGATTTCGCGTATGCCAGCCATCATCAAAACCGATAATGGATAATAGATCATTGGCTTGTCGTAGATCGGCATCAGCTGTTTGCTAATGGCATGTGTGATCGGATATAGTCTGGTTCCTGATCCTCCTGCTAGAATTATTCCTTTCATGTCTTATCTTACTATGTGTGTAATGTATTGGGATTTGTACCAGCTCACAAAAGCTGCAATGCCTTTTCGCAGGTCTGTAGACGGTCTATACTGATAATCTTGCTGTAAGTTGCTTGTGTTGGCCCAGGTTTTATGCACCTCACCTGGCTGTATCGGCTTGAAATTTAGCAGTGCTTTTGCCTCAAGGAATTCTTCTAACAAAGAGATGAAATCCATCAACTTGACTGGGCTATTGTTCCCTATGTTGTAAACTCTACTTCTCTCAGTGGCTGGGCGAAGTCCACCCTGTATCACCTTCACTACTCCCTCAATTATGTCATCAATGTAAGTGAAGTCTCGTTCCATATCACCAAAATTGAATACATCTATTGATAACCTTGAGCTGATTCTATTGGCAAAGAGAAAGTAGGCCATGTCAGGTCGACCCCAAGGGCCATACACAGTGAAGAATCGGAACCCAGTTGTTTGAAAGCCATATAGTGAACTGTAGGAATAAGCCATGAGTTCATTGGACTTCTTGGTAGCCGCATACAAGCTTAGAGGAGTATCTGTCTTTTGATCGATTGTGAAAGGGACCTGAGAGTCTGCACCATAGACGCTAGAACTACTTGCATATAGGAGATGTTGAATGTCTGCATTTCGACAGCACTCCAAAATGTTGAAAAAACCAACAACGTTACTCTCAATATATGATTCTGGGTTTGTTACACTATATCTGACCCCAGCTTGTGCTGCAAGGTTAACAACTGCATCGAAACCACAGTCAGCAAACAATCGATCTAAAGCACTCCTGTCTACTAGATCAAGCTGAATAAAGGAGTAATTTTCATTCTTTACACTCCTCAAAGCCTTTCCATATGCGATCTGTTCTCGCGGAATTCCTGCACTTGCGAGTCGTGCATACTTTAGATCTGTTTCGTAATAGTCATTGATGTTGTCAATTCCCGTAATTTGATGGCCCAGTTCCAAGAGACGGTTAGCGAGATGATAGCCAATAAATCCTGCTGTACCAGTGATCAATATCTTCATAATCAAATGATTCAATTCTGGCGATCGACCAGGAACCAAGGGTTCAGGAGGTTCTCTTTATTGTACAACAACTCCTTTCCATTGTCTGCTCGCACCACTCGTGCGCCACTAAACTTTGCAATAGCATGTCCAGCGCAGGTGTCCCATTCCATCGTGGGGGCAAACCTTGGGTAGATGTCGGCAGAGCCTTCAGCAACCTGACAAATTTTCAAAGACGAGCCTACAGCCACCATATCGATCGTGCCGTGTGTCTCCCTGTGCTTGTCAATGAACTCTTTAGTTTCATCGTTCATATGTGAACGGCTCCCGACTATAGTGAATACACTACGCTCAGACTCCAAAGGAAGCTCTGCCGAATCCGCAACAATGCTTGCTACTATGGATTCATAAGATTCAACATGCTCAGAGAATGCGAAGCTTACTTTATTTTTGGCCTCATCAAGCCGATAGGCCCCTAGTTCACTACTTGCGAAGTAAAGAACATCCTTGACCGGAACATAGATAACACCTAAGATTGGGCTGACTTTATGAACAAGAGCGATATTGACCGTGAATTCACCGTTCCTTTTAACGAATTCTTTCGTGCCGTCCAAAGGATCAACTATCCAAAAAAGCTCCCATTGTGATCTTTCTTGAAAATGCATTGCTTTTCCTTCTTCGCTCAGAATCGGCAGCTTGATTTCATCTAGTGTTTCTGTGATGGCATTGTTACAGTCAGTGTCCGCTTGGGTAAGTGGACTTTTGTCTTCTTTTATCTCAACGGCGAAATCCTCTTTGGAATAGACCTCCATGATTTTTTCGCCACCGTCAAGAGCTGCCTTTACTGCCAAGGCCAGAAACTTCGCTTTTTGTTTTGTCATAGTCGTTAATTTGCCAAGGGCACTTATAGTACGACAAGCCCTTACAAAGTAACAAAAGTACCCAATAAAATTGTCACCATAGCTTAACAAAGAGCGCCTTTAGGCTGTTGACTACATTCTTGGAAACCAACAAGATAGGGTTATGCTATTATTTCCTAGTTTTGCACAGCAATTGTAATCTACATTAGTATCGTCCAGTTAGAAGAGCCACAGCATAATTGTATGAAATTTCTTCCGAACTTCCTGAGCTTATCCGTGCTAGCTGTTGTATTGTTGTTATTCTTCACAATGAAGTATGACGCTTTCAATACGTTTTCTGATAAGGGTATTATGTATGAAAAACATGCCTATGCTTGGTTGACGGGCAGCATACATAATGCTAGGAAGCAGGGTGTTTTTAGCACTTATACCTTTACAAATATCTTCAGAGCTAGGGGAAGACGTGGAATGCACGATGCCCGTGATTACAATATTGATCGCTATATAGACAACGACTTCGACCCTAATCGGATAGGGCAGTTTGAAACCTATAAGTCTGCAGTACGCTGGACCTATTCCTGTTATGAGGTTCTTGATATGGTGATCTACAAGCTTACAGGAAAGGGGAGAAATTTGATTCCTCTTTTTAACCTAATTGCCATCGGTCTTATGATCTTGGTGCTTCTGGTGTTTTTTGAGTGGATTCGACAGGTCTTTGGCTTGGGAGTCGCAGGATTTTCAATGTTTCTGATTTGCTTTTGCCATTGGTTAATGCAGATGGGGCCATATCCTGGATGGGGGATCTGGCTAAACTTGCTCCCATTCTTTGTCGGCATGCATCTGTTTTCGGGCGCACATAGCCGATTTGATGTCGATAGCAGGAAACATATATTTGTATTTGCATTCGTTGGTTTCTTTCTGGTAACTGCCATTTCCTATGAGTTTGTACCTCCGTTGGCAATGTCTTTGTTTATTCCTATGTTTTTCTACAAGAGCAGATTGGGACTTGGACCACACAAATATCTTCCACAAGCAGCTAGCTTGGCCGCAGGAGTCTTCTGTGGCTTGTTCTTGACCATTTTGATCCACCTCTTGATGGTACTTGGAATGGAAGGTGGCATATCGGAAGTGCGGGAATTCTTCCAGTATAAGCTGGCAAAACGTACATCTGGTAATTTGGAGTCAAATGAAGTGGCTACTGAAGTCTTAAGGAAGGCGATCGATAGATCTACCTGGGATGTATTGAAGATATATTTCTCAGGAAGCCCTGTAATTGGACCCTTTTCAGTAAGAGGGACCCTATTTGTGACATCATTGCTTACTCCCGTCATCTTCATTGGAGGAGAAACTTTCAAGGAGTGCAAGCGAATACGAAATGATGCTCTAATCATTTTGGCTTGTCTTGGACTGGCACTTTTTGGGTCTTTTTTTATGTTGATTATTTTCAAATCTCACGCAGCAATACCAATGCATATGACTTTCGATTACCTGACGTTCTGTTACCCTTATATTCCGCTTTTTGCACTTTTTGTTTCCCTAATCATAGTGGCTCTTATAAAGGATTTTTCAATCAAAATGTTCAAAGTAGATAATAGCCCCAAAATGGTGGCAGGTCTTGTCTGCTGTCTTTTGATGGCCTCTTGTATGTTTGGAGATTCCACAAATGACAACAAAAAGGATATTGGGAAATCGGTGACCAAAGAAAAGCCTGTAAAGTCGAAGAAGCGCAAATCTAACCCTAAGCGAAACAAGGTGGCTTCGTACACCGATGTCGCCCCCTTGGTTGACTCTCAAGGCAAAGTGGTATTTGACATTAATCATTGTGGAGCTGGCGACTACAGCACAGACAAAAAGCAGGCTTCAATGCAAGGCCAGATCATAAAGACAAAACGGTCAAATCCAATGATTTACTTCAGTATTCCGAAAAGCAAGAAGATTTCAATCGTGGCCTACACCGATAACGACAAAAGTGGAATTACACAGCTTTTTTACAAAACGAAAGGGCAAAAGGACTTTGTAAAAGATCAGTCAATTGTAAAGCGAGTGGAAGAAGGGAAAAACCAAACAATATTCAATGTTGCAAACAAAGAAGGGATCGAAGATATTGCATTCAAGCCTTTGAACAGAGCAGGAGCTACGATCGAAATTGAAGAACTACAAGTGATTGCAGAGTAGCATTCGGCGATTGTTGGCAAGCACAAACAAAATTGTCACATGAAATTGATCATACAAGTTCCGTGTTATAACGAGGAAGAAACCTTGCCGGAAGTTCTTGAAACCATCCCAAAAAGTATTGCTGGCATCACAGTAATCGAGACGCAGATCATTGATGATGGTAGTACTGACAATACTATTGCAGTTGCGCGCTCTTTAGGTGTGGATCACATTGTTCGAAATATTGGCAACAAGGGACTGGCTAGTTCATTTAGGGCTGGACTCGAAAACGCACTTAATTGTGGTGCTGATATTCTTGTGAATACAGATGGTGACAATCAGTACAAATCACAGGATATTGGTAAGCTAGTGATTCCGATCATACAAAAAGAGGCAGATATAGTGATTGGAAACAGGCAAACTGATAAGATTGCTCATTTTTCAGCGCTTAAGAAAATGCTGCAAAAATTGGGAACCTTTGTGACTGTGAGCCTAGCCGATGAAAAGGAACTGAAAGATGCTGTAAGTGGCTTTAGGGCCTACAGTCGCAGCGCAATGGAACAAATCAATGTTACCTCAAGTTTCTCCTACGTCTTGGACACTACGATTCAAGCCTCCAAGAAACGAATCAAGATGGTATCCGTTGATATTGAAACCAATCCCCCTACGAGACCTTCTCGACTATTTAAGAATATGTTTCAACATATTCGCAAGTCCAGTGTGGACATTGTTAGGGTTTACTCAATGTATGAACCTCTAAAGATTTTCTTTTTTCTGGGAGCTGTCACCTTTCTGATTGGAATCGTCCCTATTGTTAGATTCTTGTTGGACTATTTTAAGGAGGGTGGAGAAGGCATGATCCAATCATTGATCCTCGGTTCAATGCTGATGCTGATGAGTACCAATTTTTTTGCTCTTGCAATAATTGGCGATCTGTTGTCAAAGAACCGTACGCTCACTGAGTTCGTATTGCAAAAATTGAAGGCCCAGCAAGGTGAAGACAAAGGAATTAAGTGAAGTTGCGGGCTACATATTGATCGCTGCGGTCAATTATCCGATCTTGTTTGGTTTAATGTTCCTCTGCAAAGAAAAACTAGGATTTCATGACCAGCTAGCTTTTTTCCTGAGTTATGTGGTAGCCTATGTGATAGCTTACTCTTTACAAGCAAACTTATTGTTTAAGTCGGGGCATTCCAGAAAGATCGCATCCAAATACTTGCTTCAGATAGTAATATTCTTCACATTGGGAAATATTATATTTTACCTTTTGAATAGCACTTTTGGTTGGCAATATCTCTTAGCAACTGTTGCAACAATTCTCTTGCTTTTTCCATTGAGGTTTCTATTCTCTAAATTAATTGTCTTTAAGTAAATGTTATGAATCAAGAAGGATTTGAAGCTGGAAAGAAGCAGCTGAAATATCACACAAAGAACCCCATTTACAACTATCTGGTCAATGGGTTCAATTCCACAGTGAAGTCTTACTTTGAGAACGTCAAAGATATTGAGAAGCCAAAGCGGATACTGGAAATAGGGGTAGGCGAGGGGCAGATCACCGAATTATGCCTTTCTGTTTTCCCGGATGCTACTTTTATTGCAGCAGATATTGCAAAAGGGATTCTAGACGTTGCACAAGAAAATCTCAGTGCATATAGCGACAGAGTAAGCTTCGAAGTGCAGGATATCACCAAGCTTACCTTTGATGATAACAGCTTCGACATGGTAATCTGCTGTGAGGTCTTGGAACATGTCCCTGGACCCAGAGTTGGCATGGCTGAGTTATCCAGAGTGCTGAAACCCGGTGGACACGCCGTTCTCAGTGTCCCTAATGAACCACTCTGGAGAGTGTTGAACATGGCTCGAGGGTATTATTGGAAGGATTTTGGCAATACGCCCGGGCACGTGAACCACTGGTCAACCTCGGCATTTCGAAAGGACATCGTAGATCATAATTTTATGGTCATTAAGACCGCTCGTCCACTTCCTTGGTCAATGTTCTTGTGTCGGATGGATCAATGACGACGTAGTTTCCCATTTATGCCCTTTAATGACTTTCGGGTGTGACTAGTTGGTGCTATTCCTGTCTTTTACAGTGTCTTCGTTTGGGACTATCGTCTGAATCAATAATATCCACGAACTTTTATTGCTATCTTTGCAGCCGAAAATGAACAGTGAAAACAACATACACCCTGTTTTTGATCAACTCTTAAGTCGAGATCAAAAGGAACAGCAGCTGAACCAAAAGGGAATCGTCCTTTGGTTGACAGGTTTGTCCGGCTCTGGTAAAACGACCATTGCCAAGCAACTTGAAGTTGCTTTGAAGAAAAAAGGGTTCTTTACAAAGCTACTTGATGGCGACAACGTTCGTACAGGCATTTGTAGAGATCTGGGTTTTACAGAAAACGATCGACTGGAGAACATTCGACGGATTGCCGAAGTATCCAAACTGTTTTTGGATGCCGGTGTAATCACGATCAATTCCTTTGTAAGCCCTTCGATCCACATCCGACAATCTGCTGCGAACATAATAGGGAAGGAAGATTTTGTGGAAATCTATGTAGACACACCATTGGATGTGTGCGAAGCCCGTGATGTTAAGGGACTCTATAAGAAAGCAAGAGCCGGTGAAATAAAGAACTTCACAGGTATCGGAGCCCCATACGAAGTGCCTGTGCGCCCAGCCGTCACAGTAGAAACCAAAGGCAAGTCCGTAGAGGAAAGTGCCCAGAAAATTTTAGATTACATCCTACCTAAAATCAAATATGGAGTTGTTTGAAAATAGTCTAGCCCCCAAAAAGGTCTCAATGGATAACTACAATATGACTCACCTTGATGAGTTAGAGTCAGAAGCAATTTACATCATTCGTGAGGTAGCCGCACAGTTCGAAAGACCCGTGTTGTTATTTTCCGGAGGGAAAGACTCAATAACGGTGTTTCACCTTGCAAGAAAAGCCTTTTGGCCAGGTAAGATTCCTTTCCCTCTAATGCACATTGATACGGAGCATAACTTTCCTGAAGCCATCATTTACCGTGATAATCTCGCCAGGCAATTTGGTGTCAACATGATTGTCAAATCGGTTCAGGACAGCATAGATAGTGGACGAGTGACTGAAGAAACGGGGGTAAATGCAAGCAGAAATTTTGCCCAAATTACTACACTACTTGATGCGGTCGAGGAAGGCAAATTTACCGCTTGCTTAGGTGGAGCCAGAAGAGACGAGGAAAAAGCAAGAGCCAAGGAACGTTTCTTTTCTCACAGAGACGATTTTGGACAGTGGGACCCAAAGAACCAAAGACCCGAGCTCTGGAATCTTTTTAATGGCCGACACCGGATTGGGGAGCACTTTAGAGTATTCCCGATTTCAAACTGGACTGAGATGGATGTGTGGCAATATCTTAAGAAAGAAAACATTGAAATTCCTTCAATATATTTCACCCATGAAAGAGAAGTAATTGAACGAGACGGTGTTATCCTTTCCAAATCTCCATTCTTGACACTAAAACCCGGTGAATCATATCAAACCAGAAAGGTCCGATATAGAACCTTAGGTGATATGACCTGTACTGGAGCTGTTTACTCTGAATGTTACGACTTTGATGACATCATAGAGGAGGTGAGTGCCACCAGAGTGACTGAGCGGGGAGGACGAGCAGATGACAAGAGATCTGAAACAGCCATGGAGGATAGGAAGAAGGAAGGCTACTTCTAGAAAATCTCTATATCTCAATTACCAAAGAAAATCAAAAGATATCATGAGTTATATGGATATGACCCTGCTTAGGTTTACCACGGCAGGGAGTGTAGATGACGGAAAAAGTACCTTAATCGGCCGCCTACTTTATGACACGAAGTCAATCTTTGAAGACCAATATCAGGCGCTTGAAGAAACCAGTCAAAAAAGAGGTGATGAAGATGTGGATTTAGCGCTTTTGACAGATGGACTGAAGGCCGAAAGAGAGCAGGGAATCACAATTGATGTTGCATACCGCTATTTTTCAACACCGAAGCGGAAGTTTATTATAGCTGACACACCCGGTCATATTCAGTACACTAGAAATATGGTGACTGGTGCCAGTACGGCAAATCTCGCCATTGTGTTGGTGGATGCAAGAAATGGAGTTGTAGAACAAACCAAACGACATTCCTTTATTGCTGCGCTCTTGGGAATTCCACACATAGTTGTCTGTGTCAACAAGATGGATTTGGTAAACTATAGCGAAGATGCCTACACTGAGATTGTAGAGCAATACCAGGAGTTCGGAGCGCGATTGGATGTTAACGATATTCGCTTCATTCCTATTTCTGCCCTCAAGGGCGACAATGTTGTAGACCGATCAGAGTCAATGGAGTGGTACGATGGACCTACACTGCTTTATACATTGGAAAATTTACATATTGGATCTGATAATAACCTTATAGATGTGAGATTCCCTGTACAATGTGTCATACGTCCTCAAACAGAGTCCCATCCTGATTATCGAGGATACGGTGGACGAATGGCAGGAGGTGTCTTGAAAAAAGGAGATGAAGTGAAAGTGCTTCCTTCTGGCTGGACAAGCAAAGTGAAATCAATTGATACCTTTCAGGGAGAAGTTGAGGTGGCCTTTCCCCCAATGTCAGTTACCGTTTGCCTTGAAGATGATATTGATATCAGTCGAGGTGATATGATTGTTCGGCCGAATAATTCGCCAGAAGCATCACAAAGAATCGATGCCATGTTGTGTTGGTTTAATGAGAATCCACTGAAAGTGGGTGGAAAGTATGCAGTAAAACACACCAGCAGAGACGCTAGATGTATTATTGATACTGTCCAGTATAAGGTTGATGTGAACACTCTGCATAGAGACCAAGATGACAAAACCGTAGGGATGAATGACATCGCTAGAGTAAGTTTTAAATCTACTTTGCCACTCTTTGCTGATAGATATAGTCGAAACCGTCTTACGGGGAGCTTCATCTTGATAGATGAGGGAACTAACGAGACAGTGGCTGCCGGGATGATTCTTTGATCAATTCAGAATGGACCTTTCTTATGGTCATTTGAAAGCTATGAACCAAAGAAACATCAGCTTTCAATACTTAATGCTGTCCTTTCGATTTCAAGGCACTTGGCATATTTATGTCGTATCATTAGCAACGTAGTTTGTTAGGCCTACACAATTAAGCATACGCTTATGAAGCTCGGGATAATGCAACCCTATCTATGCCCTTACATTGGGTATTTCCAGCTAATTAATGCAGTTGACAATTTCGTTATTTATGACAACATCCAATACACCAAAAAGGGATGGATAAATCGCAATCGAATACTGCTAAATGGTCAGGATAAAATGTTTAGTGTGCCCCTTGAAAAGGGAAGCGACTATCTTGATGTTAGAGAACGGAAACTAGCTAGCTCCGCTCCAAAGCATATGAAAAAGATTCTTGCCCAAATCACCAATTCCTACAGAAGAGCACCTTACTTCGCCGATAGCTTTCCGATTGTAGAATCATGTTTCTCGATGTCGCATACCAATTTATTTGAGTTTATCTTTGCCTCGATAAAAGTACTTTGTAAAGCGCTGCAAATTGATACAGAATTGACTGTTTCATCATTTATTGAATGCGACCATGACTTGTCATCTCAGGATCGGGTGCTGGCTATCTGCGATGCGCTAGAGGCAAGTACATACATCAACAATATCGGCGGTAACACACTCTACGATAAGCTTGCATTTGCTCAACATGGTATAGACTTGAAATTCATCGAGTGCCTCCCAATGAGTTATGACCAAAGAAACAACGAGTTCATCCCTTACCTCTCAATTATCGATGTACTGATGTTTAATGGCATAGAAAGGACCAGACAGCATTTGAATCGCTACACTTTGCATTAGCAACAAAACCCAATTATCGAATGGAGGACAGCAAGCTTTTGTCAGTGTCCCTTACTTCCTCTTCGCTTTTTCCTTTTCTTGGTCTTTACAGATGTAGCATTCATCACTGTATCAGTTCGTTCTTTTGTCACTGCTCCCTTGATTGCTTCTCCTGCTTCTTCTCCTTGCGCTTTATCAATCGCCGCAGAATCTCTGTTTGGGTCGTTGAACTTGTTTTTGAAAATACTGATTCTGGGCCCATTGACCACTTCCCTGCCCAAGTGTGTGAGAATGAACTTTGTCCGTTGCCCAATAGTAATCAGGTCTATATAGTTGAAGGTAACGTCCTCGGTAAACATCAATTCTTGAATATCCAGCGATTGATCGGTTGGCTTGATTTCATGTATCAATTCCATGCCTAGAATCGTATCGTAGAACCGTCGATACCTTGAATATTTATCTCCATGTCTTTCGTCATAATAGCGATTGTAGAGTTTCGAGGCAACAACAATGTATGGCTTGTTCTTGGTCTTCAAATTGCCCAATTTCGCCTTTCGAAAGTAGCCGCGAATTCCGAATGTGTAATTTCCAAACAAGGAATTCTTTCTGGTGACCCCATTTTCCTTGCCGTACTCTTCCAACAGAAAGGAGGTGTGCTTTCCACACACTGCCATTGTGTCTGCGGTACTTTTAGTAACGAAGAACAAGCTGCTTATGAGTACACAAAGGCATAAGGCAACCGGGCCAATCGATTTGCGACCAGTACTTGACTCCCCAATGGTCTCTCGTAGTTTCGAAATGATGGCACTGCTGCCATAGGCCCAGAAAAATAGTGGAGTAACAACCATGATAACAGAGTAGCGCATCATATGGAAGTCTATCACTGCGCTAAGAAATACCTGAATCAATAACCCAATGGCAAGAAAGAATATGAACTTGTGCTCCTTGAGTTTCCAGGCATAGTAGGCGCCTAGAATTGCGACAAGCAAATATAGTACTCCACCATCAAGTAGAAAATAGTAGAAGTATTCTTTCATCAAGACAAGAAAACCCAGCTCTGGAACTCCGGTATGAACGTGGTGAGCATTATTTGTTAGCTTTTTCACTACCCCATCAAAATCAAGCACCAATTCTGGAAAGACAATCAAAAAGCAGACTACGAAGCCTATAAAACTCAAAACAGAATACTTGAAGAAGTCTAGCATTGACTGTTTGATATCTTCGGGCTGATAGGTTTTAAAGAATATGGCTAAACCAATCACCAAACTGCAAAGGACTGCAGGATACTTAGCAGCCGTGTTGAGAGCACATGACAAAACAGCCAGCGCAAGGAAAAGATTCTGCCGCTTCTTCACGTAAAGTATGGAGGCCAGCACTACACACAAAGTAAAGAAGTAATTAGCTAGCTCTGGCGTAACAAAGCGTGAGTTTTGCACCAACAGAGGGCTAAAGGCACAGGCAAAAGCAAACAAAAGTCCACACTTGTTTTTAAACTGCTCACCAATATAGAAGGCTATGACAATTGAAAGAACGCCAAACATGAAGGAAATGAATCTTCCTATATAGTACCTTTGTTGGAGATTCAACTCATCCATTCCGAATACAGCCAGTGTCCGCCTTGCGAATACATTCAAGTGTTGGATCGTGCGATCTGGTCGGCCATACTTACCCACACTTTTTCCTTCCATTCGGTCATCAACAGCTTCGACCACATGATCTTCATCAGGTTTTGTAAGTTTTGGAAAGTCAAATGATAGGCCGACGAACCGGATCAGCGCACCCAAAAACACAATAAGAATGAAAAATGAAATCTTTTGCTTTGACATCTTAATCTGTTGTTGATTTTCTGAGATTCTTGTAGACGAATAGGTTAGTCATAGTGTAGGTAATCAATGTACGTGGGACAATCACCATCAATGTCAAAACAAAGTTAGTAACATCGAAAAGGTGATCAAAAATCCAGAGAAGGATTAATCCAATCACCAAGCCCATCATATAGACCAGATAGTATTTTATGCCTTCATCTAATTTTCTTTTCTGCCTAAAAGTAAATTTCGTATTCAGCAGATAGGAAAGACCAGTTGCAATTATGTGCAATGCCACATAGGTAGGATAGAGAGGAAGCTGCAGGACCTCAAGCGTAAGGTAGAAGGAGCAGATCGAAAAGCCCAGCATAATAAGCCCGACGCCAAAGTAGCGGATAAATTGTTCCATGGAAGCCCTTTCTGGTTTTACTTCTTGTAGAATTCCTGCACCTTCGAAATGACTAGTGCTTGGTCAGAATCTGACAGCTCAAAAAACAAAGGTAAGCGCAGCAAGCAATCTGAGAATCTATCAGTATTAGGAAGTGCTTGTCCTCTGTACTGTTCACTGAAGAATTTGCTGGAGTGCAAGGACTGATAGTGAAAAACCGATGAAATTCCAGCAGCCTTAAGATGCGCAATCAAGCGCGATCTCTCCGACAATGATTCACAAACCATATAGAATAGATGCCCATTTTGAGTGGCGTAATCAGGTACTTCTGGTAGTTTGACTCTACCAGTGTCTTCCAAATTGACTAGACCCTCATAGTAGTTTTTCCAAATTAGCTTTCGTTTGCCTTGAATTTCTTCCATATGCTCCAATTGAGCATACAGAAAGGCAGCAAGTATCTCCGACATTAAGAACGAAGAACCCACATCAACCCAGCCATATTTATCCACTTCACCTCTAAAGAATGCGACTCTATTTGTCCCCTTTTCCCATATGATTTCAGCACGATTGGCATTATCGATTTGATTAGTGACCAGTAATCCACCTTCCCCGCAAATAATGTTCTTCGTCTCGTGAAAGGAAAATGCCGCAAAATCTCCGAGACTTCCCAGTGGCTCGCCCTTGTAGTAGGAATCGATAGCCTGTGCAGCATCCTCGACCACAAAAAGTTTGTGTCGAGCAGCTATTTCCATGATCTTATCCATATCGCAAGCAATGCCCGCATAATGGACCACAACGATTGCTTTTGTCTTTTCGGTAATCAACGACTCAATTGAATCGGCATCTATGTTTGGATTGTCCTTGTAACTATCAGCAAATACGATGCTTGCGCCTCGGAGGACAAATGCATTGGCGGTGGAAACAAAAGTATACGATGGTATGATCACCTCATCCCCAGGTTCAATGTTCATCAGAATTGAAGACATTTCCAATGCATCAGTACAAGAAGTGGTTAGCAGCGGTTTGTTAAAGCCAAAGCGCTCTGAAAAGAAACGATGGCATGACTTCGTGAATTCATTGTTTCCAGCTGTCCTACCAGTATGTATTGTTGTGGATATGTAATATAGCTCCTTTCCCGACAAATACGGCTTATTGAATCTTATCTTGGTCATCGTGTACGTTTCTACTTTTTATGAATTTTGCAGGTATTCCTGCATAGATACTATAAGGAGTGGTATCCTTGGTAACCACAGCGCCTGCACCTACGACGGTGCCTTCCGCAATGGTAACACCCGGAAGTATAACTACATTGCCACCAATCCAAGTGTTGTCTTGAATTTCTATTCTTCCGGCAGTATCCGGAAGGTGCAAGTACTGATGATCATGCCCGGCAGCAAGGCACCGGACATTGGGCCCAAAGCGAATATTGTTACCAATAACAATTTCTGCATCTTTGTGATACAAGGATGGATAAAACTCACAACCTCTATTTATTGACACTCGTGATCCTATGGAAACGCGATTGGGGTAGCGAAAATAGACCCGTCCTTCAATAAACACCTTGCTGCCCATTCGCTTGAGCAACAGTTTTAGGAGCAACCACTTGATGACTGGTGGTGAAAGATCCATGAAGCCATGAAGTAGATTTATACCATAGGAGTAATGAACAAACAAATGTCGTAGGGCATCTTTGCTAACTTTCATCTAATAGTCTTTTTAGCCTCGCAAATTCTACTCACGAAAATTCTCCTTAATACAGTTGATTTGGGTTTCTGTTGGACCTTGCCAATAACTTAGGTCCAATTGATATTCTCTTGCTAGATCCCTGTTCGGAGCCTCGAAATAATCGAACAGGTACGCTATGATGCTAGCCTCGGTTTTTGGATATTCTAGATTATTTGTCTTGCCCATCTCACGATGGAAATCAAGCAACGGTTCCGCTGAAATTTCAAGAAAATTAGACACTCCGTGGACGATTCTTTCATCCCGAAGTAGCTCTTCAAGTACTATAACTTTAAGTTGTTCACCAAAAAGTTTTCGGTATACCTCAAGATGACGGCAGTACAGTCCCCGTTCAAGATAATGAAAAGGGTTTACGGATGTTGTCATCTGAGAAGGAGAAGGCAGTTGATCAACAAATACACCTTTGAGACTACGTTTCTCCAGACCGAAAGATCGGGAAAAATGATAATTTGAAATAGCTCTATAGACAGGGTTCCTAAGGATTGCCAATATCCTGCAATCTGAAATCGTTGCTTTGATCTGTCGGGCCGCTAGAGGTGTCTCGTAATACGAAGTGCTCTTTTCTCCGAGTATAGTCTCCCCGGACCTGGCTGCAAAAAACTGATCAAGATATTCTTTATAAGAGACTTCATTTTGCATGAAATATTTTGGTTCCGGCCTTGATGGACTAGCCATATAAACGGCTGGATGCTCCTCTAACATGTTTTGCAATAATGTGCTTCCAGAGCGTTGAGCACCGATGATAATGAAGTGCTTATTCGGTAACATAGTCGGAAATGATATAGGGTCGAATGGAGGAAAGTTGATTGAGTGTTCTCGATATGTAGATTCCCATCACTCCAGTCATCAAAATGGAAATGCCATTGAGGAATGAAAGCATGATCATAATGGAAGCCCACCCAGGTATAGCATAATCTCGATAGAAAGCATTTAGAAAGATGACCACCCCAGTGGCGAAAGAAATCAGTGAGATAACCAAACCAATGGAAGTGAGAAGCCGAAGTGGATAGGAGGAATAATTGATCAACAAACGTGAAAGAAGCTTGATTATCTTTATGAAAGAGTAATTTGAATTCCCTTGTTCTCTTGCATGATGCTTTGTAAGAACATTCGTAATTCGATTTGCATTCAAAAGCAGAAGCCCAGGGATGTAAGGGTAATTGGTATTGTATTCTAATACTCGCTGAGCTACTCGATCATCAAAGATTCTGAAGTTGGTCAGAATCACATCATCAGGCTTTTCAAAAATCTTGGCATTGAGATAATTCACCAATCGAGTGCCTAGTTTTCTATAACTCGCATGCTTCTTTTTCTCGAATCGTGCAAAAACCAAATCATAACCCTCTTCAATCTTTTTTACCATTTTCGGGATTTCCGAAGGTGGATTTTGCAAATCATCATCCATGGTTATCATGTATTGTCCACTTGCCTTCTGAATGGCACAAAGAACCGCGGAGTGTTGACCATAATTCTTTAGCAGGTTGACAGCAATGACTTCCTTGTGTCTTTCCGCTAGATCACGAATAACTTCCCAGGAATTGTCTGGACTCCCGTCGTTGACTAGCACAATCTCATAATTGTAGTTTTGAGCATCCAAAACCTTCATGGTTTCCGCAATCGTCTTTTCAACAAATGTCGCGCTCTTATATACCGGAATCAAAATGGAAAGGTAGGTATCGTTCTTCACTCGTTTGGTTTTTGTCAAGACTATTATATTGCACGAGTATTAATCCTGTACAAGCAGGCTTAAACACGATTTAGTGGACCTTGACAACCGTAGAAGTAACCCATGGATTGATGATTTATTCACAGGTCAATTGCTTGTAATCGGCTTGTCGAAATATGTTTTTAGACGTCAGAGTATTTCCGCGAAGGTAACACTTTTCATGCACATTTGTTTGCTCAAAAGTGGCACGTATTGCCTTCGCTGTCATATCACTATGAAAAACTTCGCTTCCTTTTTGCACCCAAGGGATAAAGCTGTTAAGTCATGGTTTCGAAAAAGAAATTTGTCCCATTTGGTAGCAAATGGCTAATAGCCGACATTCATGTGAGTTCTGAATATCAACGCGCAGAATTGCCGATTTCAGTTCGCTTCCTCATCCGAAATCAACTTGTACAAGGTCTTTGTCTCGGCAAATCTCATTGGCATCTCTTCCAGTACAGCTTTGGCAGAAGTCGTATCACCGGCTGCCAGATGCCAGCGCACAAGATCACTTTGTATATTCTTGTCATGCGGGTATATCGCCGAAGCTCGCTTAAACAGCTCTCCAGCAGTAGCAGTATCATTTTGAATCAATGAGATTCGTCCTAACTTCCAAATAGAATGGTAATGATGGGCCTCCGCCAACAGAGCTGATTCGAATTGCTGTTTGGCCGCAACAAGATTTCCAAGCCTTTCTTCGGTATTACCATAAGTGTAGTGCAATGTAGCTTTTTGTACGTTGAAACTCTGCAACAAGTAGTGATCCTCCCTTTGTAGAGCAATAGCATTTCCTGCTCGCTTTTGCTTGTTCAAGCGCTTTATTTTTGCAATCCTACTTCTGATCTCATACTGATAGTTGGCATTCGCAACCGTGCTGATAAGAACCAAGCCTAAAACAAACAACAGCGCAAAACTATTTTTCGATGGAGCTTGTTCCTCCGCATCAACTCGAGTAGCACTAAAAAGCTGATATTCCGATCCAGCAGCAATCAAGAAGGCGAAGAATAGAACCTGCAATGGCAGTTGTGTTCTGGGACCAATGAAGACCGAAGCAATACCATAGGCAAGTACGGCACTGCATGCAATAATCATAATCCAAGACTCTTTCTTGCCATTTCGCAACAGTATAAGAAGCATGATCAAACAACTGACAAATAGACCGACAAAACCTAACAAGCCAACTATACCCAATTCATCCGCAATTCGTATGAAGTCATTGTGGGGATGCCAGTAGACTTTTTTATTGGATGTTTGTAATCCTGCTAGTCCCTGCTCAAGAGAGGCTGAATGCCAATTCCCTGCGCCAACTCCCACAAGGGGATTCTTCTTGAAAATTTGCCACCCCATATCCCACAGGTAGAAGCGCTCCGTAGCACTTCTGCTTTTGACTACTTTGGCCGGATTAACTCTAGATTCCAGGCCTTTTGAATCTCCGATGTTTTTAACTGCCATCATGTATGTGGAACCAACAGCAAGGAGCAATATGGTCAACAACAAAAGTGATTGCCTTCGACGATTAGGGGCGGCGATGACCGCAAAGACAATAATGGAAAGGAGCAAAAAGGCAAATGAAAGCCATGCAGATCTGGAATGCATATACAGCACGAGGCTACCACTGAGCCAGCACAACAACAACCCAACTATTCTAAGCCGACTACTCACATCTTTGCTTAGCACATAGTATAAGTTCGAAGCAAAACACAACAAAAGCAACAGTGCCAGGCGATTCTTGTGCAAGGCAGGAGTTTTCAGTTTATATATGGTGCTCGAATTGATTGCGGGATAATTATTTTTACTTAGATACTCACTCAGGCGAAACAAGCCTGCAAATGTTTCGACAAGGAATAGCACCGATAGCGCTATGAAAGCAATCCCAAATGCCTTCTTGCTGAATTCTGGATCTCTTAACCATAATACCCTACCGATAAAGTAGAGTACAGCCAGACTTAGATTCTGCTGTGAACTGAAGAACGAGTTGGCAAAATCATAGGCTAAGGGAAGAGACAAAAAGTGACTCAAAGTAAAAGCCAAAACAAAATAGTCCAAAATATGCAATCGAAGACGATGTACACCCTGCAAACCCCACCAAAGGGTGCCGAGACCTAGCAAGGAAATCATCTGGGCCTGACGAAGGGTATAGCCGTTCACAAACTTGTTGGTCAAGAAGTAAGGAATGACCACAATCAAGATCATCCAGAACACTACAACTACTTTCTTATTCGCACGGAAAGATTTCTTCTCCACTCCCGAATTTAGTAAATATTGACTCCTTTTCGAGGATTTGTCCGATTTGTTGGGCAGTTCCAGGTCAATCAACATCAACATTTGTTCTCTGATTCGTAGCTTTACAAGGAACTCAAAATCCCCTCTATGCGACTTTGCTTCTCTATAGTCTTCTTGCTTCTGTGCAACCAGACACTACATAGCCAGATTCAGTATCCCGACCACATCTTCGGCGATACCCTCAATGCCCCCTTCTTTTTCGGCGTAGCTTCCGCAAGCCCCTCCCAATCTGAACTCATCCTATGGACAAAGATCCATACAGAGCTAGAACAGGAAACCCTGAGCTACATAGTTTCGTCGGATGAAGAACTGATGGATCAAGTTGCAAGCGGTGAAATGATGGCGGTGACAAACAGCGACCATACTGTGCATGTCTCAGTTGATGGCTTGCAGCCGGACACCTATTATTGGTACCAGTTTACAGATGAAGCTGGAAATAGCTCCGCATTAGGAAGAACCAAAACCTTACCGGAAGACCCGGAGGATCTCCAGTTTATTATAGCCTCCTGCGCCAGTATCTATTCCGGATACTTCAATGCCTATCGCCATATTGCCGGGATGGAAGACCTTGACATCATGATCCATTTGGGTGACTACATCTACAACGACCCCGACACCGATGAGCAAGTCCGTGTTCCCGATCCCTATCCAATAGATCCGGAGACCCTGGAAGAATGGCGAGACCGACACGAATATTATCTGCTCGATCCAGACCTCAGAGCTGCCCGACAAATGCATCCATGGATCGTGCTCTGGGACAATCACGACATGGGCAATAGAAACAATCCCGATGACTGGGCCGGTTCGGTACAGGCTTTTCATGAGTATGTACCCGGTTCGCAGCAAGATCCCAATGACCCATTCAAGATCTACCGCTCTATAGAGATCGGTGATCTCGTTGACCTCTACGTAGTCGACTTACACACCTACAAAGGCGATGATATCATAGTAGGGGAGGAGGAAAGCATTCTTGGAAATCAGCAATATGAATGGCTAACCACCACTATGAACCAATCCGATGCCAAATGGCAGCTGATTGCCAATCAAAACCTGATGGGACATTGGAGTGCCATCGGCATGCCCACGATCATCGAATATCCGACAGACGGAGATGTATTCGATGATACCACCTGGGATGGCTATTTTGAAGATCGAAAGCGACTCTTCGAGTTTTGGCGCGAAAATGACATCGATAATATTATGGTACTTAGTGGAGATGCCCATCTCACTTTCGCCAACGACCTCATCATTCCCCCAATTCCGGAATCTGGCTACAATAGAGCTACAGGAGAAGCAGCCCATGGTGTGGAGGTAGTGATCACCAGCCTTACACGTGGCAATTTTGACGAGGAAGGCTATGCGCCGGATCTGGCCGAATTTGCCACGCAGGTCTCCCAAAACATCAACCCTCATCATCTCTACAACAACTTCCACGATCATGGATATGCCCTACTGCAAGTCAAGCCCGATAGCATCACTGTCGAGTTCTGGTATACGCCGATTCTGGAGATTTCAGATGAGATCAATCTCGATCAGGTGATGGTACTCAAAGATGGAGTCAATCACTGGGAGCGATTAGAGGCGCCCCTTAGTATCGCCAGCAGAGAGCAGACAAGCATTGCAGTCTACCCCAATCCGGTAAGCGACAAGGTAATGATCCCTATGGACTGGGTAAAAGACTCCTTTGTCAGTTATCAAGTGCTTTCTCTTGATGGACGAATCCTTGCTGAGGGTAAGCTGCAGAAAGAAAGGGAGACGATGCCATTGCAGTTGCCACAAACTACAGAGCACTTTCTCTTATTGCAGCTCGCGGATCAGCGCAGCGAGCATACCATAAAGTTGGAGCTAATCCAGCACTGATTTGAGCTTCGGGACAGGGAATCAATAACTGTCTGATTTTGACGCCGCTGGAAGTGATTTAGACAAGGCATTTTTTGACAGCATCCTTGTTGGCTGGTGGAGAAAAATAACGATGGATAAATCATTTCCAGCAAGTCAAAATGGACAGCTATTGATTCTCTATCCCTTAATTAAATTATAATATATTCGCAGCAGTATCTATCTTGCACCAAAAGCTAAACTGTGTTTGGATTTAATCAAGGAAGAGTCTTCAAGATGTACCAGTCTCTGGCAGGCTATTTTGATCTGGAAACTTACTACCTTCCAAAGTACTGGGACTTTGCCCCTAGCATCTCTGGCACCTTTCGAGGTCGCTACCTACGTATCTTCTCCTTCGATGTAGTGCGAGAGCAAGATGATGGTACCTGCTCCGTGGTCACTTATACAACGGTTCATGTGCGCTGTGACAATCCACTCAACTACAGCCTTACGGTAGGTCGGTCCAGCTCTCTCAAACGCGCCTGGAAAACCATCAAAGGAATGTTCATCGAAGAAGATCCAATCGACAGCAATGAGCTCGAAGTCTTCTTCGAGAAGTTTCATCTCGATGCCAATGAGGATCACTTCGGTCGCACACTCCTTGAGCAGGGACTCATGAAAGAACTCATGATTTTCGAAGAAGACATCAAGTCAAACATCGTCTTAGACAAGGAAAATGTATTCTACACCGAGCCCTGCATTCTTCGCGACGACTACACTGTCAATAGAATCAGAAATATTGCAAATTTGGCAATTCTGCTTGCTGAGTTGACAGAAAACTATCACAATACCGGGCCAGCTGAGTTCACCGATTTGTAATAATCAATGACCATCAAAATTTTTCGAAATACCTATCTTGTCTGCTGTGCAAATTTTCTTTTTTTGGAGCAGAGCAGAGGTGCACGTGGCAGCATGGTACCCGTGCTCCGCTAATACTCAGCACCTGCCTAGCTGTTCATGCTCGGGCCGGTGCGTCTCTACGCCTGCGCTTCGAGCCACCCCGGCTCCGGCATTCACGACGCTATGCAGGCACTTCGTTCCGCTGCGCCCGGGGCTAGTTTTCACCGACATTCGAGCGCTCCAACAGATCAATGAGAACGCTCATTGGGTAACGGGCAACAACAAATGACAAAAGGAGCAAGGGGGCTCATACGAACCCATCCTTGCTCCATGCTTATCGGTCAGTTGATACTACTCAATCACAAGCTTGCTTCTTAAACTCATGGAAGCCGATTCAAAATTCAGGAGATACACACCTCTGGCAAAATCAGCCACGGATATCTGATGTTCTCTTCCTGAATTTTCATCCAGAATTAGTGCTTCTTGGTAAACCAGTCTACCACTTATGTCGTATAAGCTCAAATTACCTGAGGCATCGCCAATTACCTTAAAGTCAATGCTCACAAGATCACTTGCCGGGTTGGGATACACCGTCCACTCGGGCTCAGAATTGGTTGCTCCATCAGAGATGCTACGGCCTGGACCCTCTTTACCGACTATGATCTCAACATCGCAGGAGCCATCGATACAGTTGCTGAAAATGATGCTTTCCTGAAATACATCCGTTTCACAGCCTTCATAGCTTACAGTTCGTCTAAAAGAAATAGGCTCAGTTGGACAAGAGGCATTGTTGTTCGTCAACAACTCAACTATAAAGCGATCGCAGCCTGTGCCATCCGGATCGACAGTCACGCTAATATCATTGCTGACGACTTGACCACATAACTCGGTATCAAAGGTTCTAATACTATTCACAAATTGAGGCGCAGTATCTGAAATATCTGTACAATTGGTGTTCACATTCGTGAATGAGCTAGAGCCGGTCTCCACGTATAGGGTCGTAATTCCGGATTGATAGGCAACATTGGTGTCGCAGGTGCCCCATGCACCAAAGCAGGTACTGGTAATTTCGTTCAGCTCATCGGAAAAATTGCAACGGAAGTAGTTTAAGTCCAATTGATCTACGCATAGACAATGCAAATCCCCATCTTCCATGATGACCCATTCCTCATCAATCAACACTTCCACTACATCACTAGTGACGCCTTCTACCTGACCCAGAGAAATTGGATTTATACAAAGCTCAGAGCCGTTGAGATTGTATTCATAGGCCAGGAATGGATTGTTTTCACATTCCCAGCAGTCTATAAAGGCTACACTTGCCACATCAACAAAGGGACAGCCATTTTCATCTGTGTAGCCGTATTCAATGTGATAGGCCTGAGCAGTCTCCGCTAATGCGGGATTAATATAGAAGATGCCTTCTTGCTCATCATACTCAATGATGCCAGGGGGATTACTGCTGACTTCATCAGGATAAACAGGCCCCTCATAATTACCCACAAAGCCAACAAGCGGAATAGGGTCTTCATTGGTGCAAATATGATGTGGTATTTCCATGCCCAGACTAATGCTTGAGATCACGGTGACAATGGCACTACTGTTGCATACGGTTCCGTCTTCGCTAACATAGCTGGCATTGATTACATGGTTGCCCGGCCCTGCTTCTGAAGGGTCAAACTCAAAAATGTCGAAGCCGAAAAAATCAGCAGGACTGATTCCAGGACCTGTAAGCTCAACATCTACCTCCCAGGGCAACGGATCGGTCCAAACATAGACAGGCTCTGAAGTTTCACAGCCGCTATAGCTGAATAGCCCATCGATGTATATGGCAAGATTAGGTGGGTCAATTTCAAATGTTTCTTCGCTTGTGCAACCGTTGATAGAAGTCACCGTTACCGTATAGCTGCCAGCCGATAAACCGGAGACAGTAGAGCTATTCCAGGTTTCTACAACTGGTACCAGCCCCTCTGACCATTCGAATTCCAGAGCCTCATTTCCAGTACTGGTGGCTGCTGTGAGCATGATCTGTCCCCCTTCACCTGAACAATCGTTGGAGCTTACGAATCCATTGCTAATGATCGCCGGATGTATCAGGATTTCTTCTGTGACCTCACAAATCGACCCATCCTCAT
>JAHDDV010000574.1 GCA_020629205.1 Chitinophagales bacterium | reverse complement strand
ATTTTCCTCGTTGGCCACATTGTGCTTGATGGCATTTTCGATGAGTATTTGCAGTGTTAGAGGAGGCAATAGTTTTTGTCGTTCCTCTTCAGATACATCTACTGAGTATTCCAAGGCATTTCCGTTTCGGGCTTGATGCAAAAAGATAAAAGAGTCTATAAATTTGAGTTCCTTTTCCAGACTGATCAGTTCATGATTTTTGCTTTGCAAAACGTAGCGGTACACCTTCGATAGTTTGCGGGTAAACTCCACTGCCGAATCAGGACTGTGCTTTATCTCTGAGATCAATACATTTAGACTATTAAACAGGAAGTGTGGATTGACCTGATTTTGAAGAACGCGATAGTCTGCTTTGAGCTTCTCTCTCTTGCTGTGCTCCGCATCCATCAAGGAAATTTTCCAGTGCCCGAAGAAATTTCGTGTCATGGATACGCCAATGAAGCCAAACAGAAATCCGAGCGATGCAATAAATATCAGGACCGGCCCAGGCGGATAGGCGAAGGACTTTCCATTGACAATATACCAGGCTGAAAATGGTAGACCAATGGTCAATAGCGCCCAGCCAATAATCACAGCTGATTGAATGATAAGCCGCTTTTTGGGGAAATCAAACCAGGGGATCTTCTTATTCAAATGACGATCAAAGAAAAGGCTACCTTCAACATTTAAGTTGAAAAACAGGAAGTAAAAGAAAGCAAAAACGCCCATCGGAACATGTGATTGGTATTCGAGTCCTTCGGGCATCGCGAAGGAAACCAATCTCACTACAAGCCAGGCATATAGGGAGACCAGCAGTATTCGAATTAATGTATTTCTGATACTTCCTGTCATTTCTATTTTATGAGGAAAAGGCTGAAGGGCTTCTACCTATTTCCTTTTCCATTCGATTGACTTGCTAAAGAAGCCAACTGATAGCTCAAGGTTTAGCTTATCTTCCTTAGGTGTAAACTCCGCATCATACCATTCTCCACGTTTGGGAGAAAAGACTTTACCCTTCCATGTCCCCTTTGACTCCTGGAGTTCCTTGACCATCAACTTTCCAATCTTCACCTCCGGATCGTCGGAGGAGCTAATCTTTCCTACATAGCCATCACTTTCAGTGCTTTGCTCTATTGTCACAACAGTATTATTTTCGCCCACGAGCCAATCACCTGTCGGCTCAGACTG
>JAHDDV010000296.1:1727-7176 GCA_020629205.1 Chitinophagales bacterium | reverse complement strand
GAGGTATAGGTCACTACAAAGGTATCACAATCGACACTGACATCAACGCTACATTCATTTTCTGTTATATCACCCGTAATCTGTGGATAAACATTCACCTCTATTGTACCACTATCAATTTCATCACTTGTATCCAAACAAATGATGGTATAGTCATAGCTTAAAGTCTCGTTACAGCCCATGATTGCTGTAGTTTCTGTAATCTGCAGATCATTGGATGTACCACCATCGGGTAAACCCCAGGTAACTTCTACCAAAGCAGCATCAGCAGGATCAATACCCACTGTTAGGGTTACGTCGTCCCCATTACATACTTCAGTTACATCGGCATCTGTACCCGAGTAGTCTGGACAGTCTGCTTCACAATCTTTTGTACCGTCTACTATCACGGAAGGACAAACATCGTCATCATCATCAACTTCCAGAGAGAAAGTATCACCACTGCTCAATCCAGCTTCAATATGCATGTCTCCATCGGAAGCCGGAGCACCATTGACGGTATATGGAGGTATTCCGCCACTGATTGTTAGGACTACTTCGTATTGAAGATTACCCGTACAGTTTGTTTCAAATGATACATTTAACTCTGGAACAAAATTGTAAGTCGGACCTCCCGCAGGTATTCCACAGCCTGCCAACAAGGGATCCAAACAATCTCCTTCGACTTCGATATCATATACCCAGTTAAACTCGTACAAACCATAGGTCTCGACAGTTGCATCCGCATTTGGTGTACTTGCATCAGGTGTAAAGACCACCGTAGGATCAATTTCTCCAGTAGCAAGATTTATTGCCTCCCAACGGAAGTTATCGATGGTAACTGTACAGTCAGGATCTGCGAACTCAGCAATTACCTGCTCCAGGAAATTTGGATCGACAGCACAGCCCGCAGAATCATCTGTACAAGGAGCATTGCTAGCCGCTGTTGGAGATAAACTAACTGTTGGGCCACAAGTATCAATTTGTATTGGATCACAAACCAGATCTATCTCCTCTCCACCAAAGGCCACCAGGAAGCTAATGTTACAATCTGGTCCTTCTGACCAGGTAAATTCGTAAATACCACATTGATCTACAGTGACATCTGAGTTAGGATCTGAGTCATCCACAAAAACGGCTGTTCCAGGACCATCTGCAGTCCAGGTACCAGTACCTCCACCGACTATCTCCAAAGTTTCTGTAAAGCCGCAAATACTTCTGTCTTCCGGCTGATCTGTTGGACAGTCCGAAGGACAATCATAATCCACTCCAACTATGGCCTGAGCACAATCAAAGGGCGCATTCACACCTAGATCATCAGGATAAGAAAGTGTGTAGATCAACTGGCCTGCATTACCTGGCTCTGCCACATAGACCAGATCATCTGCATCATCATCCGGATCATCACTGATCCCAGCAGCATCTGTCCAGCTGACCGAATAAAACTCCAGACAATCCCCGGTTATTTCAACATTGCATCCATCTGCTGTAATCTCCGGTTGTTCCAACATAGATGGGTACAGCCAATGCGTTTCAGTATAGTTTAGTTGCACCAATTGTATGTCATCCGTAGTCGCAGGGTCTCCATCCAAATCACATGGATAGTAAGCATGGACGATCACCTCTAATGGATTACATCCATCTCCTCCCGCTGCATCATATTCAATCAAATCACCAAAGGCCAACTGCCCAGAAGGAGGATCACTGATGTCCGTATACCACTCTACAAGGAATGAGTTTCCGCCGTCCGTTAGGTTAAGGTCTGGGAAGGAAGTTTGTACTTCTTCACAGTGATAAGCCACAGTAGATTCATCATCAGTAGATGGGCAAGGAGGACAGTCCAAATCAAATATTTGTTGATAAGTGTTACAGGCTCCCTCAGGGATATTTGGAATTATGCTAACTATGTCTATGGTCACTTGAATCTGTGTTTCAGGTTCTGCTGAGAAGCTGAAATCATTGAATTCATCCGAGCCATTTCCGTTCTCATCAATCCATCCTCCTACGAAATTATCGACATCACATTCCGGATTGATAACGTATTGAGCAACACAAGCAGTCTCTATTACCTCAAAGCCATCAGTTACCGGCGGGTACACTGTCACCGTGTGAGTAAAGGCTAAATCCACCCAGATTTCATCTGTAGTCGAATCTTCATCATCATCACAGAGGATATAAGCATAAAATTCGTAGGGAGTTGGGTTGCATGGATGCGCATCGTCTGGCAAGACTAATGGAGACCCATCATATTCATTTGCTAAATTATCTGGTGCACCAGGATCTTCGTTCACCGTAAACCACTGTACCACATTTGGATTGTTATCTGCATTTAGCAATACCAGATCAGGGAAGGTAGGAACACCTTCATCGCAAATGAAATCATCGACTGGACCAGAGGTAGTCGCTGCACAACTTGGACAATCAAATGGTACTGCAAATTCAACCGCATTACAGCCATCGGGACGATCAGCGTTTGTATTGTCCGTTACTGTAAAAGTAATGGTACCTGCTTCTCCACTTTCTAAAGCTGTAAAGATGCCGGCATTTCCTGATTCACCTTGCGAAGGCCCATTAGAGTCTACACTAAATGAAACATCAAAGCCACAGGTAGTTTGCAAAGTTCCTGTACAACCACCGGGAGTAAGCTCAATTGTTGCATTTGCTTCAGTGATTTCCGGATAGATCGTCAAGGTCAGCTCATCCATCAAAGTGTAGTCGCCCTCATCCAGTATGCCGTTACCATTTGGATCGTCGATAAAGTCGTCCTTATCTGCATCACAAAGGATGAATGCATAAATCGGCACTTCAATTGGATCACAATTCACATCTGTGGGATCTAGATAGTCATATACTGCTCCATCAACATATTCGGTACCAGCAGCAGGAAATAGTCCTGAAGCATCTACCTCGGTAAACCAATAGAACTGGGGCGTACCTGTTGGATCAAAATCCTCTGTTCCATCAAAACCAAAATCTGGAAATTCGATTTGAGGTTGCATCTCAGCTTCAGCAGCTATCAAATCTGGCACATCCCCTGAACACAGATGTTGAATAAAGTCTGCATCTGGCAAGGTTGGACAGTTACAGTTATTGATCAAAAACTGAATTTCAGAAGGTTCACTGGTGCAGGATACACTGGGATCGGCTGCTAAAGGAACCGTTTGAGTAGCATAAATAGACGTAAATAAACCTGTGGTAATATTGAGTGCCGGAACTGCATCATATGGATCAAAAGAGTTGCCTGTACCGATCTGCTCGGTTAAGCCTGGATCTGAATACCAAACAATGTCCTGACCATTCACGGTGATCGTTGCTGAACCATCAGAAGGCGCTTCATCTTCACAAGCAATTACTGTCTGCCCTAAGGGGCCCGGTGGAAGGTCATTTACCGTCAAAACGATTGGTACTGGGCCCACGGGTGTTCCATCAGGATTTACACCATAGGCACTTTCACAGCCATCCGGATCAGCCTCTACGACATATAAGATAGCCTGATTACCTCCACCCAAAAAGGTGCTAGCATCAAAAGTGTCTCCAGTAAACTCCAATTGGGTAAGATCCAAGTCGCTGTACCAATTGATACTATTAGCGGGATCACTGGGAGTAACCGTCAAAACAGGATCGTCACCAAAGCAAATATTACCGTTGGCAGGTGCAGGCGAAGGCGGGTACTCATATATGTAAGAGGCTGAGTAAACTGCAGGAAGATCTTCTACGCAATCATCCAAAGCCCCCCCATTCCAGCCACCGGTTTCCGCATCTGAGAATGTTTTCATTCTAACCGTACAATCAGCCGGTCCACAACTTGTCTTAGTCGTTAATTCAAAACAAACGTTCCAAGTATAACCGTTCCCTAGTGGATCGCAAGAATTAGGTCCATCTCCGTCTCCCCAAGAATCATTACCGGCAGGACCTGGGCCTGCAACGCCCCCTGTAGTATGAACAAAGCTCCAACCAGATGGCAAAACTTCGCCCTGAGCATAATCAGCATTAGCAAAGCCTAAATTCAGAGGATCGTAAAGCATGGGTTCTGGATCGGTATCAGAAAACCACTGCCAGTCCCCATTAGTACCTGCAGCCACCAAGGGAACAGTTACATCTGTGACCGGATTAAACGGCTCCCAACAAGGACCCAGAATGGGAATGATTGAGTTAAGCCATGTACATGAAGGCTTATTATATTGGTTGATGGTATAGCAAAATTCAACTGTAGTGCCTGGTGGATACAGTCCCCCTGGAAATGAAGATGCAAGCGGGTTTACCGTGAGTTCATTATCAACATTACACAAGTCATCCGCACCATCTGCAAGGATGCAAATGTCGAAAAAACCAGTTTCTCCAAAAGCATCAGAAACAGAAACATAATACGTGGCTCCTTCCTGCACAGGAATGTTATCATTGAACCATTGCCCACCTCCTGTAAGATCTGGATCACTACAAGATTCCGTTAAGGGAGTAACGCAGTCTCCAGCATACACCACCACTTGTGGATCAAATAGATCGACACTAGTGACATCGATCGTCATTTCACCTGCTCCGGCAGGAATCACGATTTCATACCAAACAGTTGGCGTATTTACTGGTGGGCAGGCTTCTGAATTGTTCGAATCAAGAATCTGCAAATCAGGAGATCCAGCTCCAATGTTACAACCATTCGCACATCCTTCCGTATCAAGCACCAATGCCAGAGGAATCGCATCACCACCAGCGCAGTTTCCACTACCCCCACATCCAGCAGGGGGTGCACCCTGATCAAAACAGATGGTATAATCAGACTCATCACCGGCCTCCGACATAACAGTAACAAGATATTCCTCGCCTGTATTCAATCCATAAAACTCAATTGGACCAGAAGAAGGGCCACAATAAAGACTAGTTTCAGTAAAGTCCAAAGACTCCCCTGGACATGGCACCGTATTTTGCGTGATTACCACGTTGACATCTCCGGCAAAACTATCATTGCTAAGGTCGACAATCAAGGTACTATTGGTTCCAGTCAATGTCGTAGAGTACCAAGCAGAATTGTACTGTGTAAATCCACAGTTACCTGTCCAACTCTCTGTTGTTCCTACATTAGAGGAGTTAAGACAATCGCCGATTGTAATAGCTTCTGCCCCACATAGCGAATCAAAGGCTGGAGGAGGTGGGATGAATGGCACGGTTAAGCAAACCTCAATATCATCCGTAGTAACCCCAAACTGCGAAGTAATGACAATGTAATACTCCTGCAAATTCGTCAGTACTCCCGTCTCATTAATATTAACGGTTACATTTCCAGGACCCGCCTGAGCACAGCCCCCTACAATTTGAAATGCATTTGCAGCATCACAAGCTGCACCGTCAAAAAAGACAACGGCAACCTCGGCTGAATTAAGACCTGACACAGTCAAATCTATATCTTGCCCTTGCGACACAAAAGAAAGCCATATGTTTGCCGTGCCGGCAAAACAGGTTCCATTGGCCACATCCG
>JAHDDV010000296.1:0-1627 GCA_020629205.1 Chitinophagales bacterium | reverse complement strand
CTTGCTCTTTGCTCTTTGATCCTCGTACTTGTCAACCAAAAACAAAGTCCAATCCTCGCCTTTGGCAATCACCTCCCCTATCCCTTCCAGATAGCTCCTCACTTCTTCCAAATCTCGTGTCATGACCATATTCATGGTTTCTGAGGCACTGTATATTCGTGGAAGACCAACAAGGCCACGCAAGCGATTGAGTATCTCTAAGCTGGTTGGAATCTGTGGGAACACAAAATCAAAATATCGATCATTTAGCAAAACATGACTGACTGCATATTTCTCCAATATCTGTTTTCTCTTGTGCTCCCCCGTTCGCTGCTCAAAAAACCGATGCACCTGCTCCCTTCTCTCCTCGTGATCAGGCACAAAAGCCAAGGCGTGATGACTGCACACCAGCTTTCCACTGAATGAGGGTATCGGAAATCCTCCTTGCTTGTCAGACAAAACGACAGCTTCCTTTGGGATATGCTGAGCAATGGCTGTATATCGTTGAACTGTATTTGGGGCACGACCGGCAATCAATTGCAGTATTGAGGGTGAAAAACGAAGCACAAACAAGGGCAATATGCACAGCAGGAAGTAGCGGTACAATCTCCATGACTTGAAGAAACTTAGCCGTCGTTCAGCTAGAAAAATTCCAGTTGCTATCTGAGCCGTTAAGGCCATGTAGCTACCCATCCTTCCAAAGCTATACTGCCCAGCAATCAATCCAAAGCAGTACAAAATGCTCAAGCCAAAAAAGAACCAAACCAGCACATCATTCCATCGTCTCCTGAAACGCTGCATCAAGGTCGGAATCATAATGATCAATGGAATCAAAAACAGCAACAATCGACTGTAGGTTTGGCGATTGGAAGCATGGAAAGAGCTGGAATGATGCAGCAGTAAATCCCAAAAGGGATAGTAGGGCCATAGCCCTGCAAGCAGCAAGGGAAACCCGATAATCAAAACAGCAGTCAAGCTCAATCGCTTGAGCTGATCCGGCTGGAACTGATGGATGGAAATAGCAATATATCCCGTAAACAAAACGACTGCCGTAAAAGGATGCACCAACAACACCAAGAGGCTGGCCAGCGATAAAGCTAGCAGCAATGCCGCACTAATAGCTGGCCCATGTTTCAGGTATTTTGCCAGCAGATACAAACTCAAGCCTGTAGCAAATGTAGAGGGCAAAGCAGAAAATGCTACTACACCTGTTAGGTGAAAATATCCGCTAAAAGAATAGGGCACCAGCCAAAAAAACAGGGTCACCAGCAAGGCCCAAAATGCAGCATCCCGATGCGCTGAAATCGCCGACACAAAACGATGAAAGCCAAAGAGAAATCCCGCAAAATTTACAAAAGTCATGACTTGAAACAGCCCAATATGCGCAAGTCCTGTAGCTCTTGAAATTAGCCCTAAAAAGAGATGGTAAGGAGAGAAAAAGGCATGGCTGGCATCCACATTCAACAAGGGATGCTCTGGCGACCAGGGTCGCTCCGCCAATGATCTCACTACTGCTGCATGCTCCCATATATCCCCATACCAATGCTGTTGCAAAATGGAGCAGATACAAAGCAGACTGAGAAACATGACCAGACAGATCCATTTCCCTTCTATTCGGGATGATTGTGGCGGCTTTTGGCTCATCCCC
>JAHDDV010000295.1:5463-7188 GCA_020629205.1 Chitinophagales bacterium | reverse complement strand
CGGGCCCACAAGGTGAGCAGGGACCTCAAGGCGAGCAGGGACCTCAAGGCGAGCAAGGCCCGCCAGGTACTGGCACCGGTGATGGAGTACACTGCTGGGATACCAATGAAAATGGTTTTACTGATCCTTCGGAAGATACAAACGGTGATGGGGATATAAATGTATTAGATTGTCAAGGCCCTGAAGGCGAAGTGGGTCCTATAGGTGAAGTCGGAATACAAGGACCTCCCGGGGAAGATGGACAGGATGGTGCTGCAGGTCCAGCTGGACCTGCCGGGCCTGCTGGACCACAAGGCCCGGCTGGAACGGCTGGACCTGCCGGCCCGCAGGGGCCAGCTGGACAAGGGCTTCAGGGTCCACAAGGAGCGCAAGGTCCGCCGGGACCTCAAGGCCCACAAGGACCAGCAGGACCTAGCGGAGAAATAGGCGTACAAGGACCTGCTGGTTTTGCGATCAACTGTTGGGATCTCAATGGAAATGGTGTGGATGATCCAGGTGAGGATGTAAACAATGACGGGATCTGGACAGCCTTGGATTGTCAGGGATCTGGCAATGGTGGTACCGCAGGCTTCAATTGTTGGGATACGAATCAAAACTTCTCGTTTGAGGCATCAGAAGATATTAATGCAGATGGGGCCTTCACGGTTTTGGATTGTATTGGGCCGGCAGGAATAGCGGGTCCTCCGGGACCAGCAGGACCGAGCGGCGAGCCCGGCCCTCCAGGGCCGGCAGGTCAAAATGGCTCAAGCGGTCCACCGGGACCACAAGGGCCCCAAGGACCAGCTGGAGATACTGGTGCCACTGGTGCTTCGGGATCAGCAGGGCCAGCAGGACAACAAGGGCCAGCAGGACCTGCAGGGCCGCAAGGACCAGCGGGGAATACTGGAGCATCTGGACCAGCAGGTCCGCAGGGACCTTTTGGGCCACCAGGAAACCCTGGACTTTCTTGCTGGGATCTAAATGAAAATGGTCTTGCGGATCCTTCTGAAGATGTCAATAATGATGGTAACATAAATGCGCTGGACTGTACAGGTCCGGCCGGGCCATTAGGTCCTCAAGGCATCACTCCCTGGACAGAAACCGGTAGCAATCAGGTTTACTATTTGGGCGACGTGGGCATTGGCAATAATAATCCACAGTGTGCACTGGATGTGAGCGGATCTGTTTGTTCGAATGGAGTAGCACTGACCTCAGATGCCAGATACAAGAAAGACATTGCGTCATTGACGGAAGCACTGGAGCTTGTACTGGCTATGCGTGGGGTGACTTATACCTTCGATACTTCCAAATTTCCGGAAAAGCAGTTTAGTGAAGCCGAGCAAATCGGATTTATTGCACAGGAGTTGGAGCTATTGCTTCCGGAGCTGGTGCTGACTAAGGCGGATGGATACAAGGCTATTGAATACGCCAAACTGACACCGATACTGGTGGAAGCCATCAAGGATCTGCATGCCATGGTACTTGATAACAAGGAAGAAAATGCTGCACTGAAATCCAGTCTTCAGTCAGCAATTGAAAAGAATCAGAATGATATCGAAGAACTCAAGCAAATGCTAAAAGCCGAATAGCTTTGGTCCCGGCAATAGCCTATAGTTCAGATGAGCCAGATTTTCGTAAGAGCGAAATTCTGGCTCTGCTTTTTCAAACTAGCATAGATTGCGGTCATCTATACATAGAGTTGCCTCAACTCTGTTCGCAAATCCTTTGCACCGGTTCCCGTCATTT
>JAHDDV010000295.1:0-5363 GCA_020629205.1 Chitinophagales bacterium | reverse complement strand
ACATAGAGTTGCCTCAACTCTGTTCGCAAATCCTTTGCACCGGTTCCCGTCATTTTCTTGATCCATTTACTAAAGTAATTGGGATCCTCCATGCCGATCTCATAGGCGATCTCCTTGATGGAGAGGTCAGAGTGTAGAAAGAGCCGTTTGCTTTCCAGTAGAAGTTGCTCTTGTATGAGTTTGAGGGCAGTTTTGCCATAGGTCTTTTTGCACTGCCGGTTGAGTTCGTCAGGGGAGAGATTCAGTAGGCTGCAATACTGTTGTACCTGCTTGAATTTGCGAAAATGCTTGCTGACTAAATCTGGAAACTCCAGAATCCGAGAGCCTGCCTGTTCGTTGATGCGCTCCAGGCCAGTGACATTGCGCATAATGGTGTAGAGTATGAGATTGAGTTCATGGCAAATCATCTCCTGACGAAAGGCATGTTCGGACTTCTTCTCCAGATACAGGCGTTCGAGACGCTCCTGCAAATGTTGGAAACCTTGTGGATCAAAGGAGACCTCCCAGTAGTGATTCCGGTAGTTTAGAATGTTCTCGTTTCGAAGATACTCCGAGCGGCTAAGCGCCAGGAAGTAGAACTCACGGGAAAACAATAGCACGTATCCCTGTGTCTCTGCATCCCTGCGCAGAAGGTGCACAGATCCCGGAGGAACGATATGCACTTGAAGTGGTCGCACCGTCTTTTTTGTAAAGTCAATGAAGTGCTCTCCTCCCCCATCGCTGAACACAAAGACTTCATAATAGTTGTGTCGATGAGCAGGCGTATTCCGATCGCCATCAGGAGAAGGTTTTAGCTTGATTAGGTTGAAGGGGACGGAGCTGTGATCGTCATAATGATAATTAGTGGCGTACTTCATGATGCTTCAAATATATAGCATTTAGGGCTTGTAGACCGTCATGCTCGGATATGAACCTGTTTTCGCAGGATATTTACCTTTTCTAGGTTGCCGTGCTCACGTAGATTTGTTCAAATCAATTGAATAAGCCCTTAAAACCCAAATATTATGAAGACCATCCACACACTACTCCTAGTTCTACTTGCGCTCAGTCTGACGGCCAATAATGAACAATGGACAAATTACAGCAGCTTTGAGCAGGTGACAGATCTAGTAGAAATTGATGATAAAGTATATATCGCTAGCATGGGTGGCCTTGCCGTTTGGGATCAAACGACTGACGAAAAAAGCTACTACAACCGTGGCAACAGTGACATTGCTGCCAACAATATTGTCGACTTGCAAGTTGATGCAGAAGGGAAGCTTTGGTTGTCAAGTGCACGAGGCTTACAGCGCTTTGAGGAAGGTGTTTTTTCAGCGCTTCTGGAGCTTCCACGGCTGAGCATGAGCGCCGGAAGAAATGAAGATGAAAAATTGATCGGAGCAAGCGTGGACAGCTTGTACATTGTAAAACAGGATGATGAGATCATACGATTGGCAATCCCTTGGTACGCTGCTGAGATACCGGAACTGTATACCGATACCGAGCAAAATCGAGTTTATGTTGGCTTGACCAATTGGTTTGCCCCTTCGGCTTTGCTGGCATTGGAGGGCCAGCAATGGCTGGAAGCCGAGGACTCCATACTACAATTGACTGGCTACTATCAGGGACACAAAATGCTATTGGATACAGAGGATCGCTTTTGGTGTCTGACGACAGAAGAAAGTCATCAATTACAAGATGGTGAGTGGACAAGTCAGAATTATGAGGAAATGCTGCAGCAGGAATACTTCATACCGCATGCGATCACCGAGGATCAGAACGGTAATCTGGTCGTTTCCGGCAAAGACTTCTTTGAGTATCGTGTGCTTTGGCAAGATGGTGATGGCTGGAATGATTTGGAACTACCACAGTCTCTTCGAGAGGATGGTGTACAGACTTTGCTGGTGACAGAAGACAATGATTTGCTTCTTGGGAGTAGTATTCAAGGCCTTTTTGAATGGAAGAACGATGAAGCGGTTAAAGTATCTCTGGATCAGTCTGTCATCAGAACCAATCGAATATTGACTCTGCTGCCATATGACGCTGGCATGTTTATACAAGATGGCGGACATTACTGGTACCATAAAGATGGAGTTTGGGAAGACTTGAGTACTCTACCGGGAGTCCCAACCGGCAATGTAGCTCGTAGTATCGCAGCGAGTGATGCCGCGGGGCTTTGGATTGCAGAAGGACAAATGATCTACCAATATACAGGGGAGGCCTGGTTGGGCTTTTTCACCATACTTATAGACGATGCGGAACTCATGGCAGCGGGAGAAGATGGCTCCTTGTGGTTGCAAGCAGGCACCTACCTCTACCGATATCTGGACGGAGAGTGGACTAGCTTTGGATTCGAAGATCACGGCTTTGCAAGCGCTTCATTTCAGGACTTGCACGTGACGGATGATGGCCAACTTTGGGCGAGTCATTTGAGTGGCGTCTGCCATTACGATGGGAGTGACTGGACGAACTCTCAGGAAAACTTCCTTTCGATCACTGCTTTTCAACTAGCAACAGATGAACAAGGCGATCTGTGGTTTACCAGTAACGAAACGCTGCACAAACTCGCGAATGGCAATCTCAGTACTTTTGATTTGTCAGGGCTGCCCGGTTTCAATCCCTGGACATCGCAGCTGTACTTTGATGAGGCTAATCAACTTTGGATCACCGGGCATAGCAGTCTGTATCGATGGAGTGAAGCCGGAGTGATCAGCTACGACATGGCGAATAGCTGCATTGCAGAAGGTCAATATCGTCAAATCGCCCGGGATGAGCATGGCAACTTTTGGCTGGGCTCGATCTCGGCTGGTGTGATGGTTTTCCATCCGGAAGGGCTTGCAGGAGGGCTAAGTATAGAAGGCACCAAGCAGCTGCCTTCTTCGAGTCTACTGCTATATCCCAAACCGATCAATCCGGGGGAGATCTTATATGTGGATAGCCCATTGCTCCAGGATCAGAGCGCTGTGATTAGTATAAGGGATTTTAGTGGAAGACCCATTTTATCCTTGATGGCATCTGCTTTGGTACAAAGCTATTGCACGGAGGTGATCGTACCAGATCTCAAGCCGGGCTTGTATGTCTTGACGGTGCGGACTCAGAGTCAGGTTGTGTCGGATGTTTTTGTTGTGTTGTAGGGGATTGAGGCAAGAATGAAATCTCGCCAGGAGTGAAAGACCGTGAAAAATAGCCGCGATAGAAGGGGAAATGGAGGTCTCAGGCAAGTGCCTTGGGCACTATGGACTGAGCGCTGTGCCTGGCTGGGTTGCTTTAGCAAGACCTGGCAGGTGCAGCAGCGAAGCCCTTGACTGGGCCTCGATTGGAACGGATAGCGCGCAGGTCGCTGCAGGGAGTGATGCACTTGGGCTCCAAAAAACAGAGCTCAAATTCTTTAATATATATATGCTAACTCTTGGGGCTTAAAGCCTCTCTTCTCCTAAAGAAAAGAAGCACGCTAGCTATGCAAGCGGCCCCTAGCAACAAATAGATCCAATATCGGCCAATAAAACTCTGCTGAGCCACAATGGGAGAACGGTCGCCTATCGGAACAAATCCGGCCCAGAAAATTGGGTGCTGAAAGGCGCCATTGGTCCTTTCGAGATAGGCCATTTTGGCTTTACGAAGGGCCACAGGTTTAGAAAGGCCCTTTTTTAATCCCTTGTGAAAATCGACCATCACTTCTGAGGTGTTTTTATCCGGCACTTTCCAAAGACTCATGACAAGGGAGGGTGTGCCGGCATAGGCAAAGGCACGGGCCAGGCTCATGATGCCCTCTCCCCTTTTGATCTCACCGAAGCCAGTATTGCAGGCGGAGAGTACAGCTAATTTCGAGTCCAATTTCATATTGTAGAGCTCAGCTACGGTCAATTTCCCATCTTCGAGGCTGTCTTTGTCGCTGAAGATCAATTGCGACTGCATGGGGTTGTTGTCATCCATGACTCCGTGCATCGCCAGATGAAGCAGATCGTAATCCTGGCTCTCGGACTTGAAGCGATCCTCTGTAGCACTGTCTCCCAGATAAGCCTGCCCATGCCAGAGCTTGCCGATCTTTGAAACTTCCTCCCGGGCGTATTTAAGATCAACCAGATGGCCGCCGCTACGGAAGGCCACCATCGCTAATCGCGGGTTGACAAAAGAATCGGGCTCTTCCTCCTCGCATAGTTCAGCGTATTTGCTTTCATCATAGCTGGGAGCAAAGCCTCCGAAACGAGTTGTGTTGTTCTTGGATTTTACAATAGGATCAGTCACCAACATGCTTGAGTAGGCGTAGCTTATATTTGATTTGTGCAGCATGTAAATATTAGATTCATCCTTCAATATATCAAAGGGAATATACCCGAGAACGCCATCGGGAACGACAAGCAGCTTTTCAACAGGCTTATTTTGAATCGGCTCTTTAAGGATCAAATCGTAGAGCCAGCGGGAATCACGGCTGAAGCTGGCTATGGCCTGCTTGGGATGCTCCATGATGTGATCATAGTCGATCAGTTCGGAACGAAAAACATTGATTCGCTCATGAAAATCTTTAGGTAGTTTTTGTTGATGTATGTGAAAATCATCTTGGCTTATGGAAAAACAATAGAGGCTGCTATCTCCCAGGAAATACTCAAGTAGGGTTTCTTCCTTAGTCAAGGCAGATTGAATCTGCTCAATTTTTGCGATGGGAAGATCGTATTTCAGTTGATAGTATTCGGGGTATTCTCTTTCGAGGCGCTGCATCAATGCTTCATGATCTTGACTCAATGTGAAGGCCTTAGTCTTGTAGTTTTCTTGATCAGTACTATCCGGTTTCTGGTCTAGTTGGCGCGCTTTGTTTTGATAGAAGCTCGCTTCAATTCTGAGTTTGTTTTCCAATTCGATTAGGCTATCAGGTACAAAGCGAAACTTTGCCTCGGTGTTTTTCAGGGCCTCTACCAGCAATACCGCCTTACTTTTTTGTGAAAGCACAAAGGCGGCTTGCTGGTATTCTTTTAGTCCTGTAATTTCATACAATTCGAGGGCCACGACGATCGCTTTTTCGTAGATCGGCAGTGCTTTCTTGACCATGAATTGTTTCGAGGCTTCGGCCATGAATTCTCGTCTCATATCGTCCATCACCTGTCCGGCAAGTTGATAGCATTCGAGGGAGAATTTCAGGTCTTTGATATCTCCGTCTTTGTGGTAAAGAGATCTCAGACTGTTTGCTTTGCTAGTCAGTCCCAGAAGGAATCTCCTATTGATGGTGATTCCTTGTGTACCTGGGTTGTTGTAGATATTTGTCGTGTCATTGAAATTCCAATTGAGGGCAGCAAGTACTTTTTGGAAGTATTTGATAGCCTCTTTGTACTTTCCTTGTTCGTGGTATATTTCTCCTATTGCTTGGTAGCCGTTTCCGGAGTAGATTGTGG
>JAHDDV010000294.1 GCA_020629205.1 Chitinophagales bacterium | reverse complement strand
ATCGAAGGTAGTGAGTCTTGGTTTAGCTTGTCTTTTATGCAGGCTAAGGAAGATCTGGACAATGACTTCTATTATCGCTATTTGAATTCTGATGGTGAGGTGATTGTGCCTGGCGAGACCGAGAACTCGGAGATTGCGGATAGCAGCAGAGTTGATCCGGGTTTGATTTTTAGACCTACTGATCAGCGCATCAATTTGGGTATCTTCTTTCAGGATCATTTTCCCAACAATGAAAACTTTAAGATGCACTTGAGTGTGCTCTTTGGAACCGGCTTTTCTTTTGGCCCACCCGGCAAGCCTCGCTTTCGAAATTTGTTTAGATTGCCCGCCTATCGACGTGTAGATATTGGATTTTCTGCCTTGCTATTTGATGCACAAAAGATGGAAGCCATGCGGCCCAACAATCCTTTCAAAGTATTCGATCGCATCTGGGCATCTTTGGAGGTCTTCAATCTGCTTGGGGTTGACAATACCATCTCCTATACCTGGGTCGATGCTTTCAATGGACTGACCTACGGTGTGCCCAATCACCTGACTAGTCGTCGGGTGAATTTCAAAATACAGTTTGGTTTTTAGTGCTGATTCAAGCTATTCCAATTCTGCCAACATGCTGAGCAGGCTCATCATTTTACCCTTGATAGTACTGTGTGAGCAGGTGTAATTATTGGCCATTATGGCGAAGGAAAGCAGTCTTCCACTATCCGTTTCCACGTATCCAACATAAGAGCGGGTGCCACGAAGGGTTCCGCTTTTTGCACGAAGGTTACGAGCCGCTTTGGTTCGTTGAAGGGTATATCGAAGATTTCCTATGTCCTTGCGATTACCTGCTTCAGGAAGCGACTGGAAAAAGGCATCAAAATAAGGCTCCTTGGCTGCAGCGCTTAGAATGCTAGTGAATTGCTTTGGAGAGACTTTATTAAGTGGAGACAAGCCACTACCATCTTCCATTTGGAAACCGTTTAGATTTACCCCTTTGCTTTGCCAGTAACGTTTGGTGGCTTTAGCTCCGTGTTCGGTGCTTCCGTCCTCAAATCTCTTCAAGCCGACGCTTTTCAGCAGATGTTCGGCATGCAGATTGAGACTTTTCTTGTTTACCCACCGTACAATTTCTTTCATTTTGGGTGACTCCGTTACAAAGATCTGCTTTCGCTCACCTTTGAATTCGGTAGTGGATTCTTCGGCATTTCGTATTCTTCTTAGCGAAGTATATTCATCGGCACCGATTCCGGCTTTTGCCAAATACTTGTGTAGAGAAAATGCGGCATAAAGTGGCGGATCAGGAATTGCTCCCTTGATATAGCCTTTAGGACCACTTGGAGGAACCATTCCGCGTAGATAAATCTCGTCTGAGTAAGGTGCAGTGTAGACGTAGGCCATATCTGGCGTGCGCTTATTGCCCGTAACAACTTCGCTAACGAAATCAACCGGGTACAGTTCTGGGATGGTGTATTGAATGCTAATTGGAGCGCCCTGGCTTCTACCGCCATTAAAAACGAGATTGTACTGATTTTCATGGATAGTCAAACCAGAAGCTCCAGCTCCATAGTAGTTGCCCATGTCCTGCCAAAGCCAGTGCTTTGGTACAGTACCCATTTCGAATACAGAGGCGTCTCCGATGATATCTCCATTTATGGAGTCGATGCCCGCTTCCTTTATCGCTTGGGCCCATTGTCGCATGAGTTTCTCGTAGCCCAGACTACAACCTACACGTCGATAGCCCAGCGTTGGGTCACCACCACCTTTGATGTAGATATTGCCTTGCAGCACCCCATCTTTGTCAATTTTGCCGTCGTACTCAACGAAGGTCTTGTAGGTGAAGCTATCCGTCATGAAAGCCAATGCTGTTGCAGTCGTGATGCTCTTCATGGCAGATGCAGGAGTCAGGGATTTATCCCCATTGAAGTCCAATAGCACTTCTCCGCTTTCCACATCCTGCACTGCAAAACCCCAGGAGGCGTGTTTTAGATACTTGTTATCGTTGGTTTTTGTCACCTTCTCCAGAATCAGATCTACGCCAGATCTTTCCGTGGTACTAGTGAAAAAGATAGTCATGATGCATAGAAAAAGCATCAGAAGCAGGTAAGTTAGCCTCATTCAATCAGATTAAGTTAATATCAACCACACATAATTCTCCGCGACCGGGTAGCAAGCAATATGCTACAAATACATTCCCAATCACTTATACCTCAACATTTCTCTTGTCATGTATTTCCAGGAACTCCATGGACTTTTCCACCATCGCTCCTGACCCTATAAAGATAGGGATACGCTGATGTAATTCTGTCGGTTTGATGTCTAATAGGTCAACTTGTCCATCAGTAGCCTTTCCACCGGCTTGCTCCACCAGATAAGCAAAAGGGTTGCACTCGTACAATAAACGCAGTTTTCCCTCCGGAGATTTTGTGGTTGCTGGATAGATGAAGATTCCTCCCTTAATGAGGTTTCGATGTAAGTCAGCAATCATGGAGCCCACATAACGACAGCCATAGGGCCTCATGCTTTCTTTGTCGATTTCCTTGCACCAGTTCACATAGGCTTTGGTGCCCTCAGAGAAATAAGCCGTATTGCCTTCGTTGATGGAAAGTATTTTTCCTTTCCAGGGAGTCTTCATGTTTCGATGCGAAAGGCAGAATTCTCCAATCGAAGGATCTAGCGTAAATCCGTGAACCCCCTGACCTGTGGTGTATATGAACATAGCGCTTGGTCCATAGACGACATATCCTGCTGCGACCTGCTTTCTTCCTTTCTGCAGGAAATCCTCATGAGTGCATAGTTCACCAATGGGACTGATCCGCTCAAAGACGGAAAAGATGGTTCCAATGGATACATTCACATCAATGTTAGAAGAGCCATCAAGTGGATCCATCAAAACCACATAGCGCCCTTTTTTGGAAAGTTCATTTTCAAAGATATTGATGTCTTGCTCTTCTTCTGAAGCAATGCCACAGCAGTCACCACAGTTGCGTAGTGATTTGATCAAGATTTCATTGGAAAAGTCATCTAGCTTCGCGACTTCTTCCCCATAGGCATTTTTTACTCCCATGGTGCCAATTATATCGACCAAACCTGCCATGTTTACCTCGCGGTTGATCATCTTTGCAGACAATTCGATGGCTCGTAAGACAGAAGATAATGCCCCGGTAGCTTCTGGATGCTCCTCCTGACTCTGAAAGATAAACTCGTTTAATGTAATGACTTCTCGCATGTGATGGATTTTGACTTGGTTTGTCCACAAAATTTGGAAAAAAATGCTAAACCAGACACTTATCAGGACATTATTTGACGCTTTTATTTAGACGAAAAGATGGGAAAGGTCATCAATTGGAATCCTTTTAGGACATTTGTCTGCAAGCGCAGTACCAAAACCCACAAGTACAGGCATGAATCGTGAGATCCTTAGGCTAGCCATCCCTTCTATACTGAGCAGTATTTCTGTGCCGCTCTTATCTTCCGCAGATTACATGCTTATGGGGCGGATGGATTCTCCTGTACACATGGGAGCCATCTTTGTTGGATCGACCATTTTTAATGCTATCTATTGGGCTTTTGCTTTCTTACGGATGGGTACCACCGGAATGACTGCCCAGGCTTTTGGTGCAAAAGATAGCAAAGAGATCGCCCGATGCTTTTGGCAGGCGGCTGCGGTGGCGCTCTGTGCAGGTCTGGTCTTGATCTTGCTAAGTAAGGCAATCGAAGTGTTGGCCATATATCTAATGGATCCTGCAGCTGAAGTCATAGATCCTACGCTGGCATACTTTCGGATACGAATTTTGGCTGCTCCCGCTGCCTTATTGCTGTACGTCTTCAACGGTTGGTTTTTCGGTATGCAGAACGCTCGCTATCCGCTATACCTGACTTTAGTAGTCAATCTGCTCAATATCGGATTGAATTTCTTTTTTGTTCTTGGACTAGGCATGAAATCGGAAGGAGTAGCCTATGCAACTCTTGCTGCTCAGTACTGTGGACTGCTTGGCGGATTAGCATTGATCTTTTTTAATTACCAAGATGAAATCAAACACTTCGCATTTCAGGAGCTAGGCAAACTGAAAGCTTATACGCGTTTTTTCAATGTAAACTCTGACATCTTTGTCCGTAGCGTGATGCTCAATTTGACCTTTGTATACTTTGCAGCAAAATCCTCGCAGGTTGACCCTGTTCTCCTGGCAGCAAATGGCATCTTGCTGCAATTGATATTCTTGTTCAGCTATGCCGTAGATGGCTTTGCTTATGCTGCTGAAAGTCTTACTGGCCGATTCATTGGCGCCAGAGATCGCTTATCACTTTCCAGTCTCATTAGGTACCTTTTCCGTTGGGGCGCGGCTTTTTCGATACTATACATTTTGACCTTTGCTTTATTCACTAATTTCATCCTCGGTTTATACACCACTGATTTGGCCGTTGTTGATCGTGCCTTGCAGTTTTTCCCCTGGGTGCTACTGCTAACCGTACCAAGCGTTGTTGCTTTCCTTTGGGATGGTATCTACATAGGGGCCACCGCAAGCGGTGCTATGCGCAACAATATGCTGATGGCTACCCTGTTGTTTTTCTTTCCGGTCTTCTTTTTGCTAAAGTCAAGTCTGGGCAATCATGCACTATGGGCGGCACTCATGGCGTTTATGACAGTGCGTGCATTGGGCCTTACAGTACTGGCAAAAAGATACATTTACACTCCCTTAAGCTTTGATTGATGAAGTCGCTACCCTTCTTCCTGCGTTTTTCAAGATGGACTGGAAAAGCTGCTCGCAGAGCCTGTTTCTGGTTCTGCCTTTTGTTTTTGTTCTGCACCGCCTGTCAGGACGCTGGCGAGCTGCGTCCTGAAACCAAAAGTTTTGCACCAGCTTTATCGAATCGCAGCTCGGTGATCAATATCCCGATAAGCTATAAGGTCAATGATCTCGAAAAGGAAATTAATCAGGCAATAGGCGAGGTCTTTATCGATGACAATAGCTTCGAAGGAGATAATGTCAAGATGAAGGTGCAAAGGCTGAGTGATATTCAGGTGAGTTTCAAAGGCGATGTGATCTTTCTCGAAGTGCCGCTCAGAATTGATTGCGAAGGACGAGTCAATAAGAAGTTTCTAGGCATGAAACTCGACAAAACCCAAAAAGCAGATTTCGAGGTCAAACTACACCTCAAGAGCAAAGTGGATATCGATGAGACATGGCAGCTGATCACCAATACCGAACTGCTCAAGCTGGAATGGCTCAAGAAGCCGAAAGTCAAGTTTGCCCTAATCAGCATTCCGGTTGACAAATTGATCGAAAAGCAATTGGAAAAGCGTCAGGACAAATTGCTCCGTCAACTGGACCGCCTGGCGAGACTCAATATCGATATCAAACGTCCAATCGAGCAGGTATACTCAAATATCCAGCGCCCCATATTACTGAGCAATGAATTGAGCAATGTCTGGCTTAATGTGCAACCCAGCAAGGTCGCCATCGGCAAACTCAATGGCAATAGCCAGCAGCTGCGAATCGATGCCGCGATCGAGGCTAACATCTTCACTACCCTGCAAGAGAAGCAACCGAAGATCGGAAAGCGCACATTGCCCAATAAATCCAAATCCGAGCACCCTTCCGGCCATATTGATCTTAATATTTTTGGCGAACTCAAGTTTGACGAAGTCAATAAAGTGCTGGCCAATCAATTGGTCGGAAAGCAGTTTGATCTCAAGAAGAGGAGCATTCGAATAGACTCCATCAAAGCCTTTGGCAGTGGAGAGATGCTGATGATCGAAGCCGATCTATCGGGCGATCTGGAAGGCAAGGTTTTCCTCAATGGCAAGCCCATGTACGACAATGAAAAGAAAGAACTATTTGTCGACAATTTTGACTTTGAACTTAAGTCCAGAGCTTTCATCCTCAAGGCTGCCGATTGGCTCTATCACGACAATTTCATCAAGCAAATCGAAAAGGAATTGCGACTGCCATTGTCCAATGAGATCTCACAGATTCCAGGGCTCATCAACATGGCCATTGAACAAGGAGAACTCAAGGACAAGCTATCACTAGACATCAAACAGATGGATTTTTCCGCCCAGGACATACGTGTGCAAGAGCATGGAGTGCAAACCCTCATTAAGGTCAATGGGAAAGCAGGCATGCAGCTACGACAGGTGACACGATCTCCTTAAAACCAGCAGCTTAAAAGTCCAGAATCCACTCAGCTGTGTCAAATAATCCATCGATGATCCCGAAACCGATGTGTTCAAAGACATGCAAGACCGCAATCGTCTCAATAAACTCCCGATCGCGATGTAGTTCCCTTCTTGCTTGATCTACTTCCCGACGCGCGTCTTCCAATTCAGCTCGGGCCTCATACAGCGCTTCCACCGCCTCATCGATTCCATTCTGCACGTCCTCGACGCCCTCTTCAAGATCCCGCTCCAGATCCCTCAAGTCACTTTTGTCCATATGCACATCATTTGCTCGCAGGTCGATTTCGGTTTCCTCCGTCTCGATGCGTACACGTACATCAAATAGGGCAGCCTGTAGTCGATCCACAAAGTCCTCCAGGTCTACAACAACCTCTTCCAGCAATTCGGAATCACTCTTTTTTGAAGGCTTTTCCCGATCCGCGTTAGTGGCCGATTCCTGATTGGGCTTCGGCTGCGGCTGGTCCACAATTACTTCAGTTGGTTGATCTTCGTACAGATCATCAAAATCTTGGTTACTCTCTCCCTGCGCAAAGCTGCCAAGGCAAAGTATCACAAATAAACTACATGTTAATAGGTGTTTCATAGCATCCGTTTTTAGCTTACAATGTGATGACGCAATTCAACAATTCCTACCCCTACGATTTTGTTTTTTCTTTTTTGGAGCACAGCAGGATCCGGACGTGGCGATGATCTGCCTGCTATCCATTCCAATGATGGTACTCTCCAGCGGCTTCGCTGCTGCACTGGATCCGTCTCTCCTATCGTCGAGCCAGCTCCAGTACAGCGACTCAGGCGCTGCATAGCACCATCATTTCCATTTCTATCAGGGCTATTGGGCACCGACTTTCGAGCGCGGTGGAGTTTTTTTTTTCTTGGGGTGTAAGGGACGAGGCATGGATCACCTGCATTTGTTAGAAAGTTCGTGAACTTTCTCTACGAGTTATTTGTGTTAATTTGATGCTAATTATATGATAATTAGATTAATACACAATACACAATACACAATACACAATACACAATACACAATACACAAT
>JAHDDV010000293.1 GCA_020629205.1 Chitinophagales bacterium | reverse complement strand
GACATGGATATGTCGCCGAACTCAATGGCATCCGTCTTCAGTAATCCGTCATCAGCAATCCGAAGAGCGTGAGGGATAGGAGCGGAACGAGCCGCCGGAGATAGCGACTGAGGCGTGTCGGATGGGGGCTGCGACGAAGGAGCAGACCACAGCCGGCACAAGCCGAAGCGCTAGCTCCAAGGGGAGTATTAGCGGATAGCCCGGCCCGGAATGAACGGAGACGAAGCAAAGCGGAGGCGGAGTGAATGGAGGGACACGCCCAAAAATAATTTTAAAAAGGACTCGCGTACTCCGGATTTGTCAACAAGCTTTGATCCGTGAGTGTATGTAGGAATGCGATCAAATCCTGCTTGTCTTGGTCTGTCAACATGAGGCCAGTATCGGTAGTGGCCAGTAGTGCCTGATCCAAAGAAGGCGAGACCTGAATACCGTGATCGTAGTGATCGATAACCTCTTCCAGCGTTGTGAAGCGACCATCGTGCATATAGGGGGCGGTCAGGGCAATATTGCGGAGGCTAGTGACTTTGAACCGGCCTCGATCCTGATCATCGGCTGTGACATCAAAACGTCCCAGGTCTGTAAAGCTGGCATCCAGGCCGTTGTTCATGTATTGATTGTTGGCGAAGTTGAAACCGCCGTGGCAGTGGGCACAATCCGCACCGCTTTCTTCCGGGAAGAAGGGATTGTATTCTGTAAAAAATAGTTGTCGTCCCCGTTCCTCTGATTCTGTCAATTCCAATTCACCTCGCTGCCAGCGGTCGTAAGGAGCATCATTGGAAACGATGCTGTTCATAAACTGCTCCATGGCCAAAGAAATGCGCTCAGTGGTAATTTCGTCATCACCAAATGCGCGGACAAACTGGTTCTTGTAGCTATCGAGATCAGAGAGTTTGGACACCACATTCTCTAGTGTTTCGTCCATTTCCAGTTCGTCTTGAATCGGAAGGAGTGACTGATCCCGCAACAAATGCGCCCGTCCGTCCCAAAAGAATTCATTGTTATGCCAGGCCGTATTGAAGACGGACATGGCTTGACGCTTGCCTTCCATATCGCGAATGCCGATGGAAAAACGAGCGGTGTCTGTGAAGGCATGCTCCTGCCGATGGCAATCAGCACAAGCTTGCGTGCCATCACCAGAAAGCAGAGGCTCGTAAAAAAGCATCTTACCGAGTTGTACGCCTTGTACTGTTAGCGGATTATCTTCGGCAAGAAGAGGAGCTGGGAAACCTTCGTGCGCTAATACATAAGCAGTATCATCATATACCGCAATTTCCTTATCATCGTCTTTGCAGGCCTGAGAGCCGAAAAATGTGATTAATAGTAGGGCTATGATGATACTGTTTCTATGCATCTTTCCTGAGTTGATTGAGTTTCTATTTTATCAATACTTTCTTGCTTGCTTTCAACTGCCCATGCTGCTTGAGCTGGACAATGTAGAGGCCTGAGGTCTCCATCTCAACAGACTTGGCTCCGCTCGAAAGAGCAACCGACTGTACAATCTTTCCGGTTGCATCCAGAACCTCTACCGTTCCTTCAACACAGTAGGAGTTTTCCACCTTAAGTGCAAAGGTGACAGGACCGTCGGAGGGATTGGGATATACCGAAAACTGATCGTTTAGCGGCAAGTCCTGAATAGCAACATTAATGTCTTCTTCCACAATACCGGTGAATACATTAGCTACCATATTTTCCACCCCTCTTTTAGCCTGGCCGGTTTCGCCATGACTGATAACACCTTGTGAAACATCGATATTGAAGAGCACATTGCTGTAATCGGCATCTACTTGAATCAGCATTTTGCCGTCTTGTTCCATAGCAGTGGCTTCAAGTTGCACCCCATCTTGCTGATAGTTGATATCGCCTAAACCATGCAGCTCAAATCCCTGTGTCATTGCATCACCGGCCATGCCTTCTGCAGCCAAAAATCGATAACCAGCAGCCCATCCCCAATGCATGCTTGGGTTTTGGGGAGCTAGCGGATGGCCAGCAGCCCAAAGAGACGGATCACCGTGATTCACATCTTCGTCTACGCCAATGCTGAAAGTAATGCCTTCAATGCTCTCGATATCGTAGCTACCTAGATCCACCTGAGTATCTTCTCCGGCATCGACCAATAGATAGAGATCTTCGACCGCCGTCGACGTGCCACCATCGTGTTGAATGCTGATGTTAGAGATATAATATTCCAATCGATCGAATTGGAATTCAAGGCCCATATTGTTGCTGCTAGTCGACAGCATTTCAAAAGGAGCATCACCAAGTTTGTGATTGATTTGTAGGCTTACTTCTGTTTGAGCTTTAGCCAGTGAGAAGCAAAACAAACCTGCAATAAGCAGTATACTGGTAAATCTTGTCATGATAATTTTATTTCTTAAGAAAGTTAAACACAAATACTGTTCTAAGCTTGCAAAATAGTTCTTTTGAAGTATAACTTTTAACAAACTGCTTTGTTCAATGCCAGTTAAAAAGGCGAATGGTCTACTCTACAGCAATCTTTTGGCTGTGAATTATATTCTCGTCCTTCAATAGTTGAACCAAATAGGTGCCTGCCTTAACTGGAGAGAGGTCAACTGTTTTCTCTAGTACCCCTTTGAGAATCAGACTACCATCAAGACTTCGCAGTACAAAGGAATCAGCAGATCCCTTGGTGTCGATGTGCAATAAATCTCTTGTAGGGTTTGGGTAGAGCGCAAAATTATGCTCTGCACTGCTTTCCAGACCTGTCGCTATATCCAATTGGCCCGGGATGTATTTTACTGCTCCGGAGGCATCTTGCATCACCACATAAATCTTGCTACCTGCTATGGCAACATCTGCAGAGCTAAAATCACCCTCATACAACAGGTGGTGTTCGTATTCTGGATTGGCTGTATTCAGGCTTGAAGTATAGGATAGAAATAGCTTCGGATCGCCGGTGTTGTCCTTCCAGACGATGGCAGCTCCTCCGTCTCCATCCGCACAAATTCTCGGATAGTTTTGACTCTTTTCCTCCTCGCTTTCTTCTCCTAAGGCATCATAGGAGAAGATTCCTCCATCAAGACCTGCCTTGGATATATAGCATTGTCCATCGGAATGGAAAACAGTGAAAATCCGATTACCTAATATGATGGCATCTGGGCCTGTTGAAGGGCATCCATTTATCACCCATCCAGCATTATCTACGGCAAATCCATTATCAAAGTCTTCTCCCCCGTTTTGGGAAGTAGTCGCCCAAATGTCGCGCACGTCATCCAGATTATCCCGATATAGGACCGCGATGTCCTCACCCCTGGTCACCAGAGCTCCCGGACAGCAATCACAGGCCTCACTTTCTTGACCAGAGAAGTCACCGATAAGCTGCTCCGGCAGATAGCTCTCTCCAAAATCGTTGCTCCTTCTCACCACATAATCGGGATGTGCACCATCTGCAGTCATCTTCATGAAGGTGACAATGGGATTGCCATCCGGCATGATGGCTACTGAAGGAAAACGACTGGCACTATCTGCGTAGGATTCCAAAGCAATCGGTTCGGAAAAGCTGGCGCCGGCATCAAAGGAACGCACCAAAAAAGTCTCCCTGCCCCAGTTGGCATGCATGAAAGTAACATAGATACTATCACCTCTCGCTGCCATATCTGCGCCTGTCCAATGCCCAACATAGGCGACAGTTTCCTCATTGTTTAGCTGCATCGGCTCGCTGACACCTACATCACTAATTTTCGAAAAGTAGATCTCATCAGATCCACCCCAGGTGACGTAAGCTTCTGTTCCTGTTCCGGGCACCACCCTAGGGTATTGATTTCCATAGCTGGTATCCGTGAGATCGAGCGGGCTCGACCAGGTAATGACTTCTTGTGCAGATAACATTATCCCTAAGAACAGTAATCCAAGGCAAGTGGCAAGTACTTTCATCGATTCTAGGTTTTTAGATTTCCCTAAAAATAAGGCAAATACACTGGATCAAATGCTTCTATTGAGACAGCATTGCACAAATTCATTACAAGATTTCCTTCAAGTTTAGCATTTTGACTCAACCTGTCCTTCTACTTCTTCATGACCAACAGGTTCTTGCCCTGATAGTTGGTGATGTACAACTTGCCTTCATACAGGTAGGCATCCGTTGGTTTGTCCAGATTTTCGGTTATGGTCTGTTTCAGAGATCCTTGTAAATCGTAGACCAGCAATCGATCATTTTCAAAATCGGTAACGAAAAGTGATGTCTCGGAAACGTGAATTCCGGTCGCCGCATTCATTTTTTCAGCCTCACCAATAATCCTCTGCAGACTCCCATCCTTACTAAAAACCTGTACTCTGTTGTTGTACGCATCCGCCACATACAGTTCATTTGCCATGATCTGCACATCCGTGGGATAGTGGAACTCACCAGCGTCTTTTCCTTTTTGACCGATGTTCATCCAATCTTGTCCATTGAAGTACAGGACCTGATGATTATAGAAATCAGCTATGGCCAACTCATTGCCAAATACAGATACAGCTGCTGGCGCATCCAGCTTTTCCTTCAATTGAAGGGCAGAGCGCCCACCGTCTTTGAGCAGGGTCACCTGGTCTATGCCGTACTCCGGTACATATACAACTCCTGCATGCTGCTCAATATGCATGGGACGCTCAAATCCGACAATCTCATTTCTTAGCTCGCCTTCCAGATCAAGGACCATCAATCGATTGTTGTCGCCATCTGAAATCCATATTTGATCATCAAAAATACTAAGCCCTATCGGTGCTACCGTCTTCATTTCGATGACTGCCACCTGCTTCCAGTTGTCCTGATTTTGGCAAGAAAGACAAATTAAGCAGGCAGCAGCAATCAGCATCAACCTATTCATCACCTGAATTTTCTTCGCGCTCATACTGGCAGCAAGGAGGAAGAGCATCATAAATTTCCGTGGAAGTTGACCAGTTGGCAGTGTCATGCCCTGCCTCGGCTATTGCTCGCTCAATATCATCTATTGAAGATTGTGCGGCATCATACTCAAGACTGATCATTTTGCTTTCCTTATCCCAATTGGCCTCGATCACCCCAGGGATTGCTTTGGCTGTCTTTTCAATCCTTGCTTTACACATCCCACAATTACCTGCCACGAAGACACTAGTCTCCAGAACTCTGGCTTCCTCTGAGAGTAAACTTTCTACATTAGCAGCTGATCTGCTGTCTTCGATCTCACCACTGGCTCTATTGATCAGCACGTGCACAGGTGTGTAGCCAGCCTCTTCTACCTTCTCTTCAATGCTTACAAGGTCAAGACTATCTTCAGTTGGATAAATGAAGGTCATGATTCCGGTTTCCATCTCAATCTTGACCTCATCGATATTGTCAAAGTCTTTGAACTTCTTTTCGAGCCCATAGGCACAGAAAGGGCATCCCAGACCATCTACTTTGACTTCAAACTTGTCAAGGCTAGTATCTGTCTCGGATTGAGCATCCATGTTATAGCTCCAAAACATAAGGAGCAGGCTGCTGATAATTACAATTATATTTTTCATCACTTTATTTTTTAGATTTAAAAAGCATATCTCGTCCCTACAAAGAGACTATAGATACGATTCCTTTCCTCATCAAAGGTTTGAATCAACGGTAGCTGAAGGGAAGTTTCAAGTGTTAGCCGCCCTTTTGCGTATTGAATTCCCTGTGCATAGAGCAAGAGGTATTCCTTAGCCTCCACATACCAGGAACTCTGATATTCAAAGTAGAGATTGATTTGATTGACGGGGTATTGCTGTTTGAGTAATGGCAATCCAAAGCCAAGTTTGTATCGCAATTCGTCGAGATTGCTTTCAGGGACATGATTGTAACCAAGCTCATTGGAGATTCCATATTTGATGGTTTCCAATCCGGCCACAAAACCATAGTAGCCCTGATATTGACCTGTAGAGATTCCTTCGATCCCCAGCTTCCTGCCGCTCGGGAGTGTCTGCAGGGTCTTGGCAACAATGCGGAAGGTTTTGCCCATCCCATCCTTTCGATGAAACATATACTTACCTAGTAAGGCAATGTCGCCTAAGCCCGGCCCACTGTCATCTGTATCTGGATCAAATTTGTGGTAGACTGTCGGTATATGTACCCCGACCAATGTATTGGCAGTGGGTAGATAGTGAACCATTACCGGCAGGGAAAATGACTCCCCAAGCTCTGTCTTGCGGAATTCGCTCAGGGTTTTCACTAGAATTGTTTTACCGCCAAGCATCAATGGCTTGTCTCCTGTAATTGGTGGGCCTTGTGCAGTGACCACCTGAGAAAGCAGGGCTAGCAGCAATAGGAGCCCTGGTTTTAGACCAGTCATTAGTTTTGTATTAAGGGTGTAGAATTCCCGCCCCGCAAGAATTTCTATCGCAGGTACGGCTGAACCGAAAATTCAAAACATATTATAGAAGGAAGCGCTGATACAAGGCATAGGTATCCCTGTTCCAAGCATGAGGCGTCTTTTTTGGCAAGCTCCAGACAAAGGTATCGAGGCTATACTCCTGAGGCTGGATTTGTTTTACAATTGGGTGTAAACATGACTCAAATACTAGATTCTGAACTTCATCCGGAATATTCGGGCAGTGTAAGTCGACCTTCAGCTGCATGAACTTCTGCTCATTATTGCAGCAGTCCCTGTGCTGGTCATCAGAAGAGCTGCTTTGTTTTTTTAGGTGAAATTTACAGCTACTTTCCAGATCGTAACAAGCAGGCGCGCTCCCCATAAACGAGGTGGATTTCAAAGCTCCGGAGCAAAAATGAAAATCCACAGCAATACCTGTCGTTGAAAACAACAAGATAAATCCCAGAACCAAAGCTAGGTATGGATATGTTCGAAACTGTTTCACCACTATAAATATAACAAGATCAGAGCTTGCAGGATGTACAATTCCTTGACTTACATGTGTAGGATTTCTTGCACTATAGCTTTTCGATTACTGGCCAGCCCCCTTCCAGCCCTCCCACCAAATTGTAGCAGTGTTCAAAACCCAGCGCCTGCATATAGCTACAAGCATTGGCCGATCGGATCCCTATACGACAGTAGACCACATAGGTCTTATCTTTCGGCAATTCCATGATATCCTCGGCAAAGTCAAGCTCTTTGATATCCATGAGCAAGGCATCGGGCAGGTGCCCGGCATCATACTCCTGCTGAGTACGCACATCCAATAGCACCAGCTTATCTTTGGATGCTGCCAACCATTCTTTCAGGGTTTCGTGGCTGATATTTTTGATTGGTTTTCGCATAGGGATTGGGAATCAATA
>JAHDDV010000292.1 GCA_020629205.1 Chitinophagales bacterium | reverse complement strand
AATAACTTGTTTACAAAACATCATGCATAGGGGGACAAACCCCAACTACGCCCAAGTCTTTCTTACTTAGAATTTCCGTTTTCATCGTACTATTTCTTAACGCCAAGGCCGATTCCATCGCTCTCAGCATTCCCCACACCACACACTACAGAAGGCGTAGATTCTCCTTTGTGAAGAACGCAACGGGGGTACTAGAGCAAAGGCATTTGAGATGAACTCCCTGATCTTTGCCTTCCAAATTACAAAAGCAGGGTTGAATATACAATTTGCAGCTTAGATGAATACACTTCGGCTAAAATGATTGGGTTGCTGGCAATTTTTGCGGCTGCAGAAGACTTTTATGGGCTTGATTTGTGTCTACCGGACAGAATCGCCCTGTCCTTCTCATGGTTTTGGAGCTACGCTTTGCGTGACCAAACTGCCACAGGAGTACAGGAATGACAAACCAAACCCCAAGGCAATTGTATCAAACGCTATACATTCATCAATTTCGGCAGGAGGACCTGCCTGGTATTGTGAGCTGTATTCGCTCCGACATTGATAGGTCGCCGAACTTCCTGGGTAGCCATAGCTTTCGGCGGGAGGAAATGCCTGGAATGACCAGCTGCATTTGCTCCGACATTGATATGTCGCCGAACTTTGAGCGGATGGCTTCGTAGCAAGAGTATTCGGTAGAAAGTTCGTGAACTTTCTCTACGTCCTTGGAATTGGTGTTCGAAAGAAAGTTCGTGAACTTTCTCTACGACTGTTGCTTGGGCTCATCGCCACGACCGAGTGAAGGTGCCAAATAGCCGCGGGCGCAGCGGAACGAAGTGCACAGATAGCGTAGTGAGTGCCAGCCTGTGGTGGCTCGACGTTAGGAGAGACGCAACAGGCTGTGCAACGAGCAGCTAGCTGAGTGCTCAGAGTCACTTCGATTCCAAAAACCAGAGCTCCTCCTATTCACACACTAATGCTCAAAATCGCCACTACCCCTACTCTCTAAAACCGAAGCACACAGCTTCTGGCGGAGCTCTGTCAACTCATCACGCAGACAGCTACAGCGAGATCACAAAACAGTATTTCAATGAACAATTTGTTGGCTGACACAGCAAGGTCGTTATACCAGGTGATAAGATGGGAGTGAGATTAAAGCTGGCGTTCCCCTTGTAGAGTAAGCTCATCTCTCAAATGGTTAGCCACCTTAAAAAAACCTGAACTTTCGGTCTGCTGACGGTCAAGGTGCGGCCCAAGGGTACGCTCAAGCGAACAGCTAGTTTTCTTCCGAAATACTGCGACACATCTACGATGTAGTCACGATTGATTAATTCTTGTCGGCTTATTCTAAAGAATCGCTGCCCCGCCAATTCTTCGCAATCGTCCAACTTTTTTCTGATTCGATAGTCTTTTAAATCCTTCGTCAGCACATAGGAAGCCTGATCCGAGAGATAGAACATCACTATTTCGGATAAAGGAAATGGAATGATACGATCCTTGTGATGTATTAGTATAGAACTGGATTTACTTTCTCTTTCCAGGGACAACAATTCCAAGACTTCTTGTAGTCTCTGCTCCGTAGGCTCTCGAGAGACCAGGTTCCTATACTTTTGAAGTGCATTTATTATCCTGTCATCACTATATGGTTTGACAATATAATCTATCCCATTTGACTTGAAAGCATTGAGCGCATAGGTATCAAAAGCTGTACAGAATACAATCGGAGCCATCTCATCCAAGGATTCGAATATTTCGAAGCTTTCGCCATCACCTAACTTTATGTCACTAAATATTAAATCCGGCATCCGGTTGCATGCAAACCAATCCTTGGCGCGACTCACCGAATCCACGATAGCAAGCACGGAAACATTTGGATCTGCCCTGGCGATTGATGACTTAAGTTTGCTGGCCGCGATAGCCTCGTCTTCGATAATCACAACTTTCATTTCAGAGAATTTTAATGCTGACTTTGAATTCGTTGCCTCCTTCTTCAATTCGGATATCCGTGTTTGACAGCAACCGATATCTCGCATTGAGATTGGCTAAACCAACTCCCATTGATGCTGTGTAAGGCTTCCTTCTCTGCAGATTATTTACCACACTTATCCAACCATCTTCATCATATATCTTAACATGAAGGGGTTCTTGTGCCGTCAAGGTATTGTGTTTGATTGCGTTCTCCAATAGCAATTGAATGGAGAACGGCGGCAGAGCTCCTTGTTGATTTTTAGGTTCATCAATATGGATGCTATAAAAGAAGGCATCTGCAAATCTTGTTTTTTGAATCCAGAGATAGTTCAAGCTAAGCTCGAATTCCTGTGCAATAGATATAGTGTCGCTGTTGGAATAACCGATTGATGCTCTCAGGAAGTCAGAAAGGCTCAAAAGGTATTGGCTGGCCTTCGATGGTTGCTCACTGAAAAGTGAGTCAAGTGTGTTCAATGCATTAAACAAGAAATGTGGTTGTATTTGCTGCTTTAAGGCAAGATTTGAAGCCTCTAGATTTTCCGACCTGAGTAGAGCGACTTGCTCTTCGATTTCGGCTTTCTTATTTCGCAACACAATCAACTCCAAAAAGATTAAGACAAGTGAATTGAGTGTAAACCCAATTAGCACGCCAGCAAATATCTTTAACCTAAATGGTATCTCTGCTAAACTGGGTAATTGACTACGCATGCTTTCTCTAGCTTGATCAATCGGAAAGTCGAGGTTCAATCTTAGTATCACAATCAGCGTGATCACCATCAAATAGCTGAGAAAAATCCTGAGTAATTGCGTTCTCAAGGACCCCGACAACTCGTTTATGAGCAGGACATTGATGCTCCATATGCTCAATAGGATCAAAAATGAAAAGCTGAATACCAAGACGAGATTCCCTGCCTTTATTGAACTCATGACCAATACTGGACTTGTCATGAGCATGCCTAATAATAAAGAGGTAAGCACGCCAATTTTCAGTAAACGGCTCAAGTCGACAAATCTATTCACATGTCGAAGATAGGCTTAAGAAGCCTTAAATGGAACATAGAATAACTGGATTGTACAAAATGCTTTCCGAAATGGCCATTGGGGCGATCATGCTCTAAGGGATAGGGAATCAATCACTCTTGGCAACTCACAAGCCAAAATGACCAATTCACTGGCCTAGTGTTTGAAAAACCCTAAGGGAACATTGACTTTTGGATTCAAGCTTTTCGATATGCTGAAATTAAAGATAGTGCTTTTGCTTGTTTCATGTCTCCTTAGTTCGTCTTTGTTAGCTCAGAGTACGTATTCATACAACTTAGAAGGCTACGACTGCTATACTAGATTCACCAAATTTGCTCCCAATGATTCTTATTCCAAAAAGAAGCCAACAATAGTAGTATGGGGCGAACCAGGGCTCGATTCAGAAGAAGTGTTTGCGAAAGATGAGCTGAAGTCGATTTCGGACTTCTTTGGCTATCTCTTTATTTATGTGCCAAGCTTAGCCGTTCCCATTGATGAGAGATTGTCTTGCCTGGAGGTTTTGATGGCTTCCACTACCAACCAATATGAGTATGGTACAGAAAACTTATTCCTACAAATAAACGATGATCGCATCAAACCTAGTGACCTTGAAAAAAGCAGTTTGATCAATAGATTTTCCACGATCAATTATTCTAGTAAGGACATAACAACCATGGAGGGCGATACAATAACTGAACAAGACAATATTGAAGAATCATCTAATGCAGCCTCTCTGTCAGATAATGAGATATCGGAACTAATAAGCGCCTTTCAGGAGGTTCCTCTTGCTGAGCTAAAAGAAAGAAGTCGATTGAAACAGAGGTACGAGTATTATGACGGTCCAGCTGAAACATTCGACTTCACACTTTCAGGAATTGTTCAAGACGGTGTTACTGGTGAAAGCCTCCCCTTTGCCAACGTTACTATACAAACTAATGGTCGAGGCGTAGCAACCAATATGGATGGCTATTTCACATTGAACAATGTTCCCTCTGATACTTCCACTATTCTGGTTAATTACATCGGCTATGGAACTATTGAAGCTAAACTGACGCCGAGTATCCCAAAATCAAATTTTATAATCGAAGCAATACCTGTTGGAATCCAACTCGATGCAGTCCTGGTCAAAGGGTCTAGAGAGGAACTAGTCAGGTATAATGACTTGGGTATAAGTACCATCAAGATGACTCCTAAAAAGCTGGAGCAGTTGCCCAATATTGGCGAAAAGGATATCATGCGTGCCTTTCAATTGAATCCAGGTGTATCTGCAAGCAATGAGTCTAGTTCTGGTATGTATGTGAGAGGCGGGACCCCTGATCAGAATCTGATTACATATGATGGGTTCACCATTTACCATGTCGATCACCTCTATGGCTTCTTCAGTGCATTCAATGCAAATGCGCTCAAGGATGTTCAGTTGTATAAAGGAGGTTTTGAATCGAAATTCGGTGGACGACTTTCTAGTGTCACAGAGATTATTGGAAAAGAAGGCAATGCAAACACCTTCAACATCGGTGGAAATCTGAGCCTTTTGAGTTATGGTCTCTTTGCCGAAATACCATCTGGTGAAAAATTCACTTCCATTGTTGCGTTCAGAAAGTCTTATCGTGGGTTCATTTACAATACCATCTTTGATCAGTTCAATGATGAAGAAGATACCAGTGGACCTGCTGCTGGCCGCTTTTCTTCTCAGCAAACAACAGCCTCTTCTTTTTTCTATGATTTGAATGGCAAATTCACCTACCGTCCATCCGAGAAAGACATCATTTCACTCAGTGTTTTCAACGGTACTGACGACTTGGACAATGGCTTCAGCTTTGAGACGCCACCTTTTCTTGCTAATCAAGGTATTGAATTGGATTTCAATGTAACAGATGTTACCCAATACGGCAATTTTGCCACTGGTCTCAAGTGGTCAAGAAAATGGAATCACAAACTCTACAGCAATACCACCGTTAGCTATTCAAACTATTTCAGCGACAGAGATTTTATTCGAAGCGGTTCGATTATCTCCGACTCGGAAACTAACTCAATTAACTCAGGGACTTTTGAGAGCAATGATCTCAAAGATTTCAGTTTCAAATCAGATATCACATACGACCTATGGGGGAAGGTTACACTAGAAGGGGGAGTATTCGGGACTTCATTTGACATAGATTACTCTTACGCTGAAACCGATGCAGAGCCCTTACTTGATCGCAAAGACAACGGAGCAATAGTTGGTACCTATCTCCAGTCTGAACAGAAGCTATTAAATGAAAGGCTGGAGATCAGTCCAGGATTGAGATCAAGCTATTTTGATGGGACGGACAAATACTACCTGGAGCCACGGATGTCAGCATCCCTTATGATTACTGATAAGTTGAGCCTCAAGAGTGCCTACGGCAAATATTATCAGTTTGCAAACAGAGTGTTAAGAGAAGATATCAGCGCAGGTAGTCGTGACTTCTGGATTTTGTCTGATGGAGACCAAGTACCAGTTAGTAGCGCTGTCCACTATATTGGTGGGCTGTCTTACGATATTAAGGACTATTATTTCAGTGCGGAAATCTACTTTAAGGATTTAGAAAACATCACCGAATATTCACTAAGGTTTGATCCTGGTAATCGACCAGGAGCTGTGTCAAGCTACGACCAGAATTTCTTCAACGGTCTCGGCTATTCTAAGGGACTTGAGATCTTGGCTCAACGGAAGTATGGTAAGTACACAGGATGGCTAAGCTATACATTAAGCGAAACCCAAAGCCAGTTTGATGTCTATGGGGATGAGTACTTCTCTGCGAATCAAGACGTCACTCATGAATTCAAAGCTGTAGGACTAATGAAACATAGAAGATGGAATTTTTCTGCTACTTGGATATATTCGACAGGACGCCCATACACTGCTCCCTCAGGAGCCTATGATGTTGAATTCCTTGACGGTTCTTCGCAAGAATATTTTACAGTCACTTCTAAGAACAGCCTTAGACTACCAGATTATCATCGTCTCGATTTATCTGCCAATTATAAATTGTTGAGGCGTACCGCTGAGTTATTTGATGATAGTTCCGATGTAGAGGAAGTCGGTTCTATCGGTCTGTCTTTCTTCAATCTGTACGGCAGAACCAATACCTGGTACAATCAATACGAAATACTTGAAGGTGAGATAATAGAAACCAATGTCAATTATCTGGGATTCATGCCCAATTTATCCATCTCCTGGAGGTTGAGGTAAACAAGCGTAGATGGATTTCCTATAAAGAAAGCTAAAATCATGAAGAAATACAGTTATCTGATCATTCTATTCATCTTTTGGTCTTGTGAGGAAAACTCCTTGTCACCAACTTTTTCTGATATTCCCGTGGTTGAGGCCTATTTACAGCCTGGTCGCATTCTTCAAGTTCAGATCGATAGGCAACTTGCATTTTCTTCCGAGGCAGCGTATCAGGATGACGAAATCTCAGAACTTGAGGTATTCTTGTCAGTTGATGGTGTACAAAACCAATTAACCTATGCTGCTGATGGCCTTTTCTTGGATAGCACAGTTCTCGTGCAAACTGGAATGGAATTGGAATTCGAGTTTGCTTTCGGGGATGGGATTGTCAAAGGAGCCACTGTCATTCCTTCTAAGCCAGTAGATCTTTCGATATCCGCAAGCACTCTTGCCATAGAACAGTTCGACATTTCAGATCTTGCATCGGGTCTTCCAGAAATACCTAATCCAATTGATATTAGTTGGCAGAACCCTCATGGCTCATTTTATCTTGTAGTTGTCGAGAATATTGAGAATAACCCTGAACCAACAAAGGACTTTGGAGAGGAGGATCCTCCAGAGTTCGTATTCAGGAATGAACCAGTCCGTGGAAATACCTTCCAAATTCCACCAAGGTCATTCAATTATTATGGCACCCACCGCATCATTCTCTTTCATATCAACGATGATTATGCCTCGCTTTATGATGATGGTGAATCTACCTCACAAAACCTGACCACTCCTTCTACAGGTATCGAAAATGGGGTTGGGATTTTCACTGGTATACACTCCGATACATTGAATCTGGAAGTGACTAATTAATTTTCAAATAAAATAAATATTGAATCATGATGAATTTAATAATCATCATGTCCCTAATTATTGCTCTATTCTTAGTCGGCACAAGCACCACCTTTGCTCAATCCAGGGTAACTAATCTAACAGAGGAGCAAAAGGACTTTTTTCCCCTCTTTCAATATCTAAACGGGAATTGGAAAAGAGAGAAAAGAATTGCTAACGAAAAAAATGAAAATCAATAAA
>JAHDDV010000291.1 GCA_020629205.1 Chitinophagales bacterium | reverse complement strand
TGATAAGGGATTTCGGATCTGGATTAGAGATATTGTAGGGGCGATGCCTTGTGCTCGCCCTGATCTGCAGATGCCACAAAACATTGATTCTTCCCTAAAACTCCGATGTAAAATGAAAAGACACCTTTTCGAAATTGTCTTGTGCTTGCTGGAGGGCGAAGGAGGACTCGGCCAATAGCACCGGACGGCCTTCCTTGTCTTTGGCCATCAATCTCGCGTAACGCTTTTCGAACTCACGCAGGACATCCTCCTCTTCGCAGCTGATCCAGGCGGCTTTGTGCAAATTGAGCGGCTCGTAGGTGCAGGATGCGCCGTACTCATGCTCGAGGCGATATTGAATCACATCGAACTGCAGGGCTCCTACAGTGCCGATAATTTTTCGGTTGTTTAATTGGCGGATGAAGAGCTGGGCGACGCCTTCGTCCATGAGCTGATCGATGCCCTTGGCGAGCTGCTTGCTCTTGAGTGGATTGGCATTGTCGATGTAGCGGAATTGCTCGGGTGAAAAGCTGGGAATGCCCTTGAAGTGTAACTTCTCCCCCATGGTCAGCCCGTCGCCGATCTTGAAGTTTCCGGTATCGTGCAAGCCTACCACATCGCCCGGATAAGCAGCATCAATGACAGACTTTTTGGAAGCCATGAAAGCAGTTGGTGAAGAGAACTTCATCTTCTTCTCATTGCGCACATGGAGGTAATTGGTATTGCGTTCGAAGGTGCCGGAGCAGATGCGAACGAAGGCGATGCGATCGCGATGCTTGGGATCCATATTAGCGTGGATCTTGAAAACGAAGCCGCTGAACTTCTCTTCATTGGGCTTAACGATGCGCTCCTCGGTCTCACGCGGAAGTGGACCGGGAGCAATCTGCACAAAGCGATCGAGTAGTTCTTTCACCCCAAAATTGTTGATGGCTGAGCCGAAGAACACCGGGGAAATATCTCCATCCAGGTATTCTTGCTGATCAAATTTGGGATATACTCCATCGACCGTTTCTACTTCTTCGCGCAGCTCATCGGCGGCATTCTTTCCCACCAGATCATCGAGCTGGGCATCTGCCAAATCGGTAATCTCTATAGTATCTTCTTCAGTCTGCTTACCGTGGGCACTGAAGAGGCGAATGTTTTTTTCTTCAATATTGTAGACGCCTTTGAAGTCCTGCCCCATACCGATAGGCCAGGTCATTGGCTGGACAGTGAGTCCGAGCTTTTGTTCTACTTCGTCCATGAGTTCGAAAGCATCCTTACCGACCCGATCGAGTTTATTGACAAAGACGATGATGGGGGTTTTGCGCATGCGACAAACCTCCACAAGCTTCTCCGTCTGTGACTCTACACCCTTTGCCACATCGATGACCACGATCACGCTATCGGCTGCGGTGAGGGTACGGAAGGTGTCTTCAGCGAAGTCTTTGTGACCCGGCGTATCGAGAATGATGATCTTGCGATCGGCGTATTCGAAGCCCATAACAGAAGAAGCCACCGAGATACCTCTCTGGCGCTCGATGTCCATGAAATCGGAGGTAGCAGATTTCTTGATCTTGTTAGACTTCACAGCCCCGGCTACTTGAATGGCGCCACCAAAAAGCAGCAGCTTTTCTGTCAGGGTGGTCTTGCCTGCATCCGGGTGACTTACGATGGCAAAGGTTTTACGTCTCTCGATCTCTTTGGCTAGACTCATGGTTTGGTTTCTACTATTTTGTTTTTTTGCTATCTGATTTTGGGACAAAAAAAATTCGGGACTACCAAAGCAGTCCCGAACCTCTTCTGTGGTTTGCACTGATCAATATCGAACAGGATCAAGTCCTAAAGTGATACCGTCAAAATGGAGAACTAGCTCCGCAAATCCACATCAATTTCTTATAGTGTCATCACTTCATTCTCTTTGGCAGCAATGAGCTGATCTACCTTTTTACCAAAGTTATTGGTAATGTTTTGAATTTCTGCTTCCCCATCTTTACATAGATCATCCGATAGCCCGTCTTTATTGAGGGCTTTTATTTGATCGTTGCAAGACTTACGGGCATTTCTGATACCTACTTTTGCGTGTTCGCCTTCGGCCTTGATTTGTTTGGCCAATTGCTTTCTGCGCTCAGTAGTCAATGGCGGAATATTGAGTCGGATAATTTCTCCATCGTTCTGGGGAGTCAATCCCATATTAGAAGCGAAGATCGCCTTTTCAATCTCCGGCAGGGAGGCTTTGTCCCATGGCTGAATGGTCAAAGTACGTGCATCAGATGCGGTTACATTTGCCAGCTGCGAAACAGGGGTCTTGGTACCGTAGTAGTCTACGGATACACCATCCAGCATGCTTGGACTCGCTTTTCCAGCTCTGATACCCATCAATTCTTTTTCGAGATGGTCATAGGCTTTCTGCATAGTGCTCTTAGCTGTACTGTAAATGGGTTTTAATCTTTCGGGCATGTCTCTAAATTTTTATAATACCGTCCCAGCAAATTTAGTGAAATACGCATGGAACATCAACCTATCTATGATAGTAAATGACAGAGATGGTTTATTGGTTTAGGTAGTGACGGTCGTTCCTATGTTTTCACCACGCAGTACTTTGACCAGATTTCCCTGTGTATTCATGTCGAAGACGATGATTGGCAGGTTGTTTTCCTTGCAAAGTGTGATTGCGGTGAGGTCCATTACTTTGAGGTCCTTATCGTAGACTTCATTGTAGCTGACGGTCTTGTATTTGATGGCATTGGGATCTTTTTCCGGATCAGCGCTGTAGATACCATCCACGCGCGTGCCTTTCAGCACTACTTCTGCCCGAATCTCATTGGCTCTCAGAGCAGCAGCGGTATCGGTGGTAAAGTAGGGATTGCCGGTCCCTCCACAAAAGATGATCACCCGCTTCTTTTCCAGGTGCCTGACGGCTCTTCGACGTATGTATGGCTCACAGATTTTGTTCATCTCAATGGCAGAGACCAATCTGGTGTAGATGCCCTTTTGCTCCAGGGCGCTCTGGAGAGCCATACCATTGATTATTGTAGCCAACATACCCATATGATCCCCTTGCACGCGTTCGATACCCGTATCGTCGGCTTGCAATCCACGGTAGATATTGCCTCCACCGATCACTATGGCTAACTGTACACCGAGATTAACTACTTGTCGGATTTCTTCTGCATAAGCCTGAAGTCGCTTGGGCTCGATCCCAAATTGCTTATCGCCCATCAGGGCTTCTCCGCTCAACTTCAGCAGGACTCGCTTGTATTCTACCACTTGACAGTTTTGCTCAAAAATAGGCAAAAAAAAAAGAGAGAGCGGTAAAGCTCTCTCTCTTCTGTCAATGTTGTTGAAACATTTTATTTTCCTAAATCAACTCGCTTGAAAGAGGTTACTGTTAGCGAAGGCTCAACAGCAGCAAGAGCGGACTTTACGGTCTGCTTGCTATCTTTTACAAACTGCTGGTTTAGTAGCGTGAAGTCTTTGTAGAAACGCTTTAGTTTACCTTGAGCAATCTTCTCGATCATCGCCTCTGGCTTACCTTCCTGGCGCGCCAACTCACGACCGATCTCCAATTCCTTGTCGATCACATCTTGGGTTACCTGTCCTTCGTCTACTGCGATCGGCTTCATAGCCGCGATCTGCATAGCTACATCTTTAGCTACGGCCACAACGTCGTCGTTCTTAGCACTGTTTAGAGCTACAAGAACACCAATGCTGTTTCCAGCGTGGTTGTAAGGTACGACAGTATCACCTTCCAATACTTCAAAAGATGCCAACTCGATCTTTTCACCGATCGTACCGGTTTTCTCAAGAATCAGCTCACTCACTTTAGAACCGCCAATCTGCATATCCAAAAGTTCTTCACGAGTCGCTGGGCCTTCTTTGATAGCCAAGTCAGAAATTGACTGAGCGAAGCTCACGAAGTCCGCATTTCTGGATACAAAATCTGTTTCAGCTGTCAGGTGAATGATAATACCTTTGGTGCTATCAGCATTAGTTGATGAGATGATGACACCTTCTGTAGCCTCACGATCGGCACGCTTAGCGGCGATCTTCTGGCCTTTCTTTCTCAGGAAGTCGATTGCTGCATCGAAGTCACCATTGGTTTCTGTCAATGCTTTTTTACAATCCATCATACCGGCTCCGGTAATCTCCCTTAGCTTCTTTACATCAGCTGCTTTGATCATAACTTTATCTTGTTCTGTTTATCATGATTAAATTAAAACGAGCACAAAAGAATCAGAAGCCTACTTGCGGGTTCTTCTTCTCTTAGGACGCTCTCCAGCACCTTCTTCTCCTGCAGGAGCACCTTCTTTAGCGACTGCAGCTTCGCGGTCCTTATTCATTGCTCTTTCTGTCTTACGCTCTGCCAGACCTTCCTTGATACACTCTACTACATATCGGGTGATGATTGCGATTGACTTTGATGCGTCATCATTTGCTGGTATGCAGAAATCTACGAGGTTCGGATCAGAATTAGTATCAACCATTCCGAATGTGGTCAGGTTCAGTTTGCGAGACTCCGCAAGAGCAATGTGCTCATGCGTGATATCTACAATGAAGACTGCAGAAGGGATTCTGTTCAATCCCGCAATACCGCCAAGTACACGCTCAAGTTTTGCGCGCTCCCGCTCCATGACGAGCTTCTCCTTCTTAGTGATATTAGAAAGTGTACCGTCGGTCAGCAGCTTATCGATGCTTTCCATTTTCTTGATAGACTTTCTGATGGTCACAAAGTTGGTCAACATCCCTCCGAGCCATCGCTCAGATACGTAAGGCATGTTTACTTCTTTAGCTGCAGAGGTTACGATTTCCTTTGCTTGCTTCTTTGTTCCTACAAACAAGACCTGACGACCAGATCGCACGATATTTTTCAATGCGTTGCCGGTACGCTCCATGCATTCCAGGGTCTTGTTTAGATCGATTAGATGAATTCCCTTACGCTCTGTAAAAATGTAAGGCAACATCTTTGGGTTCCACTTCTTCTTGAGGTGACCGAAATGTACGCCGGCATCCATCAATTCTTTAGTGGTAATATTGCTATTAGCCATAATGATTGTATTCCAAGATTAACGTTTAGAGTATTGCTCCTTTTTACGAGCTTTTCTGAAACCAGGCTTCTTACGCTCCACAACTCTTGAATCACGAGTCATCAGCTTCTCTGCCTTGAAGGTCGGTTTGAACTCTGGATCCAATTTCACCAAAGCACGACAGATGCCCAATCGGATGGCTTCCGCCTGTCCCATTACTCCTCCGCCATTTACATTTACCTTAATGTCGAACTTTCCCTCCTGCTCCGTCATACGAAGTGGTCTTGTTACCTCATCTCTAAGGTGGCTTACACTTACATAATCTGTGTAGTCCTTCTTATTGATGGTAATCTTACCTGAACCATGTGTCAGGAACACTCTGGCTACTGCCGCTTTACGTCGACCTATTGCAACTATTTGCTCCATATCTTAGTATTCTAATTTTAATTCCTCAGGCTTTTGAGCGCCATGCGGGTGCTCAGTACCTGTATAAACGAAGAGCTTCTTGATCACCTGGCGAGACAGCTTGTTTTTTGGAAGCATCCCTTTCACCGCTTTATGGATGATTTGTGTAGGCTGCTTTTCCAGCATCTCAATCGCTGTACGTTCCTTCTGACCGCCTGGGTATCCGCTAAAACGCTGGTAGACTTTGTCATTCCACTTGTTACCAGTTAACTTAACCTTCTCGGCATTGATCACGATTACGTAATCACCGCAGTTTACATGCGGTGTGAAGAAAGGTTGGTGCTTTCCACGGAGTATATGAGTGATCCGGGAGCTCATTCTTCCTAAGACCTGATCGCTTGCATCGACGATCCACCACTTGGGCTGAACCTCTGAAGCTTTGATCGATCTTGTTTTAAAACTTTGTGTATCCACTATATCGAATTTAGATTTCCTTTTTACGGAGTGCAAAGATACGTGGAGACTCGGCCGAAACCAAGGGTTTTGGGCTCTATTTTGCAAGCCACCCTCATAACACACTGATTTTCAGTAAAAAAATCGCATGGGATTTTAAGTCATAGGTCAAAAGGCGACAAAAAAAGCCCTTCCTGCTGGACTGCAGGAAGGGCTTCTACATAAACTAAATTAAAACACCCTTTGGTTTATCGCTCTCTATTGCTGGCCGCCATGTAGCGCATTACCCAGTACAGAAGCTGACCGATAGAGGCCAAAGCAGCCACTACATAGGTCATAGCCGCCCATTTCAGCGCATCTTTTGCTTGAGGCTGAGTATTACCAGTAATATTGGCTGTCTGCAACCAGGCCAAAGCTCTTTTACTTGCATCAAATTCCACTGGCAAAGTCACCAGAGAGAATAAAGTAGATGTCGCAAAGAGACAAATACCGACTAGTAGTACCGTAGCTCCCATAGAAGAAGCCGCTGCCATCATCAGTCCCGCCATAATCACATACTGCGACATTTTGGTACTAATATTCACCATCGGTACCATCTTAGAACGGAATCCCAGCCAGCGATAAGCAGTTGCATGTTGTACGGCATGTCCTACTTCATGTGCTGCCACTGCCGCCGCAGCCACATTTCGTTGTCCATATACTACCTCAGAAAGATTTACCGTCTTATTTGTAGGATTATAGTGATCGGTCAATTGTCCGCCTACAGAAATCACTTTTACATCCGTAATGCCACTGTCTGCCAGCATCTTCTCTGCAACTTCAGCCCCTGAAAGCCCGCTTGGAAGCGGCACAGCCGAGTATTCCGCAAATTTGCTCTGCAGACGCTTACCTACTGCCCAGCTCATCAGCATGGAAAGCCCGGTAATGGCCATAAAAATTGGATCGAACATCATAGCTCTCTTGTTTTTGGTTTAGAGTGGTCGCACCATTCTGAATAATCACTTTAGTAGGGCAATCGTTCAGTGTTGTGTGCTCCTATATGACTTTCTAGCTTTCGAAAGTTACCTCTAGTCTAGCAAAAAATCGTCCATTTAGGCCCAAGAGCTGATTGTCATCCAGTTTCTCTCGCTTTTGCCTGCAATATTGCTCCATTCTGCCGCCGATTTCTGTCGATTTTCGCACATATTGACTGTGATAATTATATGGAGCCCAGCGGAATAGCTCGTCCCGGCTGTCTACCCGTGCTCCGTTAATATTCGGCACCCAGCCAGCTGCTCATGCACGGTCCGGTCCGTCTCTCCTATCGTCGAGCCAGCCCGGCTCCGGCATTCGCGACGCTGGCCGGGCACCTCATACCACTTCGCCCGCGGCTAGATGGCGCTGATCTTTGTCGTGGCAATGAGGAAAAGTCGGATATGGC
>JAHDDV010000010.1:28134-39019 GCA_020629205.1 Chitinophagales bacterium | reverse complement strand
CTGGAGCTGGCTCGACGATAGGAGAGACGGATACAGTGCAGCAGCGAAGCCGCTGTATCGTGCCGACATTGTAATGGATAGCCCGCAGTTGCTCCCCACGTGACTATGCTGTTTTGCTCCAAAAAGATTATATTGGATTGGCCTGCATCACCCTAAGGGATTGGGTATCAATAACTGTGTGATTTTGACGCCGCTAGAGATGGACAGTTAATGATTCTCTATCCCTAAACCCATAAGCATGAAGCCTCCAAAATTTGCTTTCCTGATCAGTCTCCTACTCCTCCCACTTTTATGTCTGGCACAATTCTCAGATGAAGAGGAGATTTATGCTTGTCCTGCCGAAGGATATAGCGTCATCGCAGTTGCTGATCTGGATGCTGATGGACATAGTGACCTTGTGATGAGCACCGAATTTGGCAGCCTGCTTATTGCCTGGGGTGGATATGAAGATTTTATGCAGGAACAATACCGCTTTGACAGCTCCTATCAATACGGTGAAATTGAATTGGTCGATTTGGATGAGGATGGCGATCTGGACCTTATCGGTCGAATCCTCAATGCGGAGATTTTGCTATGGCGGGAAAATCTCGGCGACCGACAGTTTCAGACCAATGTACTGGAAGAGCAAGCCAACTATTTGGGTCATGGTGACCTGAATCAAGATGGAATCCCAGACTTGCTATATACCAGTGCTGACAATGGTATTTTCTCTGCTGATCTTCAAGCTGACACTCTATTACAAAACAACACCTTTATACATACCTTTTCACAAATTGACTGGCATGCTGAAGTGCTGGACATGGATGGCGACGGGGATCTGGATATTGTGCATGGCACCAATCTGCTGTTGATGAAAGAGCCTACCGGATACTTCCCCTTTGAAAACTTCAGCTCAGATATACCTGGCTGGGTTCCGGTACACTATGTAGATGTGAATGAGGACGGACTACCAGACATAGTAGGCGCATTTCTTGAGATTGCCTGGCTACGCAATGAAGGCTTGATGAGCTTTGTAGAACAAGATGCACTGGTTGAGGACAGCAAGACCACCGGTATTCATATAGCAGATTTGACCGGAGATGCTCAGCAAGACCTGCTCTATAAAACCTCTGAAAACAAGGTATTCCTCATGGAGAAGACAGGGCCGAGCACTTATGCCCCTGCTGAGGAGATCGCATCCGTCGCTCCAAATTCCATGTTAATTACTACATTCGAAGGTGATGCCAATCCTAGCCTGATCCTTAGCTGTCCCAATCAGCAAATGATCGCTACAGTAGAGCACAATGCGGCCGGACAATTGGAAGAGCGCTTTATTTTGGGTCCATATTTAGGAGCTATTCAAGATATGGAATTTGCTGATCTCAATGGAGATGGTCTGGATGATATTATAGCCTGCTCGCCAGAATTTCGAGGTCTGTCGATACTGCATCAAAAAGCAGATGGCGGTTTTGAAATACAGGAAGGGGCTACTGATACCTGGTGGATACATCAACTTGCTACAGGTCCGGTTTTGGGAAATGGCCAGCATCAGGTGGTATTTGCAGAAGGAAACAAGTTTGATGATGCCTACGGCATCTACTTGTGCGAGATCAATGAGCAAGGTCATGTCGAGGAGCCAGTGCTGGTTCATCTGCAGGTAAATGTACCTGGATCAAGTGAGCTGGAGCATGTCGGAAATTTGCAACTGGCAGATGTAGATCTTGACGGCTTGACCGATATCTTGTACACCGAACGAAATCAGGATGGCATAAGACTGATTCGTCAGATCGGCACCGGAGAATTCTTAGATCAAGGCCAGCTCTCAGGCCCCAATGCACCGGGCTTCATACTTTGCGATTTTGCCGGGAATGGCTTAAAAGACATAGTCGGTATTTATGGACCCAACTTGAGTCTTTTCGCTCAGGAGCAGTCTGGTTACTATGCGGATGCTGCCCCGCTTTCAGTGGCAGGCCCTGTTGGGTGGATTGACAATATGCAATGCAGAGATATCAATAATGATGGCATCGAAGATCTGGTGTATAGAGTAATTGGCAATGGCATCTTTGCCACCATGGATGTTGGTGTAAATTATGGAGGCGATCCCTCTGCACCGGGAGAACTAGTCCAAACTATCAGTCTTGATCACCAGAGCGTCACCGCCATAAATATCGACGATGATGAAAGGATGGATCATGCTCTATTGCTTCAAATTCCCGCTAGCACTAAGTTGTTGGATTTGTACAGCCCCGATGAAAGCTTCAACTGGACATTGGTACAACAGTTGAACACGCGGTCGGGCCCTCTTGATCAGTATGATCCTCTGGCACTCGACATAGATAGCGATGACGATGAGGATCTGGTTTTGCTGGTTGAAGGCAATGATGCCATCATCCTTTATCGCAATGAAAGGAACAGCCATCTCAGCAATGCAGAAACGGAGCTTGACCCTTCGGGTATTCAGTTACAGTATCAAAATTCTGCTATCAGCATCAGTGATCTTCCAGACGCCCAAGGTCTGCTCAGGCTCTTTGATCTCCAGGGAAAAATTGTACATCAACAGCGCTTCCAGACGGGCGATACGAGCATTACACTTGCCGCTCCAAAGCTACCTGCCTCAACCTATCTAATGCAGGTAATTTGTGGTGATGCAAGTTCAACTAGGATGGTGATGTGGCAATAGTGGCTGTGCAGATTCTGTCGTGCATTTCCTGGATTCAGGATTGAGCATTGGAACAATCCGATGTATGATGTATTTTGAAGAAGCTGAAATAAAAACCCTCCCATGAAAACCCTTTGGACCGGCTTCACCCTCTTGCTATGGCAATTTAGTGTTGCGCAATTTCTGGAGAGCGAAATATTGTATGAATGTCCGACGCAGGGCTATTCGGTAATCGCCGCAGAAGACTTTGATGGAGATGGAGAAAAGGACTGGGTCTTGCGAACCGAATTTGGCAGCCTCTCTGTGGCTTGGGGAGGATTGGCTAATCAGCTGGCTGATCGATTTGAATTTGACAGCTCTTACCAATTCAAAAAAGTACAGGCGATTGATCTGGACTATGATGGAGATCTGGATATCATCGGTAAGATCTTAAATACAGATGTGCTCATTTGGCGTGAGAATTTGGGCGATCGAAACTTTGTGACAAATGTCATAGACACCGGTTCCAACTATTGGGGTTACGCTGATTTTGGCAATGATGGTATTGGAGAACTTATCTACACAATAGGAAATGAAATTTGGATGGCCAATTTGCAGCCCAATAATGTGCTGGTCAATCCTGTCTACATCTCTAACTTTGCAAACACCTCCACGGAGGCTACCGTGCTGGACATCGATAATGATGGGGATCTTGACATCATGAGTGGCACGGACTTGCTGCTGCGTCAAGTCGAAAATGGATTTGAAGCCAATCTTGCTTACTGTGCAATCATTGGTTCGGATGACAATATTTGCTTTGAGGATGTAGATCAAGATGGGCTGATTGATGTGGTAGGTGGAGTCAATTCCATACGCTGGGCACCTAATCAGGGGAACGCTAGCTTCTCGAATCCCATCGACATTCTGTCCAGCTCTTATATCAACAGCTTATTGTTTTTTGATCTTGATGGAGATGGTTTGCGCGACTTGATTTACTCAGAAAATGTGAGCAAATTGTCGGTGGCAGCACGTCTTGATGCAACAAGCTTTGCCGCTCCAAATGTTGTCAGTGCGATAGCTCCCGAGACCATGCTGCTTACTGACTTGTCGGAATCAGGCATTAGCGAAATTCTAATGAGTTGTCCGCAAAACGAATTGATCGCCAGCCTTTCTTCGAATTCGGAAGATACAGCCGAGCCCGAATATTTGATAGGCCCCTCTTTCAACCAAATTGATGATGTCGTGATGCTCGATGTCAACGAAGATGGCCTGCAAGACATCCTGCTTTGCTCAAGGCAGTTTAACCAGATTGGCTTGCTGCTGCAGCAAATGGACGGTAGTTTTGCTTTTGAAGAGGACTTTAGTGACGAGCTTTGGTTGGTCCAGCAAATCGCTGTCGGTAACGTACGGGACAATGGAAAAAAGCAGATCATCTATAACAAAGGCTACCAACTTTACATGGCCGATATTGACCCGGTGCTACTCAGCATAGGAGAATCAGAGCTGATTCTAGATGAGATCCCTGCAGTTTCTCCCATCGATGATCAGATGTATCAAATTGCTATCGCAGATGCCGATCAAGATGGGCTGAATGACATTCTATTTAGCATCGGCAATAATCAAGGTCCCATTTGGCTTCGTCAATCTGAGGATGGGCAAATTGACTACGAGGGCCAAATCAATTTTGAGGAAGGTCAATTATTTTCGCTTTTCGATTTCTTCCTTTGTGACTACTCCCGAGAAGGCGCACAGGATATCGGCTGGATAAACAATTTTTCATTGGGAATATACCAGCAGCCTGAGGATAGTTTTTATGCGCTTAATGAGTTTCTCCCAATACCGCTGTCGCCCGCCACTCTTTTCCTCAGTAACCTCAGTGTCGTGGATGCCAATGGCGATGGTCGCGATGACTTTGTCTACCAATTAAATGGAGGAACGACTGCTTTGGCAATTACCTATAGCGGGGAGACAGAAGCCGGCTCGATCCTGATGCCTTTGGACTTCGGTACTAGAACTGCTTGCTTGCTGGATCAAAATCAAGATGCTTATCCTGATATAGTCGCCCTGAATGTACAAGTAGGTGAGCAGTCCTTGATGCAGCTCTTTCATGGTGCAGCTGATAGTTCCTTCACCTTGGTACAAGAGCAAAACGTCCCTTTGGCTGAGGCTAGTCCAATGAAATCAATGGAAAGGGACGTCGATAATGATGGCGATCAGGATTTGCTTTTCTGGTCGGCTTTTCAAGATCAACTGTTGCTATTGAGAAATCAACAAGTTACGACGGTAGACCTTGCGCCATTAGATCGAAATACAGAAGCTCCGCAGCTTCAGTTCATTTCCGGTACCAGTCAACTCAATATCTCGGGAATGACAATCGGAGCGCCTTACCAGCTGCGTATCTATGACATCCAGGGCAGAAGTGTTTATGAAAGCGAGCTCCGATCAGTAAGTCAAAATATGGAAGTACAGCTTCCAGTACTCCGGCATGGGCAGTATTTGATTCAGCTCAGGGGGCAGGGTACCAAGGTGTCGAAAGTGGCTATTTGGTAAGTAGCTGCTTTGATGTGCGCACACTGTAACACAAAAGCCAGCCAAATATCAGAACACTAATCTACCGTACAATCGTAGCAACCTAGCGCGCTAAATCGCCGGTGAAAAATAGCCGGGATAGCAATGGAAATGGCGGTGCTATACAGCGACTGAGTCGCTGTGCTGGAGCTGGCTCGACGATAGGAGAGACAGATGCAGCGCAGCAGCGAAGCCGCTGAATAGTGCCGACATTGTAATGGATAGCCCGCAGTTGTAGCCTACGTGACGATGCTGTTTTGCTCCAAAAAGATTACTTGATAATGCTGGCAAATGAGCTTTTCTTTATCTGGAGCCAAACGGCATTCGGCCGTCGCAGCGACCTACCCGTGCTCCACTCTCACTCGGTACCTGTCTAGCTGTTCCTTGCACAGCCACTTGCGTCTCTCCTATCGTCGAGCCACCATTGTCTGGCAGTCACGACGCTATACAGGCACCTCATACCGTTTCGCCCGGGGCTATTTTTGGACCGTCTTTCGAGCGCGGGAGCACAGTCAGTGCTCACCATCACTTCTTCGTACCGCGACCTGATTGGGAAATCCAACACCTTAGCTTTTTAGTATTCAGTCGTGACCGGGAGGTCATGCCGGGCTACTTTGCCGGCTCGGAATGTTGCATGTTTGTGTAGGGGCAATGCCTTGTGCTTGCCCTAGAAGTTTGGCTTCAACTTATTGTCGTCCTTACCATACCAGGCATCGATGATTTCGATTACCTCGTCCAGATCATCTGTAAGATGGAATAGATCCAAATCCTTTTCACTGATATTGCCTTCTTGCTCCAGCAGTACCTTTTTGATCCAATCCAGCATGCCTCCCCAAAATTCGGTTCCAATGAGGATCACAGGTATCTTCTCAATCTTAAGGGTCTGAATGAGCGTTAGGGCTTCGAATAATTCATCCAATGTTCCGAAGCCTCCCGGTAATGCGACAAATGCCTGAGCATATTTCACAAACATCACCTTCCTCACGAAGAAGTAGTTGAAGTTGAGTAGCTTGTCGTAGTCGATGTATGGATTGGCTTCTTGTTCAAAAGGAAGATCGATATTGAGACCAACGGATGCGCCACTGGCCTGCTTGGCTCCCTTGTTGGCAGCTTCCATGATACCGGGGCCACCCCCAGTGATCACACCGTAGCCAGCCTTGACCAGCATATCCCCGATGTCAACACCCATTTGGTAGTACTTATTGTCAGGCTTGGTACGGGCGGATCCAAATACAGATACACAGGGACCAATGGCCCGCATCTTCTCGAAACCGTTTACCAGTTCAGACATAATTTTGAAGATACGCCAAGAGGAGTTGGCGGCGACTTCTGTCCAGGTACGCATTTTTTTTGCTGACATGAGGGATTATTTATTGACACCAAGAGAGACAAAATACTGTATCTCGAAATACGCTGCAAAGACAATTCCATTTCTGAAATCCTGTACAGCCCGGCGAAGATAGCAATTCAGGAAGGAATAAGGGCTAAAACCTGATACATAAGTTATTGATTCCTTCTTCGAGAAAACCTTAAACACTTTTTGATATTATCGGTTGTGATCATAATATAGCTACGTCTTTATACTTTTGTGATACTTGTTGGATAAATTGGCCCTGAAAACTGCTCCATGAAAAAAGTGCTCATTATTGAAGACGATCCCGAAATCGTCAATTTGCTCAGCATACACTTAGAGGATCTCGAATTTGAGGTATCCTCTTGCCTAAACGGGGCCGAAGGTTATGCTCTTGCCAAGACGGGGGATTTCAACTTGATTGTGCTGGATTTGATGTTGCCCGGAAAAAGGGGGATGGAGGTCTGTCAAGACCTACGTCGTGCTAATGTCAATACCCCTATCATGATGCTTACAGCTCAATCCGAAGAAATCGACAAGATTCTGGGGCTGGAAATCGGTGCGGATGATTATTTGACAAAGCCATTTAATGTACGAGAATTTATTGCCCGTGTGAAGGCTATCATGCGTCGGATCAGCTTTCAGGAGTCGAAGACAGCGGAAGCGGACAGACCAAAACCTGTGGATCATCGGGGATTACAAATTGATCCCGATTTACGAAAGGTTAGTTTTGAGGGAAAGCGTGTAGATCTGACGCCAAAGGAATTTGATTTACTGTATCTTTTGGCTTCGAATCCGGGCAAAAGCTATAGTCGTGCCCGATTGTTGCGATTGGTCTGGGGCTATGAGTACGATGGCTATGAACATACTGTCAATTCGCATATCAACCGCCTTCGTACCAAGATCGAGCCCAATCTGAATCAACCGCAGTACATCCTCACTACCTGGGGGGTTGGCTACCGTTTTTCGGATGACTAAGATTTCCACTAAAAACCTTGTTGCAATATGAACAGTCTCTTCTTAAAAATCGTCTGCACCCTTCTGCTTTTGTTGCTGATCGTGGGAGGAGCCTATGTCTACATCACTGCAAGCTCGGTGGACATCTACTTTCACGAGACCAATCAGAAGCTTAACGCAAATCTTGCTGAGCTTATCGTGAAGGACATGGCGAAGGACTCACTTCCTGTCTTCAAGAGCGATGGCAGCATCAATACGGACAAGATTGAGAAGATTGCAAATGAGGCGATGGCTTACAATCCATTGATTGAGATTTACATTTTGGATACACATGGCAAAGCTGTTTCTTATATGCCTCAAGAAAAGAGCAGGACCATCCCCTCGGTTAATCTCGGCAAGATTGAGGAGTTTTTGGAGAAACGGGAGAACAATATGATACGGGGATGCATTACAGGTGAAGACCCCAGAACTCCGGGCACCAGAAGAGTGTTTTCTGCCGCCAAATTTTTCGACAGGACCGAGCATGCGGGATACGTTTATGTTGTACTGGCCAGTCAGGCTTTTGTTTCAGCCAAACAAGATTTCTTCAGCAGTACGGTGATGCGTGTCGGATCCAGAACCGTGCTTCTAACTTTTATATCCGCCTTTACTATCGGTCTCCTGGCTTTTTGGTATTTGACCAAGAACCTATCATTGATACGTCGACAGGTTCAGCGCTTTAGAGCGGGGGAGATGGATGCCAGAATCAAGATCAATGATGGAGGCGAGCTTACAGAGGTGGCTACTTCATTCAATGAAATGGCTGATACAATTGTGGCCAATATTGATGAGCTAAAGAACACGGAAAAACTGCGAAGAGAATTGATTGCCAATGTTTCGCATGATCTTCGTACTCCGCTCTCTGTGATCCATGGATACATAGAAACCATGCAGATCAAGCATGATCAGCTTGACGCAGGGGAAAGAGAGAATTATCTGCAAATCATCCTCAAGAGTACTGAGCGATTGGAAAAGCTCGTATCTGAATTGTTTGAGTTATCAAAGCTAGAGGCCAAACAAGTGAAGCCACATTTGGAGCCACTGTATGTGAATGAGCTAGTGCAGGACACTTACAAACGCTATCAGGTGCTGGCGCAAGAGAAAGGCATCAGATTGCAAACAGATGTCCCAAGACAGGTATCTCCAGTTGTGGCAGATATATCCTTGATTGAACGTGTGCTGCAAAACTTGCTGGACAATGCTTTCAAATTTACCCCTGAGGGCGGCACTGTGGCTATCGCCATTTCCGAGGAAGCACAGCAGGTTTCGGTAAATGTATCCGACAGTGGATCAGGAATACCAGATGATGAAGTTGATGAAATCTTCGATCGCTTCAAATCACGCAATAGCAAGAACTACAATTCTGAGGGTGCAGGCTTGGGCCTGGCCATTGTTCGAAAGATCTTAGAGTTGCACAATGCAGACATCCAGTTGGAGACTAAACTCGAAGAAGGCACTACTTTTTCCTTCTCACTTCCGAAGCTTAGCAGCTAAAAACAGAGCGACCTCCCGCCAATTGGCAGGAGACCGCTCCATATAGCAATTCTGTTCCACTCCTATTCCGTCAACACAAGCTTGACAAAACTGCTTGCTTGCTCCTGTTCAAAAGCGAGCACGTAGAGTCCGGGGCTTAGCCCAAGTTGGCTTGCGTTCAAATCGATAAATGTCATTTCATTCTCTTTGACTTCTCGCTGAGCGACAATGGAAACAAGTTTCCCTTGCGCATCAATCAGCTTGACTGTCAATTCTCCTGCCTGGGCCGTCCAAGCTGACAACTGTGTAGATTCACAGAATGGATTCGGACTGGCTGTAGCCAATAGCAAGTCTCCATCCTTGTCGAGCTTAGTGCTTGTCTTCAAGCGACCTGTACGTCGATCTCTCGGCACCCAATAGAAGCCTTCTGTAGTTTGCTGTGGGTCACCGGAATCTGTGACCGTAACTTCATAGAACCCGTAACCTAGACCATCAATGTAGTCCAGATTAATTCCCGGACCTTGACTGTAGGTACCTGGGCCAGACCAGGTGTAGGTATATGGAGGCACACCACCAACTACAAGAATGTCGATCCAGCCGGAGTTCTCGTCGCCATAGCTTTCTCCTTGAATAATGACTTCGTCAATGTCTAGAATGCTACCGCCATTTGCAACGGGCGGGTTGCCTTCGGGATTCCCGGAATCATTGGTATAGACAAGATCATCTCCTGTACATCCATTGGCATCATAGATCGTCACCGACCATTCTGCATCGTCGGCATAGATCACCGTCAATGTCTCACCCGGCACACCAAATTCGTTGTCAATTTCCCATCTCACATATCCGCTGCGATTCCAATCGTAGGTATAGTCACCCGAGCCACCACTGACCTCTATGATATGCGAATTGTAGTATACAGGCAAGATGTTTCCACTTGTTCCTTCTGTATTGTTTTGACCAATATTGACAGCACTTGCTGTGATCGGACTTGGCTCATTGACCGTTTCTTGCCCACTAGCCTGACATTCATTGCTATCGATTACGAGGTAAGTGTAAGTTCCAGGTGCAAGTCCGGTGATTTCCTGTGTGCCGGGATCCACAAAGTCAGGATCAGTACTTGCCCAGGTATACGTGTAGTTACCAGCGCCTCCAATAGGAGTCAGGCTAATTTGTCCCCCGTCATCTCCGATATCGGTACTCGTACCCTCAGCACAGAGCACATCACGCACCTCTGCTTCCACAAGAAGATCGTTTGGCTCTGTTACAAAGATCGAGCCTTCGGTCTGGCATCCACGGCTATCCGTAATCATGACTGAGTAAGAACCACTAGGCAAATTGATGATCGATGGAGTGGACTCTCCCGTATTCCATTCATAACCATAATCACCGTACCCACCAGTGACGTCCGCTTCGAGCCATCCATCCGAACCGCCTCTGCAACGCGTTCCGTAGCCATTATAATCTGAGGCTATTATCTGAAGCAATAGCGGATCATAGAATACCATGAAGCTGCAAGTAGCCGTGTTGCCTTGTGCATCCATAGCCGTGATCACGACCTCATTTTCACCCAGTGGGAAAGTCGAACCTGAGGGTGGTGAAACATCGGTGATCATTGCAGCGCAGTTGTCACTTACTTCGGGAAGATCCCAGGTGGCCGTTCCATCACAACTAAAGATATTGTCAGGACAAGTGACAAAGATTGGTGCTTCATCATCTATGACGCATACTTGAGTTTGTGCAACATAGCTGTTAGCACAATTATCGGAAACAGTGACAGTAACGTAGGTGCAACCAACGGGGTAAGGCTCGGTCAATGCCAGACCATCTGCTCTTACTATGTCGGTTGATGGACTGCCATCACAGTTGTCCTGTGCCTCAGG
>JAHDDV010000010.1:6762-28034 GCA_020629205.1 Chitinophagales bacterium | reverse complement strand
CTGCTCTTACTATGTCGGTTGATGGACTGCCATCACAGTTGTCCTGTGCCTCAGGAATATTGAGCTCCACATTGGAGACCTGACATACTCCCGGATCGGCAATATAGCTATACACAGGTGGCAAGTTGATCGAAGGCGCCTGCGTATCAAAGATATTGATCTCCTGTACATGGCTTGTGGTATTGCATCCATCACTAACTGACCAGGTTCGGGTAATTGTGTAATTATTTGTACAGCCCAGTTGCGATTGCGTAGACTCCTCTTCAAAATTGACTTGCACATTATCATTGCAATTGTCGGAGGCGGTTAGGGTCACTGCTGGCGGAATCGCTACATCACAGCTTTGTGTGATTTCTGCTGTTGGTACAGATTCGTTAAATGTTGGCGCTTCATTATCCACAACAGTCAGTACTTGCACATGCGAACTGCTGGCATTACATTCATCTGTCGCCGTCCAGGTCCTTGTAAGGGTATATGTTCCGGCACATTGCTGATTGCTGACTTCTTCTGCAAAGCTTACCTGAGCTGTGCTACAGATTCCTGATGCAGACAAATCTGCTGCTGCAGGTACTGCATCGCAAGAAACCGTTCCACTTGTAGGTAGTGGGTCCTGGTCAAAGGCTGGGTTTCCTGCATTCACTACCTGTAGTGTCTGCACATGTTGCGTGTCATTTCCACAGGCATCGGTGGCTGTCCAGGTTCTGGTTAGAGTATAGTTACCTGGACATACTACATCTGATTGTACTTGCTGATAATCAACCGTGATACTTCCTTCGCAAGCATCTGTTGCGCTCAGGTCTTCAGCTGCTGGTACATTGCTGCAATCTACTGTTCCCAGATTTTGGGGAAGGTCTGCTTGATCAAACACAGGTGCTTGACTATCAACCAGGCGGATTTCTCCTGTGCAAGTTGACTGGTAACCGCAGTCATCGGTGGCGGTGAAAGTAACAAAGAAGCCGTTCTCATCCGGGCATATTTTAGTGAGATCCTCAATGGGAGGGAGAACGCTCACAGTAGCATTACTGCAAATGTCGGTGGATGTGACCTGGGCAAGCCAGTTGGCTATGGTAGCGCTGTTGTCATCGCCACATTCCAGCACCAATGGCTCGGTCGGACATCCATCAAGCACGGGGGCTGTTCCAAAGATATTGATCTCCTGTACATGGCTTGTGGTATTGCATCCATCACTAACTGACCAGGTTCGGGTAATTGTGTAATCCTCTGTGCATCCTTGTAATGGCTGTGTAGAATTCTCATCAAAACTCACCAGTAGATTGTCATTACAATTGTCGGATGCGGTTAATATAGCTGCTGGTGGGATGGCCAGCTCGCAGCTTTGTGTGATTTCTATGGTAGGAAGTACCTCATCAAATGTTGGAGCCGCATTATCCTCGACGGTAAGTACCTGAACATGCACAATACTTGCACTACATTCATCAGTGGCAACCCAGGTCCTGGTTAGCGTATAAGTTCCTGCACATTGCTCATTGCTTAGTTCTTCATCGAAAACGACTTGCGCAATACTACAAACTCCTGCTGCGGTTAACTCTGCTGCTTCAGGAATCGCGTCACAGGATACTGTCACATCTGCTGGTAGCGGGTCTTGATCGAATACTGGGTCACCTGCATTTACAACAGTGATGATCTGCTGGTGGCTAAGCGGGTTGCCGCAAGCATCGCTTGCCGTCCAGGTTCTTGTGAGGGTATAGTTTCCTGGGCAGACTACGTTTGATTGTACTTGCTGAAAATCTACCGTCACAACTCCTTCGCAGGCATCGGTGGCAGTCAATTCAGCAGCTGCTGGTACATCGTCGCAATCTACCGAAGTCAAGTCCTGTGGCAGGATTGCTTGATCAAAGGAAGGCGCTTGTGTATCCACCAGGCGAATTTCTCCTTGACAGGTGGACTCGATTTCGCAGCCATCTTCGGCAGAGAAAGTCACAGTTAAGCTCTCACCGCCAAGGCAAACCGCTGTTAAAGAGCCCTCCACATAGTCTGTATCAACGTCTAGTTCGCCATCGCAGGCATCAAAAGCGGTTACGGTGCCCAACCAGGCTTCAATGGCAGCATCATTACCCTCACCACATTCCAATACCAAAACCTCCGAAGGACAGCCGCTCAGAACGGGTGCCTGACTATCGATCAAGCGAATCTCTCCCTGACAAGTGGACTGGTTTCCGCAATCATCAGTGGCCGTAAATGTCACTGCAAAACCTGCATCATCGGAGCAAATTTTTGTCAGTTGATCGAGGGGAGGGAAAGTCGTGACATTGGCACTACTGCAATTATCTGTTGCTGTAACCTGTCCGATCCAGTTGGCAATTGCTGTGCTGTTATCATCTCCACACTCAAGCACTAATGGTTCTGCAGGACAGCCTGCAAGTACAGGAGGAGTTTCGTCGCGAACATATAGGCTTGTTGTGCACTGTGCTGTTTCACCGGTATTGGTATCCGTGATTGTATAGGTACGAGCGATGCGCTTGGTATCGCCGGGACATCCAAGGCCAGGTATCCCAAAGATTTGCTCGCTGCAAGTCACCGTAATATCTTGATCATCGCTACATGCAGTTATATTTGATTGCAGATCCAGGGCCTCGAAACTTGCCACATCGTCTGCACATGGAGGGACTTCAGTTGTACATTGATAAATAGTCGTGACACCATCTACCTGCGGGAAGTTTTCGTCTGGGCAAGTGACTTCAAGGGTACAGCAAGGAGCAGTAGCAGTTACACAGGCAACTTGCACGGCACAAGGCAAAACTCCTATTGTGCGACTGATACTCACGCAATACTCAAGGCCATCCTGAGGACTTACTACCAGCGTTGCATCTGATCCTACAGCAAGGCCAGTAGCTGTCGAAGTCCACTCATAAACCAATGGACAGTTTGCTCCATTTCCTAGTAAGTTTGCCGACAGCGTCACTTCATCGGCTGCCTGGTTAGAACAAACGGCTAGCATCTCATCTATAGCAAACTCGGGATAGACCGTAACACTACCAGTAGCACTAATCGGTCCGCTCGTACACACACCTTCAGACACCCCTGCTACTGTGTAGTCAAACACTACACCATCGCAATCTGTGATGGGCGCACCGATGTAGTCAAATGTACACTCTAAGCCGGGATCAGGACAGTCAAGATGATCCAACAAAGGATCTGCAATCGAAGACCAAACAGGACTGGATATATTCTGAGCCGAAATCGTTGTCACGCATTCTTCTGAAATCTCAGGATTTGGGACTACACCGGGTCGGGGTATTCCCGTAAAAACAAAGCCAATTTCATTAAAGAATCCAGGCTTGCATAGCAGGATCGTTGCGATACCATTCTCAACTACTGGACATAAGGGATCACAAACCGAGGGAGCAGCGCCGATAGCAGCAGGCGTTGGGCAACCCAGACCGCCGTCGTAAATGTTGATGGAGCATTGATTCGGACCTTGATTAAAACTGACCTGTATGCCCTCAGTACCTGGGTTTAGGGCTATCTTGATTTCTGTGCAGCTTTGATTGACAGGTATTGTGCCGCAGCAGTTTCCATCTCCTGAAATGAAGGCGGTTTGAGAAGCATCTGGTGCGGCTGTGAGATCCACATCATAACACGGAACATTAGTCTCACAGGCATCTGCACAAGGAGCTTGCCCTTTCAGGGGAAGAGCAAAAAAGCTGTAGAACAGTAGTAGTATAGGCACTACGCAAGCGTTTCGGAAGAACGCCGGGTGCCTTTGCTTATGGGGTAATTGGGGTAACATAACTTAAGTTTATAGTGAGCAGAGCAATCCCCTTAAGGATTTCTCTCTTAAAAAATCCAGCATAGGCCGCCTATTCCGCCAGGATAGCGACTGCGTTGTCAAAAGTGTTCCCCAGAAAGTCTTAGAAATGGCCTCATCTAGTTCAATACACATTGCAAACAATGTACAAACGAAATACGTGGTTTGATCTATTTCAACTTATACCATTGCGCCATGCACAATTACTTCATAAATAAATGCTTACAGAAAGCAAATACCGCCTATAAATTGTACATGGATTTCCCAAGCTTATATTTCAATATGACGCCATACACAAAACTACACCTTTCCTATTGAAATACCAAAGACTCATATTATTACATGCCCTCTTTGTACATATTTTGATTCATGGAAAGCAGGAAGATTTAGGAAGGATTTCCGCTATACAGTGCTAAGCAAGGAGAAAAGCAGAAACTGGAGAGGTAGAATGTTAGCCCCCAAAAAAAAAGAGAGGTACCCCCCAGGATACCTCTCTCTGCCAACAAAGTTCAGTGAACTTCTTTTAATCGGCAACGATAACTTTTGTGAATGTAGCCTCCTGATTTTCTGAGACCAGCATAATGACATACAATCCTGCACTCAGGCCATACTCGTCGGGCTTCAGCGAGACACTCAAGACCTGTCCAGCACCAATTAGCTGCTTTGCTAGTATCGCAATCTGACGCCCTTGATAGTCCAGCAGCTCTAGCTGAATTTCGCCCGATTGGGCAGACCATGCTGTAATATTGCTTGACGCTGATATGGGGTTAGGGTTTGCCTGTACAGACAGGTCTCCTCCAGGGCTCTTGAGCCTTCCGGAATGCCGATCCAGGGGCACCCAATAAAAACCTTCTGTGACCTGAGGTGGAAATGCTGCATCTGTGACAGTCACTTCGTATAGACCGTACTCCAGCTCATCGATCATATCCAAACCAACCATTGGCCCCTGGCTGTAATCACCAGGCCCATCCCAGAGATAGGTATAGGGTGGTACTCCACCTACTACGTTTATGTCAATTGAACCCAGCGTATTTGAACTTTGGTTTTCACCGACAATGGTAAAATCATCGATATCAAGGATAGTTCCCTCATCGCTAACAGAAGGATTTCCTCCTCCGTAACCTGAGTCATTGGTAAAGACCAATTCGCCGGAAGAACATCCATTGTCATCATAGACTGTCACAACCCACTCCGCATCATCTGCATAGATGATCGTTAATGTCTCTCCAGAAACACCGAATTCATTGTCGATTTCGTAACGAACATAGCCAGTACGATCCCAGTCATAAGTGTAATCTCCGGAACCACCATCAATTTCAATTACGTGGGCATTGTAGTAAACAGGCAGGATATTGCCTTGGAAGCCTTCGGTAGGATTGAGACCAAAGCCATAGAAAGTGATGGCCTCCGGCTGTACAAAAGTATAAGAGCCCATAGAGGTACAACCATCCGCATCCGTAACAGTGTAATTGTAGGTTCCCGGTTGCAATTCCGAAATGACTGCAGTTCCAGGATCAATAAAGCCTGCTACATCACTAGACCATTCATAGGCATAAGGCGCTGAGCCTCCCGTAGGACTGAGGTCGTAAACACCTCCTTCATCTTCCATGGCAATCATGCCATCTCCACACATGATCTCTTCTATGTCTTCCAAAACAAACATGCCATTTGGCTGCGTGATTATCACTTCACGAAGTGCCGTGCAGCCGGCATTGTCTACGACCTCTACATTGTAAGTACCGGGTGGTAGATCTGTGATTGAAGAGCCGGACTGGCCAGTATCCCAATTGTAAGTGTAAGGCTCAGCTCCACCCGAAGCCTGCGCTATAGCAAATCCATCATTGCTGTCTTCACAGCGGGTACCGTAGCCATCATAATCCGATACTTCCACATCCAATGCGATTGGGTCATAGATGACGTAGAACGTACAAGTATTCGTGTTGCCCGCTGCATCCATGCTTGTGAGCACCACTTCTGTTTCTCCCTCTGGGAAAACTGTTCCCGAAGTAGAGCTAGCGTCAGTGATCATAGCGGCACAATTGTCTTGTACTGTCGGCATATTCCATGTGGCCATTCCGTCACAAGTGTATATGTTCTGTGGACAATTGTCAAAAGTGGGAATCTCAGCATCTAGCACGCATACTTCTGTAGACTCTTCAAGCGTATTTCCACAATCATCAGTTACTGTCACTTCGACGGTTGTACAGCCTGTTGGGAAAGGGTCTGTCATTGCCAGATTGTCCGTACGCGTGACGATGACTGTAGGTGAAGCATCACAATTATCTGTGGGATCAGGCAAGTTCAGCGACACATTTGTAGCCTGACAAGTACCTGCTTCCACATCTACAGAAACAACTGGTGCTACTGCCATTTGTGGAGCTTCATTGTCTTCTACTGTGATCAATTGTCGATGTTCTGTCTCTCCACTACATTCGTCCACTGCTGTCCAGATTCTCTCCAGCTGATAGCCGCAATCTGTATTCGTCGTTATCTCCTCAAAGTCCACTGTTGCTGATGTACATTCTCCATCGGCAGTGAGGCTCGGCGCAGCAGGCACCACACCACATTGCACGGTTATGTCTCCTGGCAAAATTTCATTAAAAGCCGGGCCAACCGTAGTAATCACGGTAATGTCCTGAACATAGTTATCTTCATTTCCGAAAATATCTGTAGTAGTCCAGGTACGCTTAAGGTTGTATGAACCCGGGCAAATATCATTTTCTGTTGTCGTGGAATAGGCAACCTCTGCCGCTTCACCAGAGCATTCATCTGTAGCTGTCAAACCAGCCGCTGTAGGGATCTGACTGCAACTAACAGTGATTGGAGTTGTTGGCAATGTAATCTGGTCAAATGTAGGCGGTGCCTTGTCTACATATTGAATCTCTCCTGTACAAGTTTGCTCGTTTCCATTTTCATCAACTGCGGTAAATGTGATTTCAAGCCCATTATCGTTGGGACCAATTAACTCCAGATTATTTCGATCATAATCAGTCGTCACGACCACCAATCCGAGACATACATCCGTGGCAGTAACATCATCAAGCCAAACGTCAACCGCTGCATCAACATCTTCTCCGCATTGTATTTCTAATGGTTCTGTAGGACAGTTTATCAATACCGGTTGAGCAGTATCCAAAACGATAATGACTGCTTCACATACTTCCTGGTTTCCACACTGATCTTCCGCAGTAAAAGTGACCAAAAGACCATCCGGATCCTCAGCTTGAGGCAGGTTGGCACTATCATAATCATTGCTAACTGCGACTGCTCCCAGACAGGAGTCCAAGCCTTGAACTGTTCCCAACCATGCTGCAATACTGGCATCATAATCAACACCACATTCCAGATATAGTGGCTCGGTTGGACATGCATTCAGCGCTGGCGGATCAGAATCTATCACTACAATCAGCCCTTGGCAGGTCGCGATGTTGCCACATGCGTCCACAGCTGAGAAATTAACGGTCAAATCTGTCGGTGGTTGATCACAAGGACCACCTAGATTAGCAGCATTGTAATCATTGTTCACTGGGATAGCGCCTCCACATCCATCTGTAGCTGAAACCGTGGCAAGCCAGGCACTAATAGCAGCTGAAGGATCAATACCACACTCAATCTCTAGCGGAGCCACGGGACATCCATCAAGTACCGGCATGCTCGTATCTTCCAGTCGAATCTCTCCCTGACAAGTGCTGGTATTTCCACAAGCATCGCTGCTAGTGAAGTTAACCACCAGACCGCTTGCGTCTCCAGTGCAAATTGAAGTCAGGTTAAGTGGGTCGAAATCGTTTAAAACAGGGGTTGCACCATCGCACTGATCATTTGCAGTAACAGCTGCAATCCAATCAGCAATTGCCTGATCGTTGTCCGCGCCGCATTCGAGCACCAAAGAACCAGCCGGACAGCCAGACAAGTCAGGAGGCAATGAATCAATCAGCTTGATCTCTCCCTGACATGCAGCAGTATTGCCACAGGCATCCGCTGCACTAAAGTTTACAAGGAGACCAGCTCCTGCTTCTGTACAGACCTTAAGTAGGTTAGCCGCATCAAAGTCATTGGATACGGCAAGTAAACCATCACATAGGTCGGTGGCTGTAACTGCGTTGATCCAGTCGTTTATTGTTTGTGTATTGTCTGCACCACATTGTAGCATCAATGGTCCTACCGGACAAGCAGACAGTACAGGGGCAGTGGTATCCACCAATCTTATCTCTCCCTGACATGTTGCTGGGTTCCCGCAGGCATCTGCAGTTGAGAAATTCACAATCAAACCGCTTGGGTCTGTGGTGCAGATTTTAGCAAGATTGGCAGGGTCAAAATCATTATTAACCGTCAGTGCACCATCACATAGATCGCTGGCGGTAACCAAGGCTAGCCAATCATCGATTGCCTGTGTATTGTCATTTCCACATTCCAATACTAAAGGGGCAACTGGACAACCTGACATACTTGGACCGGCATTATCCAGCAAATTGATCGTGCCTTGACAAGCTGTTTGATTTCCACATAGGTCTTGGGCTGTAAAGTTGACTACCAAACCTGCCCCCGGCCCACAAGCTGCTAGCAAGTTGGCAGGATCGAAATCATTGCCGACAACAACTCCACCTTCACATAAATCAGTGGCTGTTACAGAGGCTAACCAAGTGTTGATTGCTGCCTCATTGTCTACACCACATTCAAGATCAAGACTGGCAGGTGGGCAGTTGCTGAGTACTGGCGCCAATGTATCTTCAAATCGTATCTGACCTTCGCAGGTAGCAGCATTTCCACAATCATCTGTGCTTGTGAAGGTGACCACTAGAGCGAAAGGATCACCAGCACACACCGGTACCAGATTGGCCGGATCAAAGTCATTATTTACTGAAACGCCACCATCACAAGCGTCCGATGCGCTAACGGCAGACAACCACGCATTAATTACCGCGTCGTTATCCGCACCGCATTCTAACACAAGAGGTGCCGCAGGACAATCCGATAGAACCGGCGCAAGCGTATCTTCCAAACGAATTTCCCCTTGGCATGTAGCTTCATTTCCGCAACTGTCCGAAGTGGTAAATGTCACGATCAAGCCCTGAGCGTCTGCTGGACAAATCGGCAGCAAATTCAAAGCATCGTAGTCATTGCTTACAGGGCTGAGGCCTTCGCAGAGATCATTGGCTGTCACTGCAGCCAACCAGTCTGCAATTGCCTGATCATTGTTGAGTCCACACTCCAACATTAGAGGAGCTACCGGACAGTCTGCCAGGATCGGTGCAACAGTATCTTCTAATCGAATCTCTCCTTGACAGGTATCTTGATTTCCACAAGAATCTGTGGTCGTAAAAGTGACTATCAATCCAGTTGCATCAGTGCTACAAATAGCCTGCAGGTTGGCGCTATCATAGTCATTACTCACTGCTACAGCGCCTTCGCAAAGGTCGTTTGCTGTCACAGAGGCTAGCCAATCCGCAATTGCCTGATCATTGTCTTCTCCGCATTCCAATACAAGGGGAGGAGAGGGACAACCGCTAAATACTGGTGGCTGTGTATCCTCCACCAGGATTTGGCCAGGACAAGTGTCGCTATTGCCGCAAAAATCTGCCGCAGTAAAAGTGATGTCAAGCGGAACACCTGCCCCTGGACAGTTAGCAGACAGATTGGCCGCTGAGTAGTCATTGAATACGTTGGCACTGCCTTCGCAAAAATCGGAAGCGGTCACAGCATTCAACCAGTCATTTACTATTTGTGTATTGTCTTCTCCACACTCAAGCACAAGTACTTCTGTAGGACAGTTTTCTATGGTTGGCGCTGTTGTATCATCCATTCGGATTTCTCCCTGACAGCTAGCAGAATTGCCACAAAAATCAATAGCCGTAAAATTGACTACCAGAGGTGGCACACCACCAAATCCGCAACCGGGGATCAAGTTGGCTGCATTGTAGTCATTGTTGACCGTTATTCCTCCTTCGCAGAGGTCGGAAGCTGACACCGAGGCCAACCAGCTAGAGATCTGCTGATCACTGTTTACTCCGCACTCCACCAGCAGAGGTTCGCTGGGGCAACCAGAAAGGCTAGGTGCCAGGGTATCCTCCAGACGAATCTCGCCTTGGCAACTACTGGCATTACCGCATTGATCCGTTGCTGTGAAGTTTACTATCAAGCCACCTGGAACACCAAAACAAACAGGTGCTAGATTCAGTGGATCAAAGTCGTTTGTAACACTAACCGGGCCATCGCAGAGATCTACTGCGGACACAGCCGAAAGCCAATTGGAGATGGCAAAAGTATTATCATTGCCGCATTCCAAAGTCAATGGAATCTCGGGACAATCCACCATTGCCGGAGCTTGTCGATCTTCAAGGCGTATCTCTCCTTGACAGAATGAAGTATTACCGCAAAAGTCACGGGCTGTGAAGTTGACGATCAAGCCTTCAGCGTCCGAACTGCAAATTTCCTGCAGATCGTCTTTGTTGTAGTCGTCACCAATAGTGACGCTGCTGCAGTTGTCCGTTGCGGTAACTGCATTCAGCCAATCATCCACGATGGTGTCAAATGGTTGCCCACATTCTACAATCAAAGGCATGGTCGGGCAGTTATCGAATATAGGCTCCGTCTCATCTTTGACGTAGTAGTTTGTGACACATTGAATGGACTCACCAGTGCCATCATCGGTGACTGTATAGGTACGTTCGAGACGCAATGTAGCGCCATTGCAACCCACTCCGAATGTTTCATCAGCACAGACGATTGACAAAGGACCACAATAGTCATTAATATTTGCGCTGGCATCCAAAGCATTGAAAGAGATTTCATCGGAGGCGCAGGCTGGTACTGCTGTAAGACATTGGTAGTAGGTCGTATTGATATCTTCTGTGTCGTTCAGCTCTGGACAACTTACATCCAGAGAACACTGAGCAATAGAAGCCATCGAGTATATGGAAAGCAATACTACCAAAATCATGTACTTGCAGGCCATAGAGGCTAGGAGACGCTTCCTGGAGAAGGCCTCCACACTGGTGGAAGAAACGGGTAACATAAATTTTGATTTTGAGCATACGAATCCCCTTAAGGATTCTTTTGTTGAAAAATCCAGACAAAGATTTCCTGTTCCGGATATTAGTTATATCCAGATCGGGTCTGAAAAATCTTTAATCAAATGATAGATGGTAGCTAAATGTTACTGGGGTAACCTACCATAACCGCTTTTACAGATTAACACTATTCGCTGTGTAAATTATCGCGCACAATGATAATATCTTAAAGTCATTGACGCAAACAAAGTGTGATAATTGTGTGAAAATCAGTGCAATTTTGCACCCATTAGCGCCAAAAGGTACACACTTTGCTAAATTTTGGTACACATTGCTAGCAAATGCACTTCATAACAACTAACAAAGAAAGTGCTTATTGTCACAATATATTGGATTTCATAGTATACTACGAAGCACGAAAGCATAATCATAGCCGCGGGCGCAGCGGAACGAAGTGCTCAGATAGCGTGACGGAAGCCAGCCAATAGTGGCTCCGACGAAGGAGGAGACGCTAGTGGCTGAGCTGTAGTAGCTAGCTGAGTGCTGAGTATTAGCGGAGCACGGGTAGGAAGAACCTAGACCGAATGCCCTAAAGCTCCAAAAAAAACAAAAAACACTCTTCCTTCCCGTCTTTTTGCTCGCTGTTACAGAACTGTAAGCAGCCTGTGATACTTCTGTGATACTCTTTTGGGAACTTTGACTTGTCAGTAGGAGGACTTATCCTGCAGGTTTATAAGATTTTTCAACCAAAAAACAAAGAAACTATGGGTACCGCAATCAGCATGAATCCTAATCAGGAAGATCTCATTCGTCTTGCAATGGAAAAACTAGTAGAAGAAGATAAGAGTGGAGCAATTGTATTGAAGAAGGTGAAGAAGGGAGAATTCATCTATTTTCCTCATGACACTTGCACCAAGGTGTATTTTGTTAAGACTGGTAGAATTAAAATTGGTGCCTACTCAGCAGCCGGTAAAGAACTCCTGAAGAATGTGATCTCTGAAGGGCAAATTTTTGGGGAGCTTGGACTACTTGGAAATACGAAGCGAAATGAGTTTGCACAGAGTATGGAAGCGGGCGAATACTACTGTATACCTGTTGAAGATGTGCAAAAGGTCATGAACAGCAATCTTCAGTTTAATATTCACCTGACTCAGCTGGTCGGACACAAGTTGATCAAGGCTCAGATGCGCCTGGAGTCACAGCTTTTTAAAGATACACGAACCCGCGTAATTGAATTCCTGCGTGATCTGGCAACGGAGAAAGGGGTTCCGATTGGTTATGAGCTGTTGGTGCGACGCTTTTTCACCCATCAAGAGATCGCCAACTTTACTGGAGCGAGCCGGCAGACGGTCACTACCATCCTCAATGAGTTGCGCTCACAAAACTTCATTTACTTCGACCGATCGAAGTTGCTGATTCGTGATATTAAGGAGTTCAGTCAACTAGTCGCTTAAATCAAATAATTCCTAAGGCACCCTTTATGGGTGTAGCAGAGAGAAAGACCATGGGGGTGCTTTCTCTCTTTTTTTGTCCGTGTTTTGCTCACAAGTCTAGCGGAGAGCCTTAGGAAACAGAGTGTGGTTTTGTGACCAACTCTTGCACAATGCCGGGAATTACTTTCATACTTCCATAGGTATAGAAGTGAATGCAGGGCACTCCAAAGTCAATCAATTCCTGGGCTTGCTTGATCGTCCAATCCATGCCCACCATCTTTTCCTCATCTGGAGTCTTACATTCCTGCATTGCCTGTACAAGCTTTGTTGGAAATGAGATGTGGAAGATCCCTGGCAGTACACGCAAATTCTGCATACTGGTAATAGGACGAATGCCGGGTACGATCGGAATTTCAATGCCACTTTCGCGACAACGCTTTACGAATTCGAAGTAGTATTGATTGTCGTAAAACATCTGTGTCACGATATAGTCGGCTCCCTGGTCCACCTTTTGCTTGAGGTAGGCTAAATCCACGTCCATATTAGGCGACTCAAAGTGCTTCTCCGGGTAGCCGGCCACACCAATGCAAAAGTTTGTTTCCAGCGCATTGCTTAGCTCTTCTTCCAAATAGATTCCCTGATTGAGATCTACGGTTTGCTTCACCAAATCACTAGCATTCTTGTGGCCTTTTTCATGCGGCACAAAACTACGCTCACTCTTCACAGCATCACCGCGCAGCAAGAGTACATTGTCGATCCCCAGATAATTGAGATCCATGAGGGCATCTTCGGTTTCCATCTGCGAAAAACCTCCACATACCAGGTGCGGTACCGTATCCACACCATATTTGTACTTGATGGCCGCACATATCCCTACTGTTCCTGGACGCTTTCGAATATATACTTTCTCAAAAAGACCATTACTGCGCTGCTGATACTTATACTCAGCACGGTGGTAGGTCACATTAATAAAGGGCGGATTGAATGTCATCAACTGATCCAAAGTACGGGTCAATGCACTAATCTTCTTGCCTTTCAGAGGGGGCAAAATCTCGAAAGAAATCAACGTCCCTTTACGGTTGCTTAGGTGTTCGGTTACCTTCATTTTATCATTCCTTTGTTGGGCATTCCTATCCTATTCGTTTTAAGAATGCCTCCTTTTTCCTTATAGACACTTCCACTTCTGAGCCGTCACTCATTAGCACATAGCCGCCTTTACCTTTCAGATACTTTTGAATATGCGCTAAGTTGATCAGATGTGCATGATGCACCCGAAAAAAATGCTGCTCTGGCAAGATACCGGCAAAATGCTTTAGGGTCTTAGACACCATGATTCGCTCTCCTCCCTGCAAAAAAAAATGAGTATAGCTACCATCAGCCATACAACGAACAATACGCACCACCTCTACAAACTGCAGTCCCTCAGCCGTTGGCAATGCGAGCTTTCGATTCTGCCCTGACATGTTTTCCTTAAGCACCTCAAGTCGCCTGCTTGCCATCTCCTGCCTTCGAGTCCGAAACTGAGCCACTGCCTTTTGAAGACGAAGAATGTTGATCGGTTTCAGTAAGTAATAGACAGCCGAATATTCAAAGGCCTGCACTGCATAAGCATCATAAGCCGTTGTAAAGATAAGGCCAAAATCAATAGTCTCAATATTGTCAAGCATCTCAAACCCATCCCCCTGCGGCATCGCAATATCGAGAAAGACCAATTCCGGTTTCAACTTCTGAATCAGCTTGATGCCTTCGGCGGCAGATTTCGCCAGACCAAGTACCTCCACATCTGGGCAGTATTCCTCAAGTAGGTTCTTCAATACCTGTCTACTCCCTTGTTCATCGTCGACGATTAGTGCTTTGATTTTCTTCTCCATAATTTCCCGGCTATGTTGCAATAGGCTGATTCCTTTCTTAGTTTCTAATTTCCTTTTTTGGAGCCCGACAGATTGGCCCGTGGCTCCCTCCGTCCTGTGCTCCGCTAATACTCGGCACTCTGCTAGCTGCTCATGCCGGAGCTAGTCTGTCTCTACGCATGCGCTTCGAGCCAGCCCAGCTCTGGCATTCCCCACGCTATCAGAGCACCTCGTTCCGCTACGCCCAGGGCTATTTTAATCACGTCTTTCGAGCGCGCTGGCTTTTCTCTTACTACTGCAGTGGAATCATGATCTCCACCCGAGTACCGGAAGCCTGATCCTGTTCATAGAGATCCACTACTTTCAATCCTTGTATGCGATTCTCATTACCGCTTTTTTGCTGCAACATATTCAAACGCTTGGCCGTATTCTTCATACCTGCAGACTTATGTCCATGCCGCTTTCTTCCAGCTATTTCCTGTGCCTTATCCCTTCCGATACCATTATCTTCAATGATGCATCGCAATAAGTCATTGTTGCGCATCAAACGGATACTAAGGCTTCCTGCCGAATCTTTGGGCAAGAGACCATGCCATATGGCATTCTCCGCAAAGGGCTGAATCAACATTGGAGGAATCATCTCTTCCTCCTGATCAATGTCCGGATCGACCAGTATATCATAACTGAACTGATGGCTAAATCGAAGGGATTCCAGTTGTAGATACAATTGCAGCGACTCCACTTCATCTTCAATAGGGATGGAAGCATGTCGCGAATTCTCCAACACCCTGCGCATCAGGTCTGAAAACATGGATAAATAGAGGTTTGCTGACCGTTTATCATTTTCCATGACAAAATACTGAATGGAATTTAGACAGTTGAATATAAAATGTGGATTCATCTGGGCTCTCAAAGCCATCAACTGCCCTTCTCGTATCTTTTGGTTAAGCTCGCTTTTTTCCTTCTGATACCGAAAGAGCAAATATACCGCAGCAGCTAAGATCAAGAGACCCAGCAATGCACTTGCTGCCCGAAACCACCAGGTCTTCCAAAAGGGAGGTGCCACATGGAATGTCAATCTATTGGTTTCGCTCATCTTGCCATTTCGATTGATAACCTGTGTCAGCAAAGTATGTTTCCCTGGGGAGAGATTTGTATATCGTACCTGGCTACTATTGCTGGAATACCAATCCTCATCAACACCTTCTAGTTTATATCGGTACTGCAGCTCCGCCAGACTACTAAAAGCCAATGCACTGAAGAACACCTGAATGTTGTTTTGATCATAGCTCAACTGATAGGAAGACAAGACACTGGTATCGCGATCAGAAATATTGATTCGCTTGACCAGCAAAGAAGGGGGCACCTCTGCCCTGCCGCGATCACCCATTGGCAAAACAGACATTCCTCTGTTCGTCGCTACATATATGGTATCGCCAAAACAGTGTATATCATTCACCTGATTAGAGGCAATTCCGTCCAGTTTCGTAATACTAGACATTCTAATCTCCTGATTATCAACATATAATTTACTTATTCCATTGCTCGAAAGTAGAAAATAAACGCCACTATTACAGGTAACCACCTTATGACAATTGTTGCTTATCAAGCCATTTGCTTCAGTCAAAAGAATTTGCTTTGCCCCACTAATCACGAGGGCGCCCTTACCCTGCAGCAAAAAAACCTTTGCCTTGGGGCCAATTGCCAGATCAGTGATGGGTTGCTGCAAGAGCCCTCCTTCAATATTGAATGATTGGAGTCCCCCATTTCGAGCCAGATAGATTCCCTTATCTGTTGCCATCCAAACTTCCTCAGAATTCAAGGCAGAAACAGCCACTGTAATTCCCCGATACAAAGTATCTACCCGGTTGTCCTTTGTAAGATCAAAGCGCATTAGCCCTAAGTCATTGGCGAGCAAGGCATGCTGATCCTCGGTAATCTCGAGGTCATTTGCTCCATCCAGATTAAGAAAAGACAATTGAGCATCACGGTCCTTAACCAGCAACATTTGATCGGAGCCGTACCAAAGGTTGCCCTGCTCATCGCCATCTATTTGATCAATGCTTAGATAGGTGTTAAGATCGTAGCTTATGTCGTCCGTCTTGATAGGCCCCTCAGGGTCTATGCTTTGCACCTGCCCCTGGCTGTTTCCCAACCAGATCCTTGCATCTGCATCTCGATATACAGACTGAATATCATCAGAACTCAAGCCATCATCCAGGCCATAACTACGTGCCTCCGGATTGACTACGAGTAGCACTCCTTGTGAGCGCGTACCAAACCACAAGCTTCCTTCACGGTCCTCAAAGATGGAGGTGATCAGTTTTCCATGAAACCAATGTCGAATCCTATGAAACGCTCCTTGGTCAAACTTTGGGTAGCAGAAGATTCCACCACCTTTCTTCACCAACCATAGTCCCCCACGACTATCCTCGAATACATCAGTAATTTCCTGTCTAAAAACCTTGGATTTCTGCGGCATAAGCACCGTGGTGCTATCCTGAGCTCGCAGGACCAATCGATCCCCAGTCCTTAGCAGGATTCGATTTTTGCTGATCTGAAACAGTTGTTCCTCGAGATTTCCGGAGACTACATATAGCTGCCCCTGATTGTCTTCATAGATATTTTGAATCCCTTCTCCCTTGCGTTCATAGGCCAGCTCCCCATTTTTTAACAAGGCGAATCCATTGCTTTCACTTCCAAAGTAGTAGCTATCTTCTGAAACATGAATCTTAGTGATAGCTGATTCGAGATTGATCTGCTGCAAAGGCAAAGTCTCTATTCCTGTAACAACCCTACCACTTTGTATGTAAGCCGGTCGCCCATTAGCAGATTTCAGCCATATTCGCTGCTGATCATCCAGTACTAATCCCCTTATATCCTGATCGGGCAGGGAATCCTTCAGTCCAAACTGATCCATCTCTTCCCCATCAAAGCGCATCAAGCCCTGATCTGTGGAAAACCACATAAACCCATCCTTATCTTGAGCAATGCCAGACACATGATTTGAAACCAATCCGTCTTCGACCGTAAAGCTGAGAAAGGAAGGATCCTGCGCACTCAGCTGAATACTGAGCAAAATGAATAAGAATAGTGGAAGTACTTGACTCATTTTCAATCCAAAGTGGAGATTATATTGGCTAAACTACGCCCACTCAGTGCCTTAGTTGATTTTTTTCCAAAAAAAATCAGTAAAAAGCCACAAGCTACTTACTGGCAGCAAATGGTGACACTCAAAATTTCCCAAAATATTCAATATGGCCATTTGCGATAAGTAGCCAGAATCACTCTTAACTGATAATAAGACGTTTAGAATCATACATCTCTGTCTCCCTAATACATATTTATAGGGAAATTTCCCCCGATTTTGGCTAATTTGTGCAAACGAGGGGCTTTTCGGTGTTAGCTCGTACATTATCTCAAATATTATTTGTATGCGTGATAGTGTCAGCCAAATAACTCGAACAGCCTAGGAGGTAGGCGCAAACTAGGTGTTTTTAGCCAATGAGGTAGCTTTCAAAAAAACCGCCAGCAGAGAGAATTCTGTCATTTCCGGTCCGGATTTTGATTTTACCCCATTGTTAATACATAGCTGATTGTGTTGATTTTGTGCCTCAAGTTGGAGGATTTCTGATCCAAAAATGTCGCCTATGCGACTAATAGGAGCTGTGATCCTCGGAAAAGGTCGAGCAGAATTGACCAAATAAACGGGAAGATGTTAAGCGCTAAGAAGCGTTATGCCAAACGATAATCTTCGGAGACTTTTTGATATCCGATGCAGGCTTGTGACGGCGTATCGGGACCGATTTAGCTACAAAGCTTTGTCACCCGGAAGCAGCTTATAATAATAACTCAACAATAGTTCATATTATGAGAAAAGCGGATTTAATTGCTAGAATTTCTGACAAGACAGGGGTCGCTAAGGTGGACGTACTGGTTTCGTTGGAAGCATTCTTCAAAGAAGTGAAGGATGCGCTACACGATGGAGAAAATGTTTATATTCGGGGTTTCGGCAGCTTCATCACGAAGAAAAGAGCTAAGAAAATCGGTAGAAACATCAAGAAAAATATTGCTATCGAGATTCCGGAGCATCACATCCCTGCATTCAAACCTGCAAAGGTGTTTGTGGAGAAAGTGAAAAGCTCTAAGGTGCTCAACGCCATGAAGGAGGCTGCTGATGAATAAACATTTTCATCATAATCCCATAAAGACATTGATTTGAGGCAAGGCCAATTACTCTTAATTCTGGTCTGTTCAGCGGTCATTTTTACCCTATTTTTCTTTGGTAAAAGAAGCTTGACAGTTGAGGAAGCTATGGCTCTGAAAGCCAGCAAAAAGGCGGAAACAGAAACCCAGACGGAAGTCAAACGAGTCAACTTTGTTGAAGTCATTGAAAACGTTAAGACAAAACTAGAGAAAGCTCAAGCGGATAGCTTGGGCTTTCTCAATTCTAAGGTCGAATCGGCTACCGCTGATCTGGAAAGAGCCGAAGCTCTGGAAGAATTGGCGGAATTCTGGCAAAGGCAGGGCTTTGTAGAGATCGCTGCTCACTACTATATCGATATCGCCGAACTAGAAAACTCCGCTGATAAGTGGGGCAGAGCAGCTGAAACCAACTCAATTGCCTTCAAAATCGCCCGGGATTCGGCTCTTGTACAACATTATGTTGATAAAAGCATTAAAAGCTTTGAAAAGGCGCTATCTTTGCAGCCTGATAGACTTGACTACAAAATCGGGCTCGCCACAGGGCTGATTGATGGCAGGAATGAAGTGATGCAGGGAGTACTCATGTTGCGAGAAGTAACAGAGGCTGATTCACTCAACACCAAAGCCAATCTAATCCTGGGACGTCTTGCAATTGTCTCCGGTCAGTTCGATAAGGCCGAGCGTAGACTCAGAATTGTCACACAAGAAGATCCAATGAATGCGGAAGCATTTTACTATTTGGGAGAAGCTTTGGGTAATAATGGCAAGAAAGATGAAGCAGCGGAGGCTTTCAAGCAGTGTAAGAAACTGGTCAAAAGCCCCACATTTGCCAAAGAGCTTGACGAAATAATCAAGAGAGTTTTGGATATTTAATCGTAAAATCAATACAATATGCCTTGCGGTAAGAAGAGAAAGCGACATAAGATCGCTACACACAAAAGAAAAAAACGTCTTAGAAAGAATCGCCACAAGAAGAAGAAGTAATCTCTTTCGATTGTGATCAATAAGCACCTGTATTTGGATACAGGTGCTTATTGCTTATTTTTAAGAGCAAGGGCCTACCTACGGTCTAAGCCTGCGCGCCTCCGATAAAAGGCGCTCTTTTTTCGCCATTTCCTTTCCCAGAACATTACCAGAGTTGGCGCTGAATGCTATTGGTGCATCTACTGCAATTTAAACCTTTGTTATTTTGGTAAAAGATCTGATCATAAATTCTAGTCAGAAGGGTGTGGAAATTGCCTTGTTGGAAGAGAAGTCCCTTGTAGAACTGCACAAGGAAAGCGGAAGCTCCAGATTTACCCTCCGGGACATCTATATTGGACAAATTAAGAAGGCAGTTGCTGGATTGAATGCCGCTTTTGTTGATGTTGGCTATGAAAAGGACGCCTTTCTGCACTACACCGATCTGAACCCTCAGATCAAATCCCTGATGAAATTCATACAGCTGACGAAGGCGGGTGAACAGAACACCCATCTGCTGGAGGATTTTGCTTTGGAGAAAGACATCGATAAAGATGGTAATGTCACACAAGCCGTGACAAAGCGAGATCTGATATTGGCCCAAATCATGAAAGAGCCAATCTCCAATAAAGGGCCCCGACTGACTTGCAACATATCCTTTCCCGGACGAGCCACAGTACTTACCCCTTTTTCGAATTTACTGTCCATCTCCAAGAAGATCAAAGACAAGGAAGAACGAGCACGGTTGACTGCTTTGATGGAAGAGATTCGTCCAGCAAACTTCGGAGTGATTGTTCGTACTGCAGCTGAAGGCTTGGATCAGGCTTCTCTGAAGGCCGATATCGAAGACCTTTTACTACAATGGAAAGCCATCTGGGAAACAATAAAGGCTGCCAAGCCACCAACCAAGGTCTTTTCGGAGCTCAATCTGACCTCCAGCCTAATGCGCGATCTGCTAAACGAAAGTTTCAATAAGATCGTCATCAACGACAAAAGCCTCACCGGAGAAATCAAATCCTATATCGGTAAGATTGCTCCGGAGAAAAAGAACATCATAGAATACCACGGATCTAAGGTTCCTATTTTCGATCAATATGATGTAACCAAACAAATCAAATCCTCCTTTGGGCAGACAGTCACTATGCCCAGCGGAGCTTACCTAATCATCGAGCATACGGAGGCAATGACCGTCATCGATGTAAACAGCGGAAACAAGATGGGCGGCTCCATCAAAGGCAATCCAATCAATAATGCCATCACTGTCAACCTTGAATCTGCGCAGGAAATCGCTCGCCAACTTCGCTTGCGCGATATCGGTGGCATTGTTGTCATCGATTTCATTGACATGAAGGATTCTGACCAGCGACACATGGTGTACAAGCGAATACAGGATGCCATGAAGGAGGACAGAGCCCGCCACACCATCCTTCCGCTTAGCAAGTTCTGCCTCATGCAGATCACCAGACAAAGGGTAAAGCCCGTCATTGAAATCGCAACTGCAGAGCTATGCCCTGCATGCGAAGGAACCGGTAAGATTCGTCCTTCACTTTTGCTCTTGGATGAGATCAAATCCAACTTAAGGTACCTAACACAGGAGCTGGGCTTTGGCAAACTGACCATCGTTGTACACCCATTCGTAGAAGCATTCTTTAAAAAGGGCTGGGTAAGCGAACACATGAAGTGGTCATGGGAACTCAAAAAACGCTTTGTTGTTGCTACCGATGAATCACTTGGAATGACCGAGTACCATTTCTATGACGAAAAGGGCGAGGAGATTAAGTTGTAGTAGCGTGCTTAGTGCTTAGTGTCTAGCTGAAGCTATTTCACTTTTTAGGAGCTTTCGTTTTTCTCAAAACAATTCAATGATTGAAGAGCTTCTCTCTTATATGTAGAGACGCATTGTATGCGTCGCCAGACGGTGCTAGGTTCACAAGCACACTAGAAACTAAGCCTTTCTACAAGTACGGACAAAAAATAAAATTGCTAAACTCCGGTGTCAGAACAAACACGCAGACAAAAGCATCAGGGTCCTTGTAAATCTGCGTGA
>JAHDDV010000010.1:0-6662 GCA_020629205.1 Chitinophagales bacterium | reverse complement strand
GGTGTCAGAACAAACACGCAGACAAAAGCATCAGGGTCCTTGTAAATCTGCGTGAAGTTTAGCTCCTTTTCATGATCTACGAGATTTCGGTTGACAAAGTCTTCCAGGTGGGAAGCATTAATCGACCAAGCGGTCTGTGATTGCTCTTTAATAATAATGGCTTGTCCCAGGGAAATTGAAGGCTCCTGGTGGGCTACAAATATTGGGAAGTCCGAAATTTTCTCCTTTCGACAAGCCTCTGAAATTTCCTTTAGGTAATCTCCATAGACCATAATGTCTTCTCTCAAACTGTCCAGCAGCTGTTCCGTTTTCCGTAGTTCCATACCTTGTTTGCCTTATTGTCTTTCTAGTAAAACCACGTTCTCAATATGGGGAGTCTGTGGAAACATATCTACCGGTTGCACCTTCAAGATCTTGTAGGCTTCCTCCATCAGCTTAAGATCTCGGGCTTGAGTGACCGGATTACAACTTACATAAACAATCTTGCCCGGCTGTAGTTTCATGATCATAGCCACTACATCGGCATGCATACCTGCTCTCGGAGGATCAGTAATCAAAACATCCGGGCGGCCATGCTCCTGAACAAAGGCATCATCCCAGACCTGCTTCACATCACCAGCAAAGAACTGTGCATTTTCGATACCATTCAGTGTAGCATTGAACTTTGCGTCTTCAATGGCCATCTCCACTTCTTCTATACCCAAAACCTTTTTACAGTGTTTGGCAACAAAAAGGGCAATGCTTCCGGTGCCGGTGTATAGATCGTACACGATTTCGTCACCTTGCAAACCCGCAAAGTCTCGCGTGATTTGATAGAGACGAAGTCCTTGAGCGGAGTTGGTCTGGAAGAAAGACTTGGGAGAAATCTTGTAGCGAATGCCTTCAAATGCTTCAAAGATATGATCTCTCCCGTGGTAACAAATGATATCCTGATCGAAGAGCGTATCGTTCTTCTTCTCATTGATCACATAGTGAAGGCTGGTTATCTCCGGAAATTTCTCGACCAACATTGCCAATAGCCCTTCGCGTTCGGGATCATCTTTCCCCAAACTCACAATCACCATCCATTCACCAAGGCTGGTATTCCTGATAATGAGGTTTCGAAGAACGCCGGTGTGGTCGGAGATACCATAGAAGCTGATCTGCTTTTCATGCGCATACTCCCGGACTGCATTTCGTATTCGATTGCCAAAGTCTGCCTGCAAATAGCACTTATGAATATCCACAATCTTATCAAAATGACCACGGATATGGAATCCGAGCCCATTGCGGCTATCTAATTCTCCGCCAGCATCCGCCTCTTCCTGCGTAATCCAGCGCTTGCTGGAAAAGGTATATTCCATCTTATTTCGGTAGAAGGTAGGATGCTCACATCCGAGTATTGGAAAGGGTTCTGGAAAATCCAATTTGCCAATTCTCCGGAATGCCTCCTCAACAATGCCTTGCTTGTAGGCCAGTTGTTGGGCATACTCCAGAAACTGCCACTTGCAGCCTCCACAGTCTCCAAAGTGCGAACAAAAAGGCTCTATTCGCTGATCTGAGCCTTTCAATAGCTCCAGCACTCTGGCTGTAGAATAATCTTTCTTGTTTCTTTGAATCAGGGCTTTTACCACATCTCCTGGCACAGTCGCCTCCACGAATACAACTTTTCCATTGTGGCGTCCCATGCCTTTCCCTTCCGTCGCCATCGACTCAATCTCCAGCTCCTCGATTACCTTGTTTCTTCTTCTACGCGCCAAGTTTCTGCATTTTGGTGAATTGGCTTCAAAGATAGACAATCAAAGTTGCGGAGCTTAGAAAAAGGCTTCATAAACTTCCGAAGCTAAATCACTGACCCATTTTCCGCATGAGTTCCATAGTTAGCTTTGGCTCATCGCCCCATTTTTCTGCCAACTTAATGGACTCCTGACAAACTTTAAGCGCCTTATCCTTCTCTCCCAATTTGAAAAGTAGCGCTGCTTTGGTATCGAGAAAGAATGGGTCCTCCCGCATACCAATCGCTCGCTCAATCCAATTGAGCGCCTTGGTTAGCTGATCGCTGTCGTCGACTTTCTCATAGAAATTCCAAGCCACCTGATTGATGATATCGGGATCCCGCTTTCCATAAGTTTCCAGAAAAGCCCCGGCAGCCGGAGCGTACTTGTCCCATTCCTCCGTTTGCTCATAGTAGGAGGCTTTCAGACGGGAATTGATGAATCCCGCAAAAGTCGATATGTTCTCACGATTGAAGTTTAGCACATCGTTCATCATCTGCTCGTCCTTCAAGGCTGCGGCTACATTAATACTGTATTGGGTTACGTTTCGCAACTTCTCAATAAATCTATTATCCCCATATACTTCGAGATAAAGATCTTTGTTCTTGACCATAGACTGGAATGCTGTCGACTCCTGTTCATAGGCGGTCAACATAATATAGTCCATATTTTTAGGGCTGGTTAGATCCGACTGTGTCGCCAGATAAGCATTTGAAATAGCCGTCATCTCTTCGTATTGGAAATGGCCGCTATTGATCATGCTGCGAGCCAGATTATGCAGTTGTTCCTCACTTGCCGTACCAGCTCGATGTGCTTCTAACAAGGTAAAGTATTGCTTATTGGTATCCAATGCCTCTTCTCCATATTGCACCAAGGTGAAGCCATCACATTCACCAGAGACCTTGTGTACAGCCTCTCCATCACTAGTGAAGTAGATGAAGGTCGGGAAGTATTTGATCCCATAGTCCTGAATCAACTGCTTGGCATCAGGACGATCCATGTCCATCTTGACACTGATGTAGTTTTGATTGTAGTATTGACCAACTTCAGGATCGGTAAATACCCTTCTATCCATTCGCTGGCAGGGCACACACCAAGTGGTATAGGCATCGAGAAATACACATTTATTGTCAGCCTTGGCTTGTGCCATGGCTTGTTCCAATGTTCCCGGATAAAATTGAATACCCAAATCCTGAGCTGACAAGACAGGGCTCAATAGGACCAGGCCAAATACTAGAAGCAGTGAGTCAAAAAAGCGCATAATTTGTTCTGTTGAGACGTAAAGTTACAAAAGTCTCTTTGTAAGGCAGGGAAATGAGGCAGAGGTTTAATTTGGGGCTCGCAATGACCTACTAATAACAATGCCTTAGGCGCGGATGCTACTGTCAGTCTGTTGCGATTGATTCATTTGCTCGATCTTGGCTTCCAGCCATTGCTGGAAATCAAAGTAGGCAAAGATCCTACGTTCAGAGGGGTGATCGCGTAATGCTGCGACCTCTTCATTCATTTTCAGCAACAATCTGTCGAAGTCAGAACGATCCTTAGTTGCGGAGATCGCTCTGATATATCCCATGACCATCGTTTCAAAATCATAAGCTTTTTTGCGCTTGTATAAATAACCATAGGTCACCTTCATCTCTTTGGCCAGACGCTCTGTATCATCAGCTTCAAAAAGTACAATCAACAACAGTATTCGAGCGAAACAGTAAACATCTTCTCGTACGATTCGATCAGGATTGTCCAGTACCTTGTCGATCCACTTCTCTGCCTGCCGATACTTCCTGGCTCCAAAACTAATGTGGAAGGCATTGAAGCACATCATGATCTTTCCCATCTTATCTACCTTATCATCGAGACTGGAAAGCCCATCCTCCACAGCCGTCAGTAGATTGAGACCTTGACGGTATTCATCGTTGCGGATGCAGGAATTCATCTGATGGTAATAATACACTTCAAACAGTTTCAACTCCAGGCTTTGGCTCTTACGCAAGTTGGTATCCTGCACCATCTCCTGCAGCTTGCCAAGGTATTTTCGGTTTTCTTCCTCCTTGGCTAGTACACTGGTCATATTGAGCAGGTTATTGATCGAGTTCACATAGTTGAAAGGATCCAGGCGGATCAAATCGGGCCGGGACTCGAAATGTTTCACCAGCTTGGTGATATAGGTATAGCACTGCTGAAAATCTCGTAGAATAAAGTAATAGGTCGCAAAGATCCGGTATTGCATGCCTTCTGCTTCGTAGGAGCGATGTGGCAATGCGGTATCCATCAGTGGTGAATCCATCAAATTTTCCAAAGCTTCCATGTCTTGTGCGTCCCGGGCCATACCCTTGCGGTTGTGCTCTACATATAGCTGGGCCTCCAGTAGCCAGTACTCATTGATATTGTCTATCTTTTTGATCAGCTGGTGCTCAGTGTTATACAGAGCCGAGACATCCTTTTCTCCAAGGCCACCGAAGGACTCGATGTCCATAATCTTCTTCTGCCACTTGATGATCTCCGGTACAATGGAAAGCTTCTCATATTCAAGAGCCAGTTTTTTAGCCTTTTGCAGGACCTTCTTTGCCTGCGGATACAAGCCCTTGTAATAGAGAAAAGAAATACTACCCAGCATTTCCAGAATCTGGGCATCCATAGAAGACTGAGCATGGTAACTACGCATGCTTTTCAGGATCAGTTCACTCAGATAATTCTTGGCTACGGAAAAGCGTCTAACAAATTTCTTATTGCGAAATTTCCGCACTAGCGCGTCCTCATTGTACACCTTCTGCTTGTCAATGGCATCGAAGAGTTCGACATAGTTGTTCTGCTCCCCGATCACATGACGTGAGGAGAAAACTTTGAAAAAGCGCTTTTCCGATTTGGTCAGCGACTTAATCAGCTTGAACAAACTATCCTTCCTTTTCATAGCATTGCATCATCGCAATTGGGAGCCGACAATAACAAATATAAAGCATTGAAGCTTAACTAGAGCGCAGCACACTGACATCGAATGCATTTCAGTTTAACAATGGCAATATACCTCCGTGATTGATTAGCGGTATTTCATTATCTTCAAGCACAGAAAATGACCTACCTGCCATATGAGTCCCGTTTTGATCGTCTTGATTGTTGTTACCTACTTCTCCCTACTTTTCCTGATTTCCTATATCACTGGAAAAGACAGCAACAATGAATCCTTTTTTATAGGAGAGAAGAAGTCCCCATGGTATTTGGTTGCATTTGGAATGATAGGTGCCTCGTTATCAGGTGTCACTTTCATCTCCGTGCCCGGCTGGGTGGCCGACAGTCATTTTTCCTACATGGCCATGGTATTTGGCTATTTGATCGGCTATCTGGTCATTGCTACGGTGCTCATGCCCATGTACTATCGGCTCAATCTAACTTCCATATACGGCTATCTCGACGATCGTTTCGGCCGGTATACCTATCGCACAGGAGCGGGTTTCTTTATACTCAGCAGAACGATTGGCGCCGCTTTCAGATTGTATCTGGTCGCCATTGTACTACAAAAATTCATCTTTGATGCCTGGAACATCCCCTTCTGGGTCACGGTAATGATTACAATCATCCTCATATGGCTATACACTTTTAGAGGCGGGATTAAGACGATCGTTTGGACCGATTCTTTGCAAACCTTTCTCATGTTGCTCTCACTTGGACTTTCTATTTGGTATATCGGCTCTGAGCTCGGTCTTAGCCTCGGTGGTGTGATCGACAAGGTAAGAGGCAGCGACCTTTCGCAGATATTCTTCTTCGAAAATGGATACAGCGATTCCAAGAACTTCTTCAAGCGGTTCTTTGGTGGTGCTTTGATCGCTCTTGTGATGACAGGTCTGGATCAGGATATGATGCAAAAGAACCTTTCTTGTAAGACCATTGGCGAGGCACAAAAAAATATGTTCTGGTTTAGCGTCGTGCTGGTCATCGCTAACTTTGTATTCATGTCTCTGGGTCTCTTGCTTTACCATTACATCCCCTTCGCCGATCGTACAGACTACTTGTTTCCAGTAGCGGCCATGCACTATCTTCCCGACGGCATTTCGGTGATCTTCTTGATTGGCCTATTGGCGGCCGCTTATTCGAGCGCTGATTCTGCCTTGACTTCCCTTACGACTTCTTTCTGCGTGGATTTTCTCGGCTTCAAAGAGGGGGAAACCAATCAAAATACCCGGATCAAAGTACATTTGGGTTTCTCTGTGCTCTTATTCGCTGTATTGATCGTCTTCAACTACATTATCGACAAAGCCGTGATCTCTGAGATATTCACCTGGGCGACCTTTACCTATGGACCCTTGCTTGGTCTCTATGCCTTTGGTATGCTCACTAAAAGACGGTACAAGGACGGCTGGCCTGTAATCTTGATCTGCATTTTAGCTCCTCTGCTCTGCCTCTTCATACGCGCAAACTCTCAGGCGTGGTTTGGGTATGTGTTTAGCTTTGAGTTACTGGCCCTGAATGGCTTGCTTACGTTTCTTGGCTTGTTGTTGCTTAGTCTGTTTACTAAGCCGAGTCATGTTGACTTGGGGGCTTAGTGTTGCTCATAAAACCAGACTTTTGGTTCATGATCCAATCATTGTCGATAAAGTGAGAAGACAATTGTTCGTTCAAGCTATTTCTTAAAATTACTTCCAACTGTGCGAGTATTGGATGGAAAGCTTGAGCGAGTCTAATGTTTGCATTATACAGTCGGCTTGCTCTTTCCTTATCGTGACCAGTTGCTATCAAATAGCAATTTATTATTGGTTGCGACAGATAACGGTTTCGCAAAAGGTATTTCATACTTGAAATTATCATAAAATGGGAATACCTTGGGCTTATACAAACTTATTAAAGCCTCTTTCAAGAACTTGAAACGTAAATAAGTAAATGATACAGGAGAGTCCCTTTTTGGGACTCTCTTTTTTT
>JAHDDV010000290.1 GCA_020629205.1 Chitinophagales bacterium | reverse complement strand
GTCTAAATCATTGCTAGCGACGTCAAATTCAGACAGTTATTGATTCCCAATCCCTTAAAGATTGCTATTCATTGCTGTAGCAAATTTGGCAGACCTAGGCGAGTACTTGCTCAAGGTCTCTTGTCGACAATCTACAGAACGGTGGGTGGTGGGTTGCGCTTTCTGGGGTACCGTTCCAATTTACGCAATTAATAGGTGGTAGAAAAGTAATACGTGCTCTAAATAACAAAGGCAGCCTATGCTTTCATAGACTGCCTTGCTTCAGTTATTTAGGTATGCGATCAGGAGGCCACTCGTAAACGCTTCATTATCTTCTTGTCGATCTTTTCTTGCACATATGCCAGGCTCAGCACAAACTCCTTGATTCCCTTTTGCGAGGGCAGTTCATACATCACATCGGTCATTAAGGTCTCACAAATGGATCTAAGTCCTCGGGCGCCGAGCTTGAACTCAAGGGCCTTCTCCACAATGAAGTCCAGCACTTCGTCCTCGATTATTAATTCTACATTCTCTAAGCTAAAAAGCTTCTTGTATTGCTTTACAAGGGCGTTCTTAGGCTGCGTAAGAATGGCCTTAAGCGCCTTGGCATCTAATGGCTCCAGATAAGTCAGGATTGGCAAGCGCCCGATCAATTCTGGGATAATTCCAAAAGTTCTGATGTCATTGGGACTGATATATTGCAATAGGTTTTCTGTATCCACTTCTTCAGCTTGGGTACTGAAGCCGATTGGCTGGGTCTGGATTCTTCTGGCAATAATCTTCTCAACCCCTGCGAAAGCCCCGCCGCATAGAAAGAGAATGTTCTTTGTATTGACACTCACCATTTTCTGCTCTGGGTGTTTACGTCCACCTTGTGGCGGTACCAGGACTTCCGTACCTTCCAGCAGCTTCAACATAGACTGCTGAACCCCTTCACCGGAAACATCTCTTGTAATAGAGGGATTGTCTCCCTTTCGGGCGATTTTATCAATCTCATCAATATACACAATTCCTCGCTCAGCAGCTTTCACATCGTAATTGCAGGACTGTAATAATCGACTGAGAATCGACTCTACATCTTCGCCTACATAACCAGCTTCTGTAAATACGGTTGCATCGACAATCGTGAAAGGCACCTTCAGGAATCTGGCGATGGTTCTCGCCAGAAGGGTCTTGCCCGTACCGGTGTTTCCAACCATCACAATATTGGACTTCTCAATCTCTACCTCATCTCCCAAGCCCTGATTCAAGCGCTTGTAATGGTTATAGACCGCGACAGCCATCACCTTCTTGGCATCGTTTTGACCGATGACATATTGATCCATAAATTCCTTGATGCCAGCTGGGGTGATTGAAGAAGGTAGTGTAAACTGGAAGTTCTTATCCGTTTGCACGACTTCTTCATCAATGATTTGCTGGGCCTGGCTGACACAACGATCACAGATATGTCCGTCAAGACCTGCGATCAGGATCAGTGTTTCGTCCTTGTGTCTACCACAGAAGGAACAATTGAAGTTTTCCTCGTTTTTCGCCATAGTCAAATTGTAAGCTGCACTTCTACTAAGAACGCTTGAAGTCACAAGATAGTTGCAATTTTGCGCAATCCCGCATGTTCCTCCGGTACTGTCCCCTTAGAGACGCACAATTGGCCTTGCATCTACCGCCACGAAAAAAGCAGTTTACAGTAATCGAAACTACTGAAAACTGCTTCAAATTGATTCTGTAAATGTTGTATTAGGCTGATTTTCCGTCTTTTGCCTCCAATACGAAATCTACCATACCATACTCTTTAGCTTCGTCTACCATCATCCAGTAGTCTCTGTCGCTATCTTCCAGCACTTTCTCATACGATTGCCCAGTGTGTTGAACAATGATTTCGTATAGTTCTTTCTTGATTTTTCCGATCTCACGAGCCTGAATCTCAACATCTGAAGCCTGTCCTTGCGCCCCCCCAAGTGGCTGGTGAATCATCACCCGGCTATGCTTGAGCCCTGCACGCTTTCCAGAGGCACCAGCACATAACAATATCGCGGCCATCGAGGCAGCCATACCTGTGCAAATAGTCCGTACATCTGGCTGAATGTACTGCATTGTATCATAGATACCCAGTCCAGCATATACCGAGCCTCCAGGGCTATTGATATAAATCTCAATATCTCTTCGGGCATCCGTCGACGACAGAAACAGGAGCTGCGCCTGAATGATATTGGCTACCTCATCATAGATTGGCATTCCCAGCCAGATGATTCGATCCATCATCAATCGGGAAAAGACATCCAATGCTGAGATATTCATTGGACGTTCCTCAATAATCACTGGTGTCACGGAAGACATGATATCATGTCTCGTGATTGAATTTAGCTGGTAATCCAGTACCTGATCGACTTTCAGACCGCTTATTCCTTTATCTTTTACCGCATACTTGCGGAATTCTTCTGCGAAGTTCATCATCTTAGGCATTTGCATTTTCGTTCAAAAATTCTACCAAAGCCACTTCCTCTGTCACAACTGCATTTTTTTCCAGCACCAGATCGAGGACTTTCTGTTGAAACAAGTCTTCGACTTTCTGGGTTCTGTACTTTTCGTCGGACATTAGCGCATTGGAAATCATGCCTTTAAAGTTGTCTTCATTGACGATAAACTGGAACCGGCTCTTATAATGCATTTCCGCATCTTTCATAGCATAATTCAGCAAATCTTCGTCCTTGATGGTTCCGATCTCGTCCTTGTAATCTTCCCCAATTTTTCGCTTCAAGAGCGAGAACTTCAGCATGTTCTTGAAACCTGCCAGCTCTTTCTCCATTTCTTCTTCTGACAGTTCCTTCTCAACATTGGCTTTGATCCAACTAAGCAGAAATTGTTCCGGAAATTCAAGATCCAAACTGCTCATCAATCTGTCTGCCACCTGGTTTCGTAGTCGCACCTGCGAAAAGTGATTGTGTAGATTTTCCAACTCACCACGGAAACGCTCCTTAAAGCTGTCTTCGCTGTCAACCTCTCCCTCTCCAAAGACCTTGTCAAAGAAGACCTGATCCATTTCAGACATTGTGACCCGCTTTGCCTCAGTAACAGTCAGCTTGAACTGCTCTCCTACTGTGTCAAGGAATTCTGGACTCAAATCAAGGATGTGATCCGCGATCGTCTCTTTTGGGTGATCAAGGGCTTCGAAAATGTTTAGAACAACACTATCCCCCTTCTTGATGTTCAGCAACTCCGCTTTGGCATCGTCGGTGAACTGATTGACAGCCATCACCGTATCATTTGTGAGGCCATCTTCTTTAGGCTCTCCCGAATCATCAAGCTCCACCAGCTCTACATTGATCACATCAGACTCTTGAAGAACTTCCTCAGTGGTTCCTTGTTCACCGTAGGCTTTACGAAGCTTATTGATTTCTTCATCCACTTCAGAATCGTCCAGCTTTACCTCTTTCTTGTCGAAAGTGGCACTACCATCCATCAAAGGCAATTCGAAGCTAGGTTCAATACCTGCTTCAAACTTAAAGGTATACGGCTGCATGTCTTTGACATTCAGTTCCACCTTCTCATTACCGTAGTTTAGTGGATAGCCGATCGTGCGCAACTCATTGTCTTTGACATACTTATCAAGTTCAACACCCAGCTTACGACTGACAACTTCGCTCAGCGCTTGCTGTCCCGCCATGCCTCTTACGACACTGAGGGGAACATGTCCCTTCCGAAAGCCTTTTAGTTGGATATCTTTTCTGTACTCTTTGAGTTTCGCGTTCAGGTCAGCCTCTAAGTCCTGCGGCTCCAATGTTACTGTGATCAGTAAATGGAGAGGACTTAACTCTTCATGTACAATGTTCAAATCTGAAGATTTATGTAAGGGGAAAAGAAAAAAGAAAGGAGAAAAATGTGCGGGCGGAGGGACTCGAACCCCCACGCCGTGAAGCACTAGATCCTAAGTCTAGCGTGTCTACCAATTTCACCACGCCCGCATTGGGATTGCAAAGATAATAGCTTCGATCAAACTTTAGTAATCCTCTCCAAATTAATTTACGCTATCGCAAAAAATACTTTGTTCAAGAAAGAATTATGGTGCCATGAGGTCGAAAAAGAAGCCCTTCGGAATTCCTACCGAAGGGCTTCGTTCTATATCTTTTGCAAAGCTGATCTTACATCATGCCTGGCATTCCACCGCCCATTCCACCTGGGTGAGGGTGACCTGCAGCCTCTTCAGAAGGCTTGTCTACAATGATGCACTCAGTAGTCAATAGCATGCTGGCTACAGAAGCAGCATTTTCCAGTGCTACACGACTTACTTTTGCTGGATCAATCACACCAGCTGCCAACAAATCCTCAAACTCTTCAGTACGGGCATTGTAGCCATAGTTCTTCTTACCAGCCTTCACTTTCTGCACAATCACAGAACCTTCAGCACCTGCATTGGCAGCGATAGTTCTCAATGGAGCTTCCAAAGCCTTACGGATGATGTCGATACCAGTATTCTGGTCGTCATTTTCACCTTCTACCTTGTCCAAAGACTTGATAGCGCGGATGAAGCTAACTCCTCCACCTGGCACGATACCTTCTTCTACTGCCGCGCGGGTAGCGTGAAGCGCATCATCAACACGATCCTTCTTCTCCTTCATTTCCATTTCGCTGGCTGCACCTACGTACAATACAGCTACACCACCTGAAAGCTTTGCTAGTCTTTCCTGAAGCTTCTCACGATCGTAATCTGAAGTTGTTGTCTCAATCTGAGCACGGATCTGGCCTACACGAGCTTTGATATCGTTCTTCTTGCCAGCGCCGCTCACTACAGTGCTGGAATCTTTGTCGATTACTACTTTCTCAGCAGTACCAAGCATATCGATTGTAGTAGCATCCAGTTTGTAGCCACGCTCCTCTGATACTACAGTACCACCAGTTAGGATAGCGATATCTTCCAACATTGCCTTTCTTCTGTCTCCAAAACCAGGAGCCTTCACAGCAGCAATTTTAAGGATACCACGAATCTTATTAACTACCAAGGTAGCCAAAGCCTCTCCTTCTACATCTTCAGCGATGATCAACAATGGACGACCTGACTGAGCCACCTGCTCCAATACAGGAAGCAAGTCCTTCATCGAAGAAACCTTCTTGTCATAGATCAAGATATATGGGTTCTCCAAGTCTGCCTCCATCTTGTCAGCATTGGTAACAAAGTATGGAGAAAGGTAACCACGATCAAACTGCATACCTTCTACGATATCCACGTAAGTCTCTGTTCCTTTAGCCTCTTCTACAGTGATCACACCGTCTGTGTTTACCTTCTCCATTGCCTCAGCAATCAAAGCACCGATTTCAAAATCGTTGTTTGCAGAGATAGTACCTACCTGCTTGATCTTCTCATTGTCAGATCCCACTTTGGAGCTCTGCTTTGCAAGGTTTGCTACAACAGTTTTCACAGCAGCATCAATTCCTTTTTTAAGGTCCATTGGATTTGCTCCTGCAGCAAGACTCTTCAAGCCAGCAGTTACAATTGACTGTGCCAATACAGTTGCAGTCGTAGTACCGTCACCCGCAATGTCAGATGTCTTGGAAGCAACTTCCTTTACCATCTGAGCACCCATGTTCTCCATTGGATCTTCCAATTCGATTTCCTTAGCCACAGACACACCGTCCTTCGTGATTGCAGGAGCACCGAATTTCTTTTCTATTACCACATTGCGACCCTTAGGACCCAATGTTACTTTAACCGCATTTGCCAATGCATCGACACCACGCTTGAGTTTATCTCTAGCTTCGACATCGTAATTAATCAATTTTGCCATTTCTGAGCTTATTTTTTAGAATGTAATTTTAAATCTGAAATCAGTCTTTGCTTATACGATTGCAAAGATGTCTGATTCTCTCATGATTAGGTAGTCTTGACCATCTACTGTGATCTCTGTTCCTGCATACTTACCGTAAAGCACAGTATCGCCCGACTTCACTGTCATTGGCTCATCAACTTTACCAGGACCTACAGCTACGATAGTACCTTGCTGTGGCTTTTCCTTTGCAGTATCAGGAATGATGATTCCACCTTTACTCTTTTCTTCAGCTGCTGCTGCTTGTACCAGCACTCGATCAGCTAGTGGTTGGATCTTCAATTTTGCTTTTGCCATTATTAAAAAAGCGGTTTAGATTAAGAATGAATTTTACATGCCACTCTTGTCAAAAAATTTGCCAAAGGCTGCCAAGCCGTTTTTTCCGCCCTTTTGACAGTTTAATCTGCCAAACGGGTTGATCGCTATGTCATTTTAGCATAAATTAAAGGGTGAAAGGCGAACATTTTGGCAGTAGTCGGGTAAAGGTGAAAAGTACAGATATGGATGGATTGAACAAAGATTGGCTGACAGAGGGATTGATTGACTTTGAATACAAGAAGTACCTGCTTTTGGCATATCTAAAGAAAGTAGCCCGGAATTTTGACGAAAACCGGCTTTACCCTTTCCTGGCAGAACTGGTTGCTCACTACAGCAATCTCGTCGAGTTTAAGCGAAACAAGGAGCAGGTAGCCAAGCATTTCCCTACCAAACTTACCAAGATTGATCTACAGAAAATGACCCTGCAATACGAGCAGATCATGAACGACGATCAATACATGGAAGAAATCGCGCAGACACTCGAATTTGCCATCCCCCTCATCAAGCAAAACCTTGAAAACGGCAAGGAGATATATGAGTTCGTAGAAGAAAAGATCGAGATCGAACCTGTAGGCATCCTTCCCCTGCACAAAGAAGAAGGCTATATGCTGCTAAGCAATGGTAATCTTAAGGACATTGACGTCTATGCTTATCAGCTCACACTCTTCGAAAGTGCCAAGGAGAATTTTCGGGCCATTAAGACCGTTTTCCTCACCTCCTACCGCCGCAAGATCACCAATACGGTAGAGTTCATAAAGCTAGATATGATTCGCAGCAATCGCCATCTACCCAATCCAGCCACCTACCATATCCGCAGCGAGAAGCCTTTCCCGATGTTAGAAACCATGCTCCCGGTTGCAAAGCGCTCCTTCGTCCGCTATCTGGGTCAAGCATGAGTTAAACAATGCTTATGTGCCCTTTTGTGTAAAAACTTTGCGCCCTTTTGTGGTTAAAAAGTCTTGAGTTTTTATTGGAGCCCAGCAGTAAAGCGACGTGGCAATACCCGTCCGGTGCTCTGTTCCAATTCAGGCACGGTCTGCTTGCTCATGATCTGCCCCTGGGGTCTCTCCTATCGTCGAGCCCCCATGTGCAGCCATTCGCTACAGCAGCCCGCACCTTCATTTCCTCGTCGCCCCGGGCTAGTTTTCACCGTCTGGTGGGCGTGGTGAGTTTTT